>NZ_LT607412.1:2410325-2711616 GCF_900091455.1 Micromonospora coriariae | reverse complement strand
GGGAACTCGAGGGCGCGCTGATCCGGGTGACCGCGTTCGCCAGCCTGACCCGGTCGACGGTCGAGCTGTCGCTGGCCGAGGAGGTCCTGCGGGACTTCATTCCGGACGGCGCCGGCCCGGAGATCACCGCGGACCAGATCATGGTCTCCACGGCGGACTACTTCGGGGTGAGCCTGGAGGACCTGCGAGGTCAGTCCCGCTCCCGGGTGCTGGTCAACGCCCGCCAGGTGGCCATGTACCTGTGCCGGGAGTTGACCGAGTTGTCACTTCCCCGGATCGGGCAGGCCTTCGGGGGCCGGGACCACACCACGGTCATGCACGCCGACCGCAAGATCCGCCAGCAGATGGCCGAGCGGCGCTCGCTCTACAACCAGATCGCCGAGCTGACCAACCGGATCAAACAGAACACCTGAGGCGTACGCCCGCCGTCGCGACGGCACGCTGCCCTGGACACGCCCGGCCGGAGACCCGGCCGGGCGTTCTTTTTTCGTCTCTGGCGGGTCTCCGACTTGACCCTCGACATGGTGCAGACCACAGCATCGACGCCGTGACCGATTCGATGCTCACTCGTTGTCCACAGCTCGCTGTCCACCGTCAGTGGATAACTACGGTCCGTCCTCCGCCAGTTACCCACAGGCTGTGGAGAAACCCTGTGTACGACGCTGTGGACGGCTGGGGACAACTGCGCGGTTGTCCACCGGCGACCGTCGTCCTGTGTACGACCTGTTGAAGGTTCTGGGGATGACGCCATTGGTGATCTTCATGGCGATCCACAGGCTTGGGGAGAAAGTCGGTGGATTACCGGTGGACAACCGGTGGACAACGGTGGACAACCGGCCGGCGCGGGCGGGCTGTGGACACGCGAGGCGGTTGTACCCCCGGTTCTCCACAGCCAAATCACCGGTGGATAACCTGTCTGAGCTGCGCGGACCCGAGTTCTCCACAGTTTGCACAGGTGCGATGAAGACGATGGGTTATCTCTTCTAAGAGAACAAAAACCAATCATCACCGTTGGACTTTCTGTGGATCGGGCCGAAAGCTGCCGGACCAGCCGGTCAGCATCGACACGATCCACGGGGCCGGGCGCACAGCCGATGCCCCCGCGCCCTAAAGTGCGATGGGTACCCGCACGGTTGGGCGGGACGGTAGGCAGCGGTCGGCATGAGAGAGTTGTCGCTGACGTCGACGCGGAGGCATTGATGAAGTTCCGAGTAGAGCGCGACGCGCTCGCCGAGGCCGTGGCCTGGACCGCGAAGAGCCTGCCGAGCCGTCCGTCGGTACCGGTGCTGGCCGGGGTGATGCTTCGCGTCACCGACGGCAACCTGCGGGTCTCCGGGTTCGACTACGAGGTCTCCAGCCAGGTCACCGTCGAGGTGCAGGGCGACGCCGACGGGGCCGCGCTGGTCTCCGGTCGCCTGCTCGCCGAGATCACCAAGGCGCTGCCAGCCAAGCCGGTGGACATCGCCGCCGTCGGCGCCCACCTCGAGCTGGTCTGCGGCAGCGCCCGGTTCACCCTGCCCACCATGCCGGTGGAGGACTACCCCGCGCTGCCCGAGATGCCGCAGAGCGCCGGCACCGTTGACGCCGCCGCGTTCGCCACCGCCGTCTCCCAGGTGGCCATCGCCGCCGGCCGCGACGAGACGCTGCCGATGATGACCGGGGTGCGTGTCGAGCTCTCCGGCAGCACCCTGTCGATGCTCGCCACCGACCGCTACCGGCTGGCGCTGCGCGAGATCCAGTGGCGGCCGGACGACCCCGAGGTGAGCATCAACGCCCTGGTGCCGGCCCGCACCCTGAACGACACCGCCAAGGCGCTCGGCCCGCTGGGTGGCGAGGTCACCCTCGCCCTCGCCCAGGGCGCGGCGGGCGAGGGCATGGTCGGCCTCGCCGGTGGCACCCGGCGTACCACCAGCCGGCTGCTCGACGGGGCCAACTACCCGCCGGTGCGTTCGCTCTTCCCGGCCACCCACAACGCCGAGGCCCGGGTGCCGGTCAGCACCCTGATCGAGGTGGTCAAGCGGGTCGCGCTGGTCGCCGAGCGCACCACGCCGGTGCTGCTGAGCTTCAGCGCCGACGGGCTGGTGGTCGAGGCCGGCGGTTCGGAGGAGGCGCGGGCCAGCGAGGCGATGGAGGCCGCCTTCACCGGCGACGCGCTGACCATCGGCTTCAACCCGCAGTACCTCATCGACGGCCTGGCCAACCTGGGTTCCCAGACCGCCGTGCTCTCGTTCGTCGACGCCTTCAAGCCCGCGGTGATCTCGCCCGCCGGCGAGGATGGCGAGGCCATTCCGGGGTACCGGTACCTCATCATGCCGATCCGCGTGTCCCGCTGATCGCGCGCACCGATACCCAGATCCACGGAGGTAGGAACACATGCAGCTCGGCCTGGTAGGACTCGGCCGGATGGGCGGCAACATGCGGGAGCGGTTGCGGGCCGCCGGCCACGAGGTGGTCGGCTTCGACCACAACGCCCAGTTGAGTGACGTCCCGACCCTCGCAGGGCTGGCTGAGAAGCTCGAGTCGCCGCGGGCGGTCTGGGTCATGGTGCCCGCCGGTGTCACCGACGCGACCATCGACGAGCTCGCCGCGGTGCTGGGCGAGGGCGACATCATCATCGACGGTGGCAACTCCCGGTTCAGCGACGACGCCCCCCGGGCCGAGCGGCTCAACGAGCGCGGCATCGGCTACCTGGACGTTGGTGTCTCCGGCGGCGTATGGGGCCGGCAGAACGGTTACGCACTGATGGTCGGCGGCGCCCAGGAGCACGTCGACCGGCTGTTGCCGATCTTCGAGGCGCTCAAGCCGGAGGGTGAGTTCGGCTTCGTGCACGCCGGGCCGGTCGGCGCCGGGCACTACTCCAAGATGGTGCACAACGGCATCGAGTACGGCCTGATGCACGCCTACGCCGAGGGCTACGAGCTGCTGGCCGCCTCGGAGCTGGTGACCAACGTGCCGGGGGTGTTCAAGTCCTGGCGGGAGGGCACCGTTGTTCGGTCCTGGCTGCTCGACCTGCTGGACCGGGCGCTCGACGAGGACCCGGAGCTGGCGGAGCTGAGTGGTTACACCGAGGACACCGGCGAGGGCCGGTGGACGGTCGACGAAGCGGTCCGGCTGGCCGTGCCGCTGAACGTCATCACCGCCTCGCTGTTCGCCCGGTTCGCCTCCCGGCAGGACGACTCGCCCGCCATGAAGGCCGTCGCCGCGCTGCGCCAGCAGTTCGGCGGCCACGCCGTCCACAAGCGCTGAGCGGTATCCACACCCTGTGTATGTCCACCGGCTGGAACTTGTCGACTTCCGCTCGTACGAGCGGGTCGCCGTCGACCTCCAGCCGGGGGCGAACGTCCTGATCGGCGCCAACGGCGTCGGCAAGACGAACCTCGTCGAGGCTCTGGGCTACGTGGCGACCCTGGACTCGCACCGGGTCGCCACGGACGCACCACTGGTCCGGATGGGCGCCTCCTCGGCGGTGATCCGCTGCGCGGTGGTCCACGACGGCCGTGAGCTCCTGGTCGAGCTGGAGATTGTGCCCGGCAAGGCCAACCGGGCCCGCCTGGGCAGATCCCCGGCGCGGCGGGCCCGGGACGTGCTGGGCGCCCTGCGACTGGTGCTCTTCGCGCCGGAGGATCTGGAGCTGGTCCGGGGCGACCCGGCCGAGCGCCGCCGCTACCTGGACGACCTGCTGGTCAACCGGCAGCCCCGGTACGCGGGCGTGCGGGCCGACTACGAGCGGGTGGTCAAGCAGCGCAACGCCCTGCTGCGTACCGCGTACCTGGCCCGCAAGACCGGCGGGTCCCGGGGCGGCGACCTCGGCACCCTCGCCGTCTGGGACACGCATCTGGCGCAGCACGGCGCGGAGCTGTTGGCCGGCCGGCTGGAGCTGGTCGCCGCGCTCACGCCGCACGTTTCCAAGGCGTACGACGCGGTGGCCGCCGGGCGCGGCGCCGCGGGTATCGCCTACCGGCCCTCGATCGAGCTGGCCGAGCCGACCACCGATCGTGGCGTGCTGGCGGCCGCGCTGACCGCCGCGCTCGCCGCGTCCCGCTCCGCCGAGATCGAACGGGGCACCACCCTGGTCGGCCCGCACCGCGACGAGCTGACACTGACCCTCGGCCCGCTGCCCGCCAAGGGGTACGCCAGCCACGGCGAGTCCTGGTCGTTCGCGCTCGCGCTGCGACTGGCCGGGTACGACCTGCTGCGCGCCGACGGCATCGAACCGGTGCTGGTGCTCGACGACGTCTTCGCCGAGTTGGACACCGGTCGCCGGGAGCGGTTGGCGGAACTGGTCGGCGGTGCGAGCCAGTTGCTGGTCACCTGCGCGGTGGACGACGACGTGCCGGCCGCCCTGCGCGGCGTCCGTTACCAGGTCGGCGAGGGGACGGTACGCCGTGTCGGATGAGCCGAAACCCGCCCGTCCCGACGTTGGCCGCGATGACCGGCGGGCCGGTGATGCCGGATCGCCGCGTACCCCGGGGTCGAAGGCGGCCGGCGGCGGCGACGGCGACGGCGGCGGGCAGCCGGACGCCGCGACCGGGCCGGAACTGGCCCGGGCGGTGCTCGACGCGGCGTTGTCCCGGCGGCAGGCGGCGGCCCGCGCCCGGCGTACCCCCGGGAGTGGCGGGAGTGGCGACGGCGGCTCCGGGCGGCGCCTGCGCGGCTACTCCGGCCCGGGCCCGGACCCGCGCGACCCGCAGCCGCTCAGCGTGGTGCTGAACCGGTTGGTGAAGGCGCGGGGCTGGCAGCAGCCGGCGGCCGAGGCCACGGTGTTCGGCGCCTGGGAGCGGGTGGTGGGCGCGGAGGTCGCCCAGCACAGCCGGCCGGTCAAGCTGGAGAACGGCGAGCTGACCGTGGAGGCCCGCTCGACCGCGTGGGCGACGCAGCTGCGGCTGCTCGCCGGTTCGCTGCTCAAGCAGATCGCCCGGGAGGTCGGCCACAACGTGGTGCGCAAGCTGCACATCCACGGTCCGGCCGCGCCGTCCTGGTCCAAGGGGCCGCGTCGGGTACGCGGCCGGGGGCCGCGGGACACCTACGGCTGAGCGAGCGCCTCAGCGTCGCCGGTCGGCCTCCTTGGCGGCCCGCTTCCGTTCGCGCTGTTCGCGGGTGTAGCGCTTACGCTCGGCCAGGTCGCGCTTCCACGCCTCGCGGGCCTCGGCCGAGCCGCCCTGCACCGCCCCCTGCACGCCCTCGGCCGGGCCGGCCAGGTGCCGGAACGCCCAGCGCATGAACCGGCCGCCCTCGCCCTGCGGTTTGGTGGCCGCGTCGTCCTCGCTCATCTGCCGCCCTCTTCCTGCGCGCCGTCGTTCCGCCCGAGCACCGGGGCAGACCATTGGTGTACTAATAGTTTGTGCACCAATGATCGGTACGATAGCCACTGTGTCTGAGGAGGGCAACCGATGAGCGAACGACCGGACGGCGTCGACCCGCTGGCGCTGGAGCAACAGGTCTGTTTCGCCCTGTCGGTGGCGGCGCGCAGTGTCGTGGCCGTCTATCGCCCGCTGCTGGAGCCGATGGGCCTCACCCACCCGCAGTATCTGGTCATGCTCGCGCTCTGGCAGCACGCGCCGCTGTCCGGCCGGGACCTCAGCCGGCTGTTGCAGCTCGACCCGGGCACCCTGTCGCCCCTGCTCAAGCGGCTCGAAGCCGCCGGCTACCTGCGCCGTGAGCGCGACGCCGCCGACGAACGCAGCCTCGCTGTCACCCTCACCCCCAGCGGAGTCGCCCTGCGCAGCCGGGCCGAGCAGATCCCGGCTGCGATCGTCCAGCGGCTCGGGCTGCCGGTCGAGGACCTGCGGCACCTGCACGTGGTGCTGACCCAGGTGATCGCCGCGGCCAACCGCCCCGGAGGCGACGACCAGACCGCCGCCGATCCCGGGCCGGCCGGTCAGGCGTCGGCGTAGACGGCGAAGCCGCGCTCGGCGCAGCGCCTGTAGAACGCCGCCAGCACACCCAGTTCGGCGCAGGTGAAATTCCACTGCGGCGGGTCGCCGCTCTCGTCGCGCAGCGCGTCCAGCCGGCTCTCCAGCCAGCGCAGCTGCTGCTCGGCCAGCCGCCCGTCGCCGAGCAGCGAGCGCAGCACGACGCTCACCGACTCGAACGTCACGGCCTCGCCGTGCGCACGGTGGCCGGTGACGAACCGTTCGATGCCGCCGGCGATCCAGGCGCACCCGTCCGGGTCGATCACCGGGTCCTCGTCCTCGGCCGCGGCGTCTGTGGCGTACAACACACCTTCCAGGCCGAGCAGCAGATCCACCAGCTCGGTGTACGCGGTCGCCCGGACGGTGCCGGTCTTCGCGATCAGCTCAGCCAGCGCCGCCGTCGGAGCGGAGATTCGTGGCAGGTCGACGATCTCGCCGAAGTCGACGAACTCGGCCGGAGCGACCGGATCGTAGAAGCGGCCGGTCCGCGGCCAGTGCACCGCGACGTTGTCCAGCCCCATCTGTCACCTCTTAAAGAGCACGTGTCGGGTCGATCGGGTCGATCGTCCCGGTTCCGGCCGCTAAAGATCAAGCCCGCTTCCGGGGCGCCGCAAACGTACGGCACGGGCGGCCCGGCCGCGACCCCCGACCCGCCCGGCCGCGGGTCAACCCGTTCCGGGGCGGCGCGTCCGATCGGAGCCTGGCGTGTGGGGGGAGTCGCGGGCAATGGGGTTCTGCCGGCTATGGACTTCTCAGCCGCCTCGCTGAGGGTGCCGACTGGTGGTTCTGTCCTCCGCGCACAGTAGGATTGACGGTGAGACGAAGACCCGGTGCGGAGCGAGGGACGGGGCCGGTGGCCCCAGAGTCATTCTCCACGTCGGGTCGAGCCGATCGCGATCCGCGGGCAAACCGCGGCGACCGGCGCGTTCGACCCGCTGTCCGGAAATTTCCGGCACCGGTCCGCGCGCCGACGTCGCGTCCTGTCCGCCGAACCCGCGCCCGACGCGCCCATTTTGGCGCGGACGACGCGAGAAAGTGGCCGAGGGTGGCAGCGCAGGACAAGCAGGAGTACGGCGCAGAGTCGATCACCGTTCTCGAGGGGCTGGAGGCGGTTCGCAAGCGGCCCGGTATGTACATCGGGTCCACCGGCGAGCGCGGTCTGCACCACCTCGTCTGGGAGGTCGTCGACAACGCGGTCGACGAGGCGATGGCCGGCTACTGCGACACCATCGACGTCGTGCTGCTCGCCGACGGTGGGGTCCAGGTCACCGACAACGGCCGTGGCTTCCCGGTCGACCTCCACCCGAAGCTCAAGAAGCCGGGCGTCGAGGTCGCGCTGACGGTGCTGCACGCGGGTGGCAAGTTCGACGGCAAGGCGTACGCGGTCTCCGGCGGTCTGCACGGCGTCGGTGTCTCAGTGGTGAACGCGCTCTCCACGAAGATGTTCGTCGAGATCCACAAGTCCGGCTCCGTGTGGCGGCAGCACTACACCAACTCCAAGCCGAGCCCGCTGGAGAAGGGCGAGGCCACCGACCTCACCGGCTCGGCGGTCTCCTTCTGGCCCGACCCCGACGTCTTCGAGACGATCGACTTCGACTTCCAGACCATCTACCGACGCCTCCAGGAGATGGCCTTCCTCAACCGGGGCATCACCATCCACCTGCTCGACGAGCGGGTGGCCGAGGACGAGGACGGCAAGACCCGCGAGGTCACCTTCCGCTACGACGGCGGTATCGCCGACTTCGTCCGACACCTCAACGCCTCCAAGAACCCGATGCACAAGACGGTGGTCGAGTTCGGGGCCGAGGAGGAGGGCATGTCCCTCGAGATCGCCATGCAGTGGAACGAGTCGTACGGCGAGTCGGTCTACACCTTCGCCAACAACATCAACACGCACGAGGGCGGCACCCACGAGGAGGGCTTCCGGTCCGCGCTGACCAGCGTGGTCAACCGGTACGGCACCGACAAGAAGCTGCTCAAGGGCGACGAGAAGCTCTCCGGCGAGGACATCCGCGAGGGCTTGGCCGCGATCATCTCGGTCAAGCTGACCAATCCGCAGTTCGAGGGCCAGACCAAGACCAAGCTGGGCAACACACCGGTGAAGAGCTTCGTGCAGCGGGTCTGCAACGACCGGCTGGTCGACTGGTTCGACCGCAACCCGGCCGAGGCCAAGACGATCATTCAGAAGGCGTCCCAGGCGGCCCGGGCCCGGATCGCCGCGCAGCAGGCGCGCAAGCTGGCCCGACGCAAGTCGCTGCTGGAGTCCGGCTCGATGCCGGGCAAGCTGGCCGACTGCCAGTCGACCGACCCCCGTGAGTCCGAGGTGTTCATCGTCGAGGGTGACTCGGCCGGCGGCTCGGCCAAGCAGGGTCGCGACCCACGCACCCAGGCGATCCTGCCGATCCGCGGCAAGATCCTCAATGTGGAGAAGGCCCGGATCGACCGGGTGCTGAAGAACAACGAGGTCCAGGCGCTGATCACCGCGCTGGGCACCGGCATCCACGACGACTTCGACATGGAGAAGCTGCGGTACCACAAGGTGGTGCTGATGGCCGACGCGGACGTCGACGGCCAGCACATCCAGACGCTGCTGCTCACCCTGCTCTTCCGCTTCATGCGTCCACTCGTCGAGATGGGCCACGTCTACCTGGCAGCCCCGCCGCTCTACAAGATCAAGTGGAACAAGAAGGGCGACGACGCCCAGTACGCCTACTCCGATCGTGAGCGGGACGGGCTGATCGCGCTGCGCCAGCAGAAGAAGCCGAACGCCAAGCCGGACGACATTCAGCGGTTCAAGGGCCTCGGCGAGATGAACTATCCCGAGCTGTGGGAAACCACTATGAACCCGGCAACGCGTACTCTGCGTCAGGTCACGCTCGACGACGCGGCGACCGCCGACGAGTTGTTCAGCGTGCTGATGGGTGAGGACGTCGAGGCGCGCCGGTCGTTCATCCAGCGCAACGCCAAGGACGTGCGGTTCCTGGACATCTGATGGAGCTCGGCGGGTCGGCCGGTGTGCACCCGACCGACCCGCCGATCCACAGAGTTATCCACAGCTTGGCCAGTATCCACAGCCGTTATCCACAGCACGAAAACGACTCTGAGTCTGATAAGGGTATACAGTGACCGATTCCCCCGAGTCCACACCGAACGAGCCCGAGGTCCCCGCCGAGGCCATCGCCGCCGTGGTCGCGCACGACCGGATCGAACCGGTCGGGCTCGAGGTGGAGATGCAGCGCTCCTACCTCGACTACGCGATGAGCGTCATCGTCGGTCGTGCGCTCCCGGACGTCCGGGACGGGCTCAAGCCGGTGCACCGCAAGATCCTCTACGCCATGTTCGACTCGGGCTACCGTCCGGACCGCGGCTACGTGAAGTGTTCCCGGGTCGTCGGCGACGTGATGGGTCAGTTCCACCCGCACGGCGACTCGGCGATCTACGACGCGCTGGTCCGGATGGCGCAGCCCTGGTCGCTGCGGTATCCGCTGGTCGACGGAAACGGCAACTTCGGTTCTCCCGGCAACGACCCGGCCGCCGCCATGCGATACACCGAGTGCAAGCTCGATCCGCTGGCCATGGAGATGCTGCGGGACATCGACGAGGACACCGTCGACCTGCAGGACAACTACGACGGCCGGGCCAAGGAGCCCACCATCCTGCCGTCGCGGATCCCCAACCTGCTGGTGAACGGCTCCGAGGGCATCGCGGTCGGCATGGCCACCAAGATCCCGCCGCACAACCTGCGGGAGATCGGCGCGGCGGTGCAGTGGTGCCTGGAGCACCCGGAGGAGGACGAGGAGACCACCCTCGAAGCCCTGCTCGGCATCGTCAAGGGTCCGGACTTCCCGACCCACGGCCTGATCGTCGGCACCACCGCGATCCAGGACGCGTACCGCACCGGCCGCGGCTCGATCCGGATGCGCGCGGTGGTGGAGGTCGAGGAGGACAAGCGGGGCCGGCCCTGCCTGGTCGTCAGCGAGCTGCCCTACCAGGTCAACCCGGACAATCTCGCCGAGCGGATCGCGGAGCTGATCAAGGAGGGCAAGCTCGCCGGGATCGCCGACATCCGCGACGAGTCCTCCGGTCGTACCGGCATGCGGATCGTGCTCGTGCTCAAGCGCGACGCGGTCGCCAAGGTCGTGCTGAACAACCTCTACAAGCACACCCAGCTCCAGGAGACCTTCGGCGCCAACATGCTGGCCCTGGTCGACGGGGTGCCGCGCACGCTCAACCTGGCGCAGTTCATCCGCTACTACGTCGAGCACCAGATCGACGTGATCCGCCGGCGGACCGCGTTCCGTCTGCGCAAGGCCGAGGAGCGGGCGCACATCCTGCGCGGCCTCGGTAAGGCGCTGGACGCGCTGGACGAGGTGATCGCCCTGATCCGGCGCTCGCCGACGGTGGACGACGCCCGGCAGGGCCTGATCCGGCTGCTGGAGATCGACGAGATCCAGGCGACCGCGATCCTGGACATGCAGCTGCGCCGTCTCGCCGCCCTGGAGCGGCAGCGGATCGTCGACGACCTGGCGAAGCTCGAGATCGAGATCGCCGACCTCAAGGACATCCTCGCCAAGCCCGAGCGGCAGCGGAAGATCGTCTCGGAGGAGCTGGGCGAGATCGTCGCCAAGTGGGGCGACGAGCGACGTACGCAGATCATCCCGTTCGACGGCGAGGTCTCGATGGAGGACCTCATCGCCCGGGAGGACGTGGTCGTCACGATCACCCGGACCGGGTACGCCAAGCGGACCAAGGTGGATCTCTACCGCTCGCAGCGCCGAGGTGGCAAGGGTGTCAGCGGCGCCACGCTGCGGCAGGACGACATTGTCAGCCACTTCTTCGTATGCTCCACCCACGACTGGATCCTGTTCTTCACGAACAAGGGACGCGTCTACCGGGCGAAGGCGTACGAGTTGCCGGAGGCCAGTAGGGTAGCCAAGGGCCAGCACGTGGCCAACCTGCTCGCCTTCCTGCCCGACGAGCAGATCGCGCAGATCATCGAAATCCCGAACTACCAGGTAGCCCCCTATCTGGTACTGGCCACGAAGAACGGCCTGGTGAAGAAGACGCGGCTCGAGGAGTTCGACTCCAACCGTTCCGGCGGAATCATCGCGATCAACCTGCGCGATGAGGACGAGCTGGTCGGTGCTGCGCTGGTTGCGCCGGAGAACGACCTGCTGCTGGTCTCCAAGAAGGCGCAGGCGATCCGGTTCAACGCCTCCGACGAGGCGCTGCGGCCGATGGGTCGCGCCACCTCCGGCGTGATCGGCATGCGCTTCACGGACGACGACGTCCTGCTCGCCATGGAGGTCGTTCGGGAGGGCCTGGACGTTCTGGTGGCCACGAACGGGGGATACGCGAAACGTACCCCGATCGAGGAATACCCGGTGCAGGGCCGGGGAGGTAAGGGCGTGTTGACTGCGAAGATCACCGAGCGGCGCGGTGGTCTGGTCGGCGCGGTGGTGATCGACCCGGACGACGAGTTGTTCGCGATCACCAGCAACGGTGGTGTCATCCGGACTCCGGTGAAGCCTGTACGCCGTACGCGTGACCGGAACACAATGGGGGTCAAGCTGATGGACCTCCCGGACGGCGTGACTATCGTGGCCATTGCTCGCAATGCCGACGAACCCGACGAACAGGACTAGTTGAATGACGGAGACACAGGCGAAGTCGGGGAACACGGGGACCTCGGCCAACCCGGTCGACGAGGAGGCCGCCAAGGGCGGCACACCAGCGACCGGCCGCGCGGCCGTGGGCCGGGCAACGGTCCCCGCCGACGCGCCTGCCCCGAAATTCACCCGGGCTCCCGGCATGACACCCCCGCCGGACCAGCCCGGCGAGGACGGTGGATCGGGCGACAAGACCGAGACGTCCGGCGTCGAGGCGCCGGCGTCCACCGACGCGCCTCCGGTGGCGGCGGCGACCCCGGCCCGTCCCACGACCACCCAGCCGATCAGTGTCCGGCCGGGCGAGGCGGCATCCACCGGGGCCACCGGCACGCAGCCCCGGATCACGCCGGGCATGACCCAGCCGCAGCCGGACGGGGGGCGTGCCACCGGCACCAGCCGCCCGGCCAGCGGCGGCGGCCTGCCGCCGGGAATCGGGAACGCGTCGGCGGTCGGGGCGGCCCGGGTCGGTGAGGCGGTACGCGCAGCGCGTACCTCGGTCAGCTCGGCCGCGTCCCGCGGGCCGCGCCGGGCCCGGCTGAACCTGAAGCGGATCGACCCCTGGTCCGTGATGAAGTTCGCGTTCGCCGTCTCGGTGGTGCTCTTCATCGTCGTGGTGGTCGCCACGTCGGTGCTCTACCTGGCGCTGGACGCGATGGGGGTGTTCCAGAGCGTCAACGACAGCCTGAGCGACCTGGTGAACGCCGGCGGGGGGCAGAGCACCAGCGGCTTCCAGATCACCGCCAAGGGCGTGATCCTCAGCTCGGCGCTGATCGGCCTGGTCAACGTGGTGCTCTTCACCGCGCTGGCCACGCTGGGAGCGTTCGTCTACAACGTCTGCGCCGACCTGGTCGGCGGGATCGAGTTGACCCTCGCCGAGCGGGACTGAGCGATCGGGACGCCGGGGCGCCGCGGAATGCGGTCGCTCCGGCGTCTCGTACTCAGGTAGGTTTTGCAGGTGTCGACGGCCCGGCTCGCGGGCCCGGCCCCCGATTTGGGGCCGGCTGAGCGGATGGGTTAACCTTGCTCGTCGCAACACGGGGCTATAGCTCAGTCGGTTAGAGCGCAGAGCTGATAACTCTGAGGTCGCTGGTTCGATTCCAGCTAGCCCCACCGCACGTCGTCCGACGGTAGTCGAGCGCGAGGGGTGTCCCCAATGTTCAAGAAGCTGCTGATTCTGGCCGGCGTCGTTGGCGTGGCCGCCGTCGTGTTCAACAAGGTGAAGGCCTCGAACGACGAGCGCGCCCTGTGGCACGAGGCGACCACCGCGCCCGACCTGCGCTGACGTCCGGCTTGGCGGCGAACGATCGGCGAAGCCGCCGCCGCCCACGGGGCCCTAGCTCAACTGGCAGAGCACTGCCTTTGCAAGGCAGGGGTTAGGGGTTCGAGTCCCCTGGGCTCCACCAATACTGCCTCTGACCTGCGGCGGGACACGCCGCAAGATCGTCGGGACCACATCGGGACCACGTTACCGATGGTCCCGGCGGCCGAGGGCGGCCCGCAGCAGAGCTGCTTGCCCCTGAATCTCGGGGACACTGACCGCGTTCGGACGACGACGAGGACCGGGGTGTGACCCATCCCCGGGTACCCGATTCTCTACGCCGCCCAGCCGGCGTCAAGGGCGCTGCGCGTCGGCACGCCGATGGCCTGCGGCCACCCGTGACACCGACCGGGCGCCGCAGTCCTTGGCACCTATCCGGGGATGGGGGCAGACTGGCGACCCCCTTATGCCTGGGAGGCTGGACGGTCTACGACTTGCCCGAAGAGGAGATCCCGCACACGGGGCCCAGTGCGCGAGGCTTCGCTTGTGCCCGCAGGATCCGATGTACGTCGATCTGGGTTTGAGGTCTGGCACGGGGCCGGCGGTGGGGGTGACGGCGGTCTTGCTTATCGGATCGCCGCCGTACAGTCGGTCTCGTCGGGCAACAACGGCCGGAGAGCCATCGTGTAAAGGTGCATGCCGCTGCGCCATCGCGTGTCAGGTGAGGCTGAGTCGGCGAGTCGCGCAGCGGCTTCAGCGTCGGTTCCCCTCAGAAGAGTGCAACTTGGCTGCTGGTCTGCCGCGATCGGCGAGAGTGGCCATGGCGTGACCTGGGTCCGCCCGTTGGGTGAGCTTTCGGACGAGTTCTCCCCGGCTTGCCACGCCACGATCGCCATCCGCGTCGGCCTGTAGGTTACTGGCGGGCGTACGAGGTCGCTTCGTGGCAGGGATCGCAGGTGATCGGCAAGCCGTTTGATCAGCCAGACGCGCGTGCCGCTGGCGCCTGGTTCCAGGGTGGAGACGTGCTGCCCATCGCCGGCCAGGAGCGTTACTACGGTGGGACCGGCGTCAGGCCACTGCGCGTCGCTGTCGAAGGTACGGGATTTGGACAGCCCGGCAAGGTGGGCGTCGCGGTAGACCCGGCGGTACGCCAGACGGGTGAGCTGCTGATCCTTGACGACTTCCCGGAAGCGGAACTCGGCGAACTCGGTCGCCGTGGTCAGTACGCGCCCGTCCCCGTATACAGAAATGTCGGGGACCGGGCGAATGGACTGGGGCCCCATGCCCTGGACGAACTGGATCCGCAGTACGAGCGCGTCCGGATCGCGTGGTGGCTCGGGTCCCCACCAAACGTAGTGATGACCTGTGGCGAGGATCCCCACCGCCACGAAAGCGGCAAGGGCACCCGAGATGAGTAGGCGTCGCGTCCGGGACTTCACGAAAGGCTATGACGGCCCAGGCGCCTGCCCGGTTCCTCGGGTCCATCGGATCGCCGGATCGCCGGATCGACGGCCCGGCCCCGATCCGATCGTGTTCAAAGCGCAAGCTGATCATGCGGTGCATCGGCGAGGACCACACATGTGCCATTAGCGTGCCATTGAGCCAGGACAGCAGGGGCCGGCCGAGGCCACGAAGACCGACGAGAGCAGGCCGCCAACCCAGCAGGCAGGCGGGGATCGACAATTCCCAAGCTGACAGTCTGGGAGCCACGCGGGGGAGCCACCGGGGCGGACTGGACCGGACGGGACGGGACCGATCGAGTTGCCGAGCGCTTGAGGACCAGGACCAGGCGGACGGCATCGGACGGCCTTGGCATGCTCTTGGGAATCTACGGATCAGACGGTCAGCGCCGGCCGGTCATACAGCCATCGATACAGCCAAGGACAGCGGCAGTGGCCGACGATGCCCGACAACCACGGACGGGTCGAACAGGGGTGCGATGCCCTAACCAGTCATCCGCGATCTTCTTCTAACCCCCAGGCCACTCCTGCCGCCGGCGCCGCCGCTTGACAACCGCCATTGAGACTCGTCCGGTAGGGCGCCCCACCTTGTCCTTCGAGGATCGTGAACGCGGCCCAGAACAGCGCCAGGACTGGCACCGAAGGGACTGCTCGACGCCTACCCGCAGACGGCTACGACGGTTTCGTCGGCACGCCAGCCGCCCAGGCGCGGAACGTAGCGTCTAGGGAATCGACCAGCCGGTCGAACGTCTCGTCGAGGGACTGCGGCAGCCCGAACCCGCCGGCCGCCTCCAGGGTCACGAACCCGTGCAGGACCACGCGCATCGCGCGTACCGCGTGGATCGCGTCGTCCCCGGTGATGTCGTAGCCCCTCAGCAAGGCGATCAGCACCTCGACCGCCGCCCGCCCGACGACCAGGTGCTCGGCGTCCGCCGGGTCCGGTGCCCGGACGGCGGCGGCGGCGCGGCCGGGATGCGCGAGCGCGTACTCGCGGTACGCCCGTGCCGCCGCGTGCAGGGCGTCGCGACCGGACCGGCCCACCGTGGCGGTGGAGATCGCTACGGTCAGCTCCCGCACGCCGAGCACGGCCACGTCGCGTTGCAGCCCGGCCAGGCTGTCGATGTGCTTGTAGAGCGCGGGCAGGGAGACGTTCAGTCGCTTCGCGACAGTGGCCAGAGCGAGCCGGTCGAAGCCCACCTCGTCGGCCACCGTCGCGGCCTGTGCGACCACGCGGTCGCGGGTCAGACCCGAACGGGGCATTACCGCAGCCTACCGACCGGTCCGACGCACGAGCAGGCCCGCCGTCGTCACCCAGACCAGCAGCAACGGCAACGACACGTACGCCGCCAGCGCCGCGGTGCTCATCAGGAACAGATAGCCCACGCCGGAGGCGACCAGCGTGACGGCGAGCGCCAGTCCGAGGTACCCGAACCAGTGGGGCAGAATGGCGGCGCGCCGGGCCAGGCCGGCACCTGCCAGCGCCATCGCGGCTAGCACAAACATCTTCAGCCCGTCGAGCCGGTTGACCGTCTCGAAGAGCGCCCCGGCGACGTCGGCATGGCCTCCGGGCGCCGCCCAGCCGGCGAGCGTGACGCCCAGCGCGCACTGCACCAGCGAGATGCCGGCCGCGACCAGGCCCGTGCCGGTCAGCAGCCGGGAACCTCGGTGTTCGCCCACGGCCCGGCCCAGCAGCACGACCACCACGGCCAGGAGGACCGCGGCGACGCCCTCGGTCAGCACGTACTGCGTGATCGAGGCGACCTCGTGGCCGGCGGAATCCGCCACCAGCGCCGCGCCCGTGGAGGTCACGTCGGTGGAGGCGGACGCGACGGTCAGGCCGGCGATCCAGGCGAGCGAGTAGCCGACGCCGGCGAGCACGGGGGCCACGCGCCGCCGGGGCGGCGTCGAGGTGGATTGCCGTGACGCGGCGGCGTCGAGGTTGGTAAGGGACGACAGCATGGCCATGACCAGCTCCTGACGGCTTGTTAGTGGAGTTAACCTAAAAGTTAGGCTCATTAACCTCGCGTGTCAAGTCGCCCCACGAGGGGCCTTTGGGAGCCACGCGTGGAGCCACCGGGGCGGACTTGACCGAGCCGTCGAGGACCAGGACCAGGCGGACGGCGCCGGCTCGGGCCGCCTCGATCGGCAAGATCATCGGGACCACATCGGGACCACCTGAGGCCGCAAAGTGGTGTCAGGCAACGGAAGTCGATCCGAGGTGACAGCAGGTCAAAGGCCGCCTACACCCCCGATGTCCCATGATCGCGTTTTTGGGGTTCGAGTCCCCTGGGCTCCACCACACCATCCGACCAGGTCACGACCTGTTCTCCCCCGTCGGCCGATCTTCCTCGGATCGAAGTGCGTCTTTCGCAGTCAGCGAATCGTCAGCAGACCCGCTGAACACCCGACGCACCGAATCGTGGAAATCCGCCGGAGTGTGCCCGACAGGTCCGAGCAGCGGAAGCCAGCGATCCGCACGGCAGGAAGTGGCCACGGGGCAAGACCCACGACGACGCCACGCTGGCCCACTGCACGCCGCTAGCCCGAGGCCGAACTAGAAGGCTATTGACCAGCCGGGATACCTGCCTCGATCAAGATCCGGCGGTAAATCGGCTCCCAGCCGGTCGGAACAGACAACGCATCCCACACGCTTTCTGGAGGGACGAGGCGACGCTCGACCATCTCGTGCTCGGGCGTCCACGCGTCTAGGCGGACATCGGCGCGCCACAGGGCCCGCACGAGCACGAGACCCTGCTCTGGCCCCCTCATGCACACCCCGCGGCTGAAGCCCAGCAATCGACAGCCGAGCACTGTCGCGCACGCCTCTTCGCTCACCTCACGGGCCAGGGTGTCGGACCAGTCCTCGCCGGCCTCCGGGCGTCCGCCCGGGAACTGCCAGTACTTGCCGTCACCGCTGACCAGGATCACATGACCACCGACCGCGCAGACCCCGGTCGATCCATGTGGAACGCCAGCGGGGAGGTTCGACGGCGGATACCAGGAGGACTGCCAGTGGTCGCCAGCCGTGATGATGTCGACGGCTTCCCCGTCCGTTGCGATGTGCACCGCGCGATGCTGCCCGTTGCCGAGCCAGCCCGTCTACCCGGTTACGGGTGTACCGGCCAGCGCAGCGTCGTTGGCTGTCGCAGATCAGTTGGCGGACACATGTCGCGTATCAACCGACGGACCATCGCCCAGTGAACCATCCCAGCATGGTGAGCGGCATCTGCGTGCATCGGCCGGTTGCTGCTGGACCTCGTCGCCGCCTGGGCCACTGGTCGAGTTCTGCCGGCAGGCACGTTGACGACCTTCCGGGCGGTGCCGTGGAACGCCGGCCCCACGCCCGCTGTGGTTCCGGAGACTGGCCGACGAGGAGATCACTCCGGGCCTGACCGAAGTGCTGGCCGCCGAGCGCGCGTTCGGGCTCGGTCCCGGGACGCGGTCCGCATGCGCCGCGAGGTCGCCAGGCCGGGGAGCGTGGTGGTCGGCGGGTCAGTCGCCTCGTGGGACCGATCCGCCGGCGCCACCCGGTGACTCCGTGCGTCGAGGGCGGCGATCTCTTCCTCGGTGAAGCAGGTCGATCAGGTGGTGCCGTACGGATCGGTCCGGATCCGGCCTGACCTCGGCGCTCTGGCAGCGATGTCGGCGGGACAGCCACACGGCGTAGACGCCGCCGGACCAGGGCAGCCCGGCGGCGTCGCGGGGTACGGGTCAGAGCGGGCGGGTGAACTCCATCCGGTTGGCGAAGTTGTCGTAACCGGCGCGCTGGAAGCCCTTGAACATCGCGACGTTCTCTACGTCGCAGTCGCCCCGGATCTCGGTGGCGCCGTTCTCGGCCAGGATCGCCGTTCCCCGTGCCACGACCGACGAGCTGTAGCCCTTGCCCCGGTGCGCGGGAGCGACACCGACGAAGCCGATCACGGGGAAGGCGGGGCTGTGCGCCGGGAGGCTGATCACGGCCTGGGTGCCGTCAGCGTCGTACCCGATCTCCCACCACTGCGGCTCGTGGTCCAATTCCGCTGACTCCTCGAACAGCAGCTCCGCGGCCTTGCGCAGGCCGTGCCGCCGTACGTCCTCGGTCAGCCGCGCGTCGGCGGTCTCCGCGAGCAGGGTCTCCAACAGGTGGACGAAGGGTTCGGGGCCCAGTTCGGCGAGGGACCGGAACCGAAGCCGCCCGTCCTGCGCGGGCAGTTCCCCGCCGGCCAGCCAGCGGAAGCGCCGGCCGTCGCGGGCCACGGTGAATCCGGCCCGGCGCAGCAGTTCCGCGTGCTCCTCGGGATGGCGCTGGAACTGTGGTGCCTGGGCCGGTGAGTCCACCACGTGACCCAGTTCCGTGGCACCGAGTGTCCTGGCCAGGGTGGCCGCCTCCGCGAGCAGGGCGAGCCCGATGGTCAGGTCGGGGTCGTCCCAGGGGGCCTCCAGGAGCACCACGTCGATGGGCATCTCGTTACCGGGCATGGTCCACAGCACGACACTGCCGACCAGTCGGCCGTCGTCCTCGGCCACCAGGCACCACTCCGGCCGGGTGCAGCCCTTGCTGAGCAGGTCGGTCAGGTACGTGCCGGTCGCGGCGTTGCGTTCGGCATCGTTCGGGTACTGGACGAGCCCGGGGATCTCGTCGGAGTGGGCAATGCGGATCGTGGTCACAGGAGGGGCCCTTCGGTGCTGGTGTGGGGAAGCGTACGCAGGGTGCGGATCGGGGAGAGCAGGAGCGGGACGGCGGCGGCCACCCCGGCGATGGCGATGAGCAGCAGGGCGGCGCGCAGGCCGAGCGCTCCACCCAGGAAACCGCCGAGAACGCTGCCGAGCGGAACCGTGCCGAAGGCCAGCAGCCGGTACGTCGCCAGCATGCGGGCCAGCAGTGGGGCTGGGGTGATGGTCTGGCGCAGGCTGACGGCCTGCACCCGGGTGACCGCGATGCCCACGCCGACGAGGAACTCCCCGACGCCGACCAGCGCCAGCGCCACCGGCAGGGGTCGGGTGACCGCCGCGGTCAGGAGCGTACCCAGGCAGGCGACGAGGACCAGCACGATGTAGGTCGGTCCGAAGGCGAGCCGCCGTAGCAGCATGGGTGCGGTGGTCGAGCCCAGCAGCGCGCCGATGCCGCCGATCATGAGCAGCACGCCGATGCCGCCGGGGCCTAGGCCGAGTACGCGCAGAGCGTAGAGCATGAACAGTGCCTGGGTGGCGCCGGTGACGGAGTTCCAGATCGTGGCCTGGAGCGCCATCGCCCGCAACATCGGCGTCCGGGTGATCACCGTGAGCCCGGCGCGGATGGCGGTGAGCAGGGGCTCACGGGGCTGGTCGCCGACCGTCGCCGGGCCGTGCGGGAGTGCTCGCCAGGCCGTGGCGGCGCTGACCAGATAGCTCAGTGCGTCGACGACCAGGGCGGCGGCCGGGCCGACGGCGCGGATCAGCAGGCCCGCGACCCCCGGTCCGCCGACCGACGTGGCCGATCGGACCGATTCGAGGCGGCTGTGCGCGGCGAGCAGGGCACCGTGGCCCACCATCCGCGGCAGCGCGGTGCCCCAGGCGGTCTCGAAGAACACCTGGGCCAGGCCGATCACCGCGACCAGCAGGTACAACCGCGACAGGGACAGCGAACCGGCGAGCCACAGGGCCGGGATGAGCAGGGTTGCCGCGGCGCGGGTGAGTTCGGCCGTGACGATGACCGGCCGCGCCGGCACCCGGTCCATCCAGGCGCCGATCGGCAGTGCGAGCAGCCAGGGCAGCATCGCGGCCGCGCCGAGCCAACCGAGCTGTACGGAATCCGCGCCGAGGTGCAGCGCCGCGAGGAGCGGCAGGGCGAGCCCGGCGATCGCGGTGCCGAACTCGCTGACGCCCTGGCCGGCCCAGAGCAGGCCGAATCCGGGCGGGAGCTGGTGCGAGGCCGGGAGCGGCTCGACATCGGTCCATGGAGGCCGATACCTGCTTAACGTTTTCACTGGCATCGCCGAGGAGTAGATCATGCGTGGCGATGCCGGTCAACTGGTTATGCTGGTATCTGTGACTACTGAGGACGCCGATGCGCGTCGCCCCGCACCCGGTCGGCTCCGCCTCGTACAGGACTTCTGCAACAGCGTGGACTTCGAGGGCGGCTGGGACGACCTCGCCGACCCCGGTGGCCTGACCACCTGGCTGGCCGCGAAGGGCCACGCGGTCCGCGAAGGAGGGCTGGGACCCGACGACGTAGGGCGTGCGCTGCGTTTCCGGGAGGCGTTGCGTGACCTGCTGAGCGTCCCGGCACACCACGGTCGGCCCGGCCCGCAGGACGAGTCACCGGGACTCGACCGCCGGGAGCGGGGCCGCCGCGTGCTCGCCGAAGCCGCGGCCGACCTGCCGCTCGCGGTCGTGGTCGGCGAGCGGTTCACCATCGCTCCCACGGGCACTGGGCTGTCCGGGGCGCTCGCGGCGATCCTGGTGGCGCTGGCCTTCGGCGACGCCGACCGCACGCTCTCCAGGCTGAAGGTGTGCCAGGCAGACAGTTGCCGGTGGGTCTTCTATGACCAGTCGCGCAACGGCTCCAGCCGCTGGTGCACCATGCAGTTGTGCGGGGCACGGAACAAGAACCGTGTCTACCGGCGGCGCCAGCGCGAAGCCGTCGAATGAGCGACGCCGGACGGCTATCACGGCTGATCGGTGACTTGCGTGTCGCCTTGATCAGCGGGGCCTTGCCGGTGCTCCCCGGTGCGGGCTGGGGCGAGTCGACGGCATACGGGATGGCAGGTGGGCCGGTCCGAGGGGTTCAGGCGGTCGATGGCGCAGTGGGCGTGGGTGGCGCGGCGGTGTGGTGTCGGGCCAGGCGGCGGGTCATGATGGTGATCATGGCCCATTTGGACTATCGCGGCGTGGTGTTGGGGTAGCCGTTCGTAGTCGCGGACGGTGCGTCGGCACCGGTTGATCCAGGAGAAGGTGCGTTCCACGGCCCATCTGCGGTGCAGGACGACGAAGGTGGTCTGCCCGGCGAGTTTGGCCACGATCTGGACGGTGAGTCGGAGGTGGGTGGCGGCCCAGTCGACGAGTTTGCCGGCGTAGCCCGAGTCGGCCCAGATCAGACGGATGCCTGGGAAACAGGCGTGTAGCGCCCAGAGCAGGGGTCGGGCAGCGTCGCGGTCTTGCACGTTTCGCGCCGGTGACCAGGATCATCGGTCTCGACTGACAACCCTAGCGGCAGCGGCTCTCGCTGGAGGCGTGCGACCGAGCACTCGAACCACAGCTCGACCGCGAGCTGACCGGTGCTGCCAGGGTGTAACAGCCGGGGCGATCCGATGGTGTGTATTACGACGCCCGGCCTCTCTGCAAGAACCCCACGAACGGTGATCGGCCCGGGGTCGGCGTTGGCCAACGCCAAATACCCGGGCAGTCGGACGGACCCCTTGGAGGCTGCGTTTCCAGAGTCTGCCGATTGAGGGAAGGCCACGAATGCGACCACGGCGCTGCGCTCCCGCTGATCACGCGAGTCTCGCAGTTGGCTGACACCGAAGCCGCCAAGCACCACGCCGACCACGAAGGCGGCGATGAGCCGCAGGGGGCAGCGGGCACGAGCGGGCGTGGGTCCTGAACACAGCGCCGACCAGGGCCGTCAGCCGGCCTCGTGGTTCCGCTCCGGCTCAGACCTGTCTCTGTGCGGCGACCCGGACTCGCTGCTAGGTCTCGGTCCGGCCCCGCCGGTTGGGTTCGGCCCACCCTGCTCGCCGGTCAGCTCGGTGTCGGGCTGATAGCGGTACGCCGCCTCCCGTACCGCCGAGTCGGACTCCAGTCCGGCGCCGAGCGCGCCGCCGACCGTCGCCAGCGAGCTGGCCAGCCAGCCCAGCTTGACCTGGTGGGCGATGCCGGCCGGTCGGCCGGTAGCTTCAGCGAGCAGGTCCCAGGGGACGAGGGCGATCGCCCCGATGATGGTCAGCGCGGCGAGCGCCACGTACAGCGCGAGGACGCCGATCACCACAGTGAGCACGGTGACCACGTTGAAGAGGACGACCTGCTCCCGGGCACCCGAGTCGCGCGGAACCCGCTCCCAGAGGCGCGCGCCGAGCATCATGGTCAGCACCACCGCCAGGACGGAGCCGGCCGCGAGCAGGCCGAGCCGCAGGTTGCCCACGGCCGCCGACAACTGCCAAATATCGGCGGTCACCAGGGCGAGGACGGCGGTCGCGAAGGCACCAACCAGCAGCCGAGAGAGCCGGACGGCCAGCCGCCACGGTCGGTTCGTCCGGAGCATGCCGAGCAGCAGCCGCAGGTTGCCGCCGATCACCCCGGCCAGCAGGCCGATGCCGGACGCCTGGGGGTTCACGCGCGCGCCGAGTTCCCGGGCCCGCCGACTGGTGGCCAGGCGCCGGCGGCGCGGGCCGGCCCGCACCGGGTCGCCGACCGCGTCGGTATCGCCGAGCAGTGCGGCGAAGAGCCGGTCGCCGGCCTCGGCCATCCGCCGGGCCACGGCGACGAGGCCGAGCGCGGGCATGGAAAGGACCGCGACGCCGTGGGTGGTGCTGGCGTGCGCGACCACGGGCCGCCGCGCGGTCTGCAACGGCAGGTCCGTCACGCAGAGAACCAGACTCCAGCCCTCGGCCAGCATCCAGCGCCGGGCTGCCTCGATGAGCTGGCCGAGGTCGGCTGGCCCTTCGACGAGCCGCGCCACCTGGAGGCGTACCGCCCAGTCGACCTCCGGGACCCGGTTGCGGAGCCGGTCGGCGAGCTCCGTGGCGGCCTCCCGCGCCAGGTCGGCCGCGACTCCGGGGGCGGCCACGACGCCCACGACCACGGACCTGCGCCCGGTCACCACACTCCCGGAGCCGGCTCGGCCGTTCCCCCGGGCGCGGCGCCGGTCCTTGGCGCCGTAGCCAACACGGTACGGATGACCCGGAGGAAGTCGTCCCCCACCTCGGTGCAGTCCCGGTCGACGCCCATCGCCGCCTTCCGTCTCGATCGGTATGGTCCAGCTAGTCCCCGGTAGGGGCCGACTCATTCATCTGCGCCCGGGCGGCCGCGCCGGATCCGCAGGTCGGGGTTGGTATCGGCTGCGGGTGCGGGGCGAGCCAGCGTTCCCAGCCCGGGGGAGGGTTCGTCCTGCTCCGGCGCTGACCGTGCCGATGATGCCGCGGGCCCGCGTTCGGAACAGCGAGCTGACGAGAGCAGCCGCCCATCATGTTCTGATGGGCGGCTGCCTTTCCTGTCGTCCGCTGCCTGGCCGGGATGTCCACGTCCCGAGGGGCAGGTGTGGCTAGAGGGTCTTGACCTGGCCGCCATCGAGAATGAACTCGGCGCCGGTGGTGTTGGCGGAGCGGGCGGAGGCAAGGAAAAGCACCAGGTCGGCGACCTCGCCGGCCTCGGTGATCCGGCCGGTGCTGATCGCCATGCTCTGCGGCACCACCTCGTCGAGCGCCTGCTGTGCGGTGACCCCCGCGCCGGCCGCGACGGCGTGTGCGAAACCGTCGGGTCCGGTCCAGAACGGGGTCCGCACCGGGCCGGGCGAGACGGCGTTGACCCGCACACCACGTGGGGCGAACTCCTCCGACAGGGTCTTGGTCAGGTTGGCCACCGCCGCCTTGGCCGCCGAGTAGTCGACCACCATCGGAAACGGCAGTCTGGCATTGATGCTGCTGATGTTGACGATCGTCCCGCCGTTGTCCAGCAGGGCGGGCAGGGCGGCCCTGCTGGTGCGTACGGCGCTGAAGAACGTCACGTCGAACACGCGCGCCCATTCGGTGTCGTCGACGTCGAGGAATCCGGACCGGACGCTGCCGGCGCCAACGTTGTTGACCAGCACATCCAGGCGCCCGTACGTCGACAGTGCGGCGTCGACGAGCCGTTGCGGGGTATCCGCGTCGGTGATGTCGGCCAGTACCACGGTGGCGCCGCGCGCGACCTGGGCGTCGAGCTCCGGCGTGCTCGTGCGGCTGTTCGCCACCACGTGCGCCCCTTCGTCGAGCAACGCCGCCACGGTGCTCAGTCCGATGCCCTTGCTCGCACCGGTGACGATGGCGACCTTGCCCTGCAGTTCGAGATTCACTATCACTCCCAATTGTTGACTGATCAGTTCCTAATTCGGGCAGCAAAAAGTCAGTCGAGGGCGCCCATGGCGACCTCCACGGCGTTGTCAAGGAACGCCCGATCCGCGCGGGCCTTGCCCATCACTCGCAGACCCTGCAGAAACGTGGTCAGGAACTGGGCCAGCTCCCGTGGTTTCTTGTCCGCCGCGATCTCCCCGCGGACCCGGGCCCGCTCCAACGCTCCCGCCAGGGCCGACTCGATCTGGCCCATCGTGCGGGACACCTGCTGCACCGTGTCCGGGTGCGCAGCGCGCTCCGTGGCCGCGTTGACCACCAGGCAGCCCAGCTCCGGATCGGCCAGATCAACCTCCACCAACTCCAGGAGCGCCGCCCGGATCGCCGGCCGCACCTGCTCCGCCCGGTCCAACACCTCGAGCAGCCCTGCCGCGTGGCGTTGGCAGTAACGGCGCAGCGCCAGCGCGTAGAGCTGCTCCTTCGATCCGAACGCCTTGTAGAGGCTGCCCCGGGCGATTCCGAGCCCCGCCACGAGATCCTCCGTCGAGGTGCCCTCGAAGCCCTGTCGCCAGAACAGCTCCATCGCGCGGTCCACCGCCGCGTCGATGTCGAACGTCCTCGGCCTGCCCATGCCGCAACCATAGAGGTAAGGAACTGATCAGTCCACAACTGTGCGGGCAGTCACCCCGTGGCGGAGTCCGGATGGCGTCGACTCTGCTGCTCCCGGTTGAGGCCACTGTCGGGGGCGGTCCAACTCGCCAGGAGATCCATGGCCCGCCGCGAGGGCGACCCGGCCTCGGTCGTGTAGACGAACAGGGTCGTGTCGGGATCTCCGGCTTCGCACGGGGAGACGTCGAACCGCCACGGCTGGGCGACGAGCACGATGGGCAGGGCATGAGCGGGAAGCGACCGGCGAAGCGAGCTGCCAAGAGGTCGAACTGCGCGCACGGCCCGGAGCGGTGAGCCGCCGGCCGGTTCGCATGGTCGAGGGCGGTCGGGGTAGGAGGAACGGCAACAACCCCCCCCCGGAAGTGAGGTGTCAGGCCAATGCCGACCGCGCGCGAAATCATGACGAACGACGTGAGCTGCGTCCGCGAGCAGGACGACCTGAAGTCGGCCGCGAAGCGGATGGCCGAGCTGGGAGTCGGCTCGCTGCCGATCTGCGGTGACGACAACCGGCTCAAGGGCATGCTGACCGACCGCGACATCGTGGTGAAGGTGCTGGCGGAGGGCCGCGACCCGGCCAACGTGACCGCCGGCGAACTGGCCCAGGGTGAGGCGGTGACCATCGGCGCGGACGACGACGCTGCCGAGATCCTGCGGACCATGGGTCAGCACAAGGTACGCCGACTGCCGGTGATCGACGGGCATCAGCTCGTCGGCATCGTGGCCGTGGCCGATGTGGCCCGGTCCCTGCCGGAACGCCCCGTGGGTGATCTCATCGAGGCCATCTCCGAGCGCGGCTGACCTCGTCCGTCATCGAGCGCCGTCACCGGTCAGCGGTGGCGGCGATCGGTGTGCCGGTGCCTGCCTCGATCGCGCAGCCACCGGCGGTCAGGAGGGTGAGGTGAGGGGGACTGTCTCACCGCGGCCGATGGTGCGTACCTGTGCCGCCCATCCCCGGCGTCGGGCCTCGTCCACGAAGTGCGCCAGCGGTGAGCGGAACACCCCGTAGTCGTCGTAGTGGATCGGCACGGTCAACTTCGGCCGAACCAGCTCCACCAGGTCGGCGCCCTGCCGGGCGTCCATGGTGAGCAGGATCCCGGCAACCTTCGTGCCGCCGAGGTGGATCAGCATCGCGTCGATGTCCGGGTACCGCTCCGGGACGGCGGCGAGCAGCGGCCGGTTCAGCGTGTCGCCTGTGACGTAGAGCCGGAACTCGCGCCGCCCGGCACGCTCCACGTCGATCATCGTGCCCATCACGTCGGGCAGCAGCCGGTCCAGGGCGCCCGGGCCGTGCTTGCCGGGCATCGAGGTCAGCCGCAGCGTCGTACCATCGCTGTGCAGTTCCCGGGACGACCAGGTCGGCAGACCCTCCGCGGCCCGGAATCCCCAGCGACGCAGCTTCCGTTCAGCGGCCGGGGTGGTGACGATGGGCAGCTCGCGGGCCAGGTGGCGGCGGGCAACCCGGTCGAAGTGGTCGCCGTGCAGGTGGGAAAGGACCACCGCGTCCAGCTCCGGGAGTTGGGCGATCGACAGTGCCGGGTCGGTGCGCCGGCGCGACCACATGCCCTTGCCCAGGTACGCCCGCTGGCCCCGGTGCAGAAAGTTCGGATCGGTCAGCAGGGTGAACCCGCCGATCCGCAGCACCGTCGTCGCGGTGCCGATGAACGTCACCTGCGGCTGTTCCGTCACCGTGACCACCTCCTCCCGTGCTGCGGTACCCCGGCGAGGGGCGGGCATGCGCGGGTGGGCGGTCAGCCCTCGGATCCGCTCGCTCCACCGCCGTCGGGTCGAGCCTGCGGCAGGTGCTCCACCAGTTTGGTGAGCGCGCCATTGGCGAAGGTGGCGCCGAGCGCGGACCCGGCCCCGATGGTCCAGCCGACCGGCCCGAGCGGGGTGCAGCCGAAGAACTGGCTCACCCCCGGCGTCTGCACCACCACGACCAGCACCCCCAGCGACGCCGCAGTGGACGCCAGCACCGCGGGGCTGGTGCCGCCGGCCAGGATCGTCTGGCCGAGTTGGGTGCCCACCAGGGAGACCAGCGCGACAGTGCCGGCCCGCCGACGACGGCCGGTGTACCGGGCCAACGTCCAGCCGGTGGTGGCGCCCAGCGTGGTGGCCGCCGCGCGCAGCCCGATCTCCCTCGTGAGCGTCTCCCCGAGCGACGCGTCCGGGCCCTCCCGCAGCAGGCTGTCGGTGCGGTCCGACGCGGGCGGGCGGACCGCGATGGCGAGCGCCGGTGCCAGGTCGGTGAGGAGGTTGACCAGCAGCAACTGCCGTCCGGTGAGCGCGGAACGTCCGGTCGCGGCGGCGGTGAGCACGCTGAACGCGATCTCGCCGAGGTTGCCGCCGACCAGGATGCTGAGCGCGTGCCGCACCGACGACCACATCGCCCGCCCCTCGACCAGGGTGGCGATGATGGTCTCCAGCCGGTCGTCGGTGACCACCAGGTCGGCGGCGGCCCGGGCCGCCGGGGTGCCCCGCTGGCCGAGGGCGATTCCGACGTCGGCCAGCCGGATCGCCGGGGCGTCGTTGGCGCCGTCACCGGTCATCGCCACGGTCCGCCCGCACTTCTGCAACGCCTGGATGATCCGCACCTTGTGCGCGGGGGTGCAGCGGGCCACCACGTCGGTGTTGGCCAACCGCTCGGCGAGCATCTCGTCGTCCAGCTGGTCGAGTTCGCCCGCGGTGACCACCCGCTGCTCGTCGTGCTCGCTGATGGTGGCGGCGATGGCCTCGGCGGTAGCGGGATGATCGCCCGTGATCATGATGGTGTGTACGCCGGCCTGCCGGATCCGGCGTACCGCCGGGGCGGCGCTCTCCCGCACCCCGTCCGCGAGGGCGAGGAAACCGACGAAGGTCAGGTCCCGGACGTCCCCGTCGGTCACCTGCGGGTCGTCTACCTGGCATTCGGCGACGGCCAGGATCCGGTTGCCCGCCCCGGCCCGGTCGGCGAGCATCCGCTCCAGCTCCGCGCGCCCGGCGTCGTCCAACGGCTGCTGACTGCCGTCGGTGCGCCGTGTCGAACAGCGCGGCAGCACCGTCTCCGGGGCGCCCTTGACGCTCAACAGCAGGCGACCGTCGGTCTCCCCGATGCTCGCGTGGTAGCCGCGCGACGGTTCGAACGGCAGCCCGCCGGCGGCCCGCCAGCCCGCGGCGCCGGTCTGCTCCACCACTCCGGCCACCTTGGCGCCCCGCCGGACCGCGCGGTCGGTCTGGAGCGCCAACTCCTCCGGATCGGCTGCGGCGGGGGTGGCCCGCAGCGCCGTGGCCAGCGTCAACCGAAGGCGATCGTCGAGCCGGTCCACCGGCGCGTACCGGTCGCCGACGCCGTCGCCGACGCCGGCGAGCAGCAACTGACCCTCGGTGAGGGTGCCGGTCTTGTCGAAGCAGAGGACATCCACCCGACCCAACGCCTCGATGGTGCGCGGGTTGCGGACCAGTGCGCCGTGCTCGGCCAGCCGTCGGGCGGCAGCCAGCTGCGCTGCGCTGACCAGGAACGGCAGCCCCTCCGGCACCGACGCCACGGCGAGGTTCGCGGCGGTCGCCGCCGTTTCGGCCAGCGGTACGCCCCGGAGCAGGCCAGCGCCGGCCACCGCCACCGCCGAGCCCGCGGCCAACGGGATGGCGGCGCTGGTCAACGAGCCCAGGCGGGCCTCCACCCCGCTGGTCGGCGGCGCCTGCCGGACCAGCGCCAGGCTGCGCCCGGCCTCGGTGTCGGCGCCGGTGGCCACCACGACGGCGGTGCCGTGTCCGGCGGCGACGGTGGTGCCCTCGTACAGCATCGAATGCCGGTCGGCGACGGCGGCCGCGACCACCGGCCGGTCGGTCTTGGCGACCGGCAGCGACTCGCCGGTCAGCGACGACTCGTCCGCCTCCAGCCCCACCGATTCGAGCACCCGACAGTCGGCGGGCACCGAGTCACCCGGCTCGACGGTGATGACGTCCCCGAGGACCAGGTCCTCGGCGGCGACCACCCGCTCGGCACCGTCGCGGAGGACCCGGGCGGTCACCGCCGAACGGGACAGCAGTTCGGCCAGCGACCGTTCGGTGTTGCGCTCATGCACCGCCCCGATCAGGGCGGACCCGCCGACCACGCTGCCCACCAGCGCGGCGTCGACCAGCGAGCCGAACGACGCGGAGAGCACCGCGCCGGCGGCCAGCACCGGGGTGAGCGGGTTCGCGAGCTCGTCCACGAAGGCACGCAGCAGACCTCCGCTGCCGGATGCGTCGCCACCGCTCGGGCCCTGCCCGTCCTGTCGGCGCTGCGCCTCAGCGCTGTCCAGCCCGTCCGGCCCGGTGTCGAGCCGGTGGAACACGGCACCGACCGGCATCAGGTGCCAGGCGGTCGCCACCGGCGCCGGAGTGTCCGACCGGTCCGGCAGCCGCCGGGCCCGCCAGACGCCGTGCGCGAAGGCCAGCCCGGCCGCGCCGTTCACGGCGCCCAGTGACCGGCCGGGCAACTGGGCCGGGGCGGCGGTGAACGCGCCGAGCGCCCCGAGACCGGCGCCGGCCAGGGCCAGGCGAATGTTCTGCTCGGTCATGCGCCGGGCCACCCCGGTCGCCTCCACCAGCAGCGCCACCGTCCGGAGGTCCGCGCCGACCAGCAGGTGCGCGCCCCACGGCGGCAGCTCCTCCTGGGCCGACACCCCGAGGCCGCAGTCGGACGCGCCGAGCGCCGACCGGTCCCCGGACACCAGCATCACCACCGCCCCGTCGCGTTGCAACGCGCGTACCGAGTCGGTCAGCCGGTCCCCGCCGGGCAGCATCGCATCCGCGAAGCCGTACCGCTGCTCGTCACCGCCGGCCACGACCAGCCGCAGGCCGGCCTCGCGGGCCGCGGCGGTCAGGCCGTCGACACCCGGCGCGGGCTCCGGCTCGACCCGGAGCAGCGCGGCGAGCCGGTCGTCATGGACCAGGCCGAGCAGTTGACCACCGGCCGCGCGTAGCCGATCGCTGTCCGGAATGTCATCCGGGTCGCCGGAGGACAGTTGGTCCAGGGTCCCGATCCGCCAGCCGTCCGCCGCCCGTGAGCCGGACGGATCAGCCGGGTCGAACAGCGCGAACGCCTGCTCCGCCACCTGCTCGACGTCCACTCCCCGCGCCGGGGCCAGGTCGGCCAGCACGCCCCGGTTCGAGCCGAGCACCGCGGCGTCCAACACCAGCGTGTCGATCCGGTCCAGCTCGCGCAGCACGCTGCGGTCCATCGCGATCACGCCGCGCCGGGCCAGAATCCGGCCGAGCTGAGCGGCGTACCCCTCGCGTCCGCTGCCCGGAGCCTTGGGCAGGGCGGACAGGCCCAGCGCGGCGGCGCGCTTGGGTCCCGCGAAGGGTGTCGCGGCCGCGGCAGCCGCCGCGCCGGCGGCCAGCATCCGGTTGATGTACCGCTCGACCGGGCCGTCCGGCTTGGGCCGCGGGCGTTCGTCCACAGGCCAACGGGCTGTCGCGCGTTCCGGGTCTCCGGTCAGCCGTGGCTCGGCCCGCTCCCACGCGGTGAGCTGCGCCCGCGCCTCGCCCCACTGCACGATCCGTTGCGCGCCGTCCAGGACTATCCCGGCCCAGCCTCCGGTCAGGCCCTGCACCACCGCTTCGGCGAGCGGAAAGAGGATGTCGGCGCGTGGATCGGCGCGTAGGCCCCGGGCGGCGAGCGCGTGCAGCTTGGGTTGCAGGTCCACCGCGGCGAGCAGCCCGGCCACCTCGGCGGGCACCGGCGCGAACGGCAGGATCCGGGTGGCCGCCGAGATGGTCAGGCCCAACGCGTCCGAGGCGAGCGCACCGAGGGTGCGGGGAGTTCGGGGCCCCTCCTCCGGTGGGTGCGGCGGCGGGATCTCCGGGTCCGGCTCGTGGTCGCAGGTCTTTTCGATCCGGGCGATAGTGGCGATCAGGTCGCGCAGCTTCGGCTCGGGTGCCTGCACGGCCACCACCACCCGGCCGGACGGCGCGTTGACCCGCGCCCAGGCCACCCCGGGCAGCCGCTCCAGCGCGCCCTCCACCTGCCGGGCCAGCCGGTCACCGCCGTCCTGGCAGACACCGTGCACCTCGATGTGGTGCCGGCCGGGCCGGGACCAGATCCGGCGCCGGGACAGGCCGGCCGTCCGGGCCAACCGGGTCGCGGCCGAGCCCACGGTCCGGGATGCCTCGCCGACCAGATTCGGCACGCCGAAGGACGGCAGGAGACGGCCGACGGCGCGGCCCGCCGCCGTCATCGAGGCGTACGACTGGACGGACGCCGGCCCGACTCCCCGTAGCTGCTGCACCTGCCCACGCCCATCGTCGCCCTCCCGCCGCCTCGCGTCCGGCGGCCTGGCTTCCCGGCCTGCCGTCCGTTATGCCCCGCGAGCAGCTGAACTTTCCGCAGGCGGCAGCGCATGGACGGGGTGGGTGGTGGAATCCGGCGAACGTCAACGGACCACGGGGAGGCCGAATGAGCACGCTGACGCGACACCTCAACGGCGCGCGGGAGAACCTCCGGATGTACAGCCGGCGGGTGGAGGTGCCGATGCTGGGTTCGATGGCGGTGCCACCGCCGGACCGGATCGCGTACTACGCCGGGCTCGGGGTGCTCGCCGCCCTCCAGGTCATCGAATGGCCGCTGGCCGTGGTGATCACCGCCGGCCACCTCCTGTCGGACCAGCACTTCTCGGGACTGGTACGGGGCGTCGGGGAGGCGCTGGAGAACGCCTGACGAGAGCCGGGTCACACCGGTTGACCTGAATCCGGGTTGAGGTCGCAGGCTGGGCGCATGCCGAGCACACCACTGCGGACCTGCCCGCCCGACGCCCGCTCGGCGGGTGCTCGGTGACCGCCACCGTCGTACCGGCCGCGCCGGGGCTGTTCGCGCCCCGGCTGCGCGCGATGACGGTGGGCAGTGTCGCGCTGATCTCGCTGCTCGCGTTCGAGGCGCTGGCTGTCGGTACGGCGATGCCGACCGTCGCTCGCAGCCTGGACGGGCTGGCGCTGTACGGCATCGCCTTCGGCGGTCCGTTCGCCGCGGGCGTGCTGGCCATGGTGGTCTCCGGCATCTGGTCCGACTCGCGTGGGCCCCGGGGGCCGATGTGGCACGGCGTCGCCTGGTTCGTGGTCGGACTGCTGATCGCCGGGACCGCCCCCGTGATGGGTGCGCTGGTCGTCGGCCGGGTGGTGCAGGGGTTCGGCTCCGGGCTGCTCTCGGTGGCGCTCTACGTGATCGTCGGGCACGCGTACCCGGAGGAGCTGCACCGGCGGATCTTCGCCGCGTTCGCGGCGGCGTGGGTCGTACCGTCGCTGGTCGGGCCGGCGCTGGCGGGCCTGATCGTGGAGTACCTGGGCTGGCGGTGGGTCTTCCTGGCGGTGCCGGCGGTGGCCGTGCCGGCCGTGCTGTTGATCCATCCCGGCCTGCGGTCGCTGGACCGGATTGTGCAGACCCGGCCGCCGGCGGGCGCGGCGGCCCGGATCGGCTGGGCGTGCGGGGCGGGGGCGAGCGCCGCACTGCTGCACATCGGGGGACAGCAGCGCGGTGCCGCCGCCGTGGTCGTGATCGCGTTCGCGGTGGCCGGCCTGCTGGTCTGCGCTCCGCGCCTGCTGCCGCCCGGGTTCCTGCGGGCGGCCCGGGGCCTGCCCACCGTGGTCGGGCTGCGGGGTCTGGCGTCGGCGTCGTTCGTCGGCGCCGAGGTGGTCATCCCGCTGATGCTGTCCCGGGAGCGGGGCCTGTCGCCGACCGCCGCCGGGCTGGTTCTCACGGTCGGGGCGCTGGCCTGGTCGGTGGGCTCCTGGGTGCAGGGCCGGATCCCCCTGCCGGCCTCCCGCGCCAGCCTGCCGCGGGCCGGGTTGAGCTGCATCACGATCGGCACCGCCACTGTGGCGCTGGCCGTCCGGCCCGAGCTGCCGGTGGCCGTCGCGGTGCTGGGCTGGGCGGTGGCCGGCCTCGGCATGGGGTTGCTCTATCCGTCGTTGTCGGTGCTCACCCTGGAGCTGTCGGCCCCCGGGGAGCAGGGCCGGAACAGTTCCTCGCTGCAACTGGGCGACTCGCTCTTCGCGGCGACCGTGCTGGCGCTCACCGGCGCCGTGCTGGCCGCCGGAAGCGCGCCGGGCCCGGCCAGCTACACGGCGACCCTGGTGGTGGCCGCCGGGCTGGCGTTGTTCGGTGCGCTGCTGGCCGGTCGGGTGGTGGTTGGCGGGAGGGCGCGGCCGGGCGGCTGATCCGTGGATTCGGCGGCGTCCGGCGCAGGTGGGCCGGGAGGATGGCGGGCGATGAACTTCCTGACCGTCCTGCCACTGGCCGTGGTGATGGTCGCCGGGACCCAGTTGGTCGTGGCGGTCTTCCTCGCCTCGTCGGACCGTCCCCGGGCCGCGTCGTTGGGCTTCCTCGCCGGTGCCGGGCTGGTGGTCACCGCCGGGGTGACGGTGGCGTGGCTGCTCGTCCGGCTGGTCGGCGGCCTGGCCGACGATGCCACAGCAGTGGCGGGCCGGCTCGAGCGTGGGCCCGCCGTCGACCTGGTGGTGCTCGTCCTGCTGGTCATTCTGGCCGTGGTCGTCTGGCTGCGCCGGCACCGTGCCGGGCAGCCGAAGTGGCTGGGGAGCATCGGGCACGCCGACCCCGCCTGGGCGTTGCGGCTGGGCGCGCTGCTCTTCGTGGTGACGCCCACCGATGACCTGACCATGGCCGCCGTCGGGGCGAGCGTCGCCCGGCACAACCTGCCGTGGTGGCACCTGCTGCCGTTCGTACTGTTCACGGTGACGCTGCTCGCACTGCCACTGCTGGCGTTGCTTCTGCTCAGGCAGCGCGCGGCACGGGTGCTGGCCCGCATGCGGGAGTGGGCACAGGGGCACGCCTGGGTGGTCAGCGAAGTGTTGATCGCGTTCTTCGCGCTGCTGACCGTGCTGGATCTGATCCGCTCGGGGTGACCCGCCGCACACCCGGTCACGGGCCGCCCCGAGGTGCCGTCAACAGCAGGTGGCCCACGGGCGGCGCGGCCGGTGCCGGACGGATCGATGGGCTGGCGGAGGCCGTGGTTTCACGGCGGGCGGGAGGATGGGATGAGGGTTCTGGTCACCGGAGCGAGCGGTCGCCTGGGCCACGCTGTGCTGGCCCGGCTGCGCGACGACGGAATTCGCGTCCGGGCCGCCAGCCGACGGCCGCGTACCGGCGGCGAGGTGGAATGGGTGGTGACCGACCTGGCCACCGGCGAAGGGCTGACCGAGGCGGTGGCCGGAGTGGACGCTGTGCTGCACCTGGCGTCCGCACCCCAGGGCCGGCGGACCTACCAGGTGGACGTGCTGGGCACGCGCCGGCTGGTGGTCGCCGCTGGCGCCGCCGGTGTCCAGCACCTGGTGTACGTCTCGATCGTCGGCGTGGACCGGGTGCCGATCCCGTACTACCGGCACAAGCTCGCCGCCGAGCAGGTGGTGGCTGCCGGCCCGGTGCCGTGGTCGGTGCTGCGGGCGACCCAGTTTCCGCAGTTCCTGGACGACATGCTGGCCGCCAGCGCGCGGCTGGGGCCGGTGATCGGCGACCGGGCGGTGCTCGCCCAGCCGGTCGACACGGGCGAGGTGGCGGCGCGGTTGGCGGCTCGCCTGGTCGCCGGCCCACTGGGCGGCATCGAGGAGTACGGCGGGCCGCAGGTGCTCCGCTTCGACGAGGCGGTACGCGCCTGGCAGAAGGCCCGTGGATCACGCCGTCCCCTGCTGCCGGTGCGGATCCCCGGCCGGCTCGGTCGCGAACTGCGCGCCGGCGGCCTGGTCACCGAGGTGCTGCCCCGAGGCGTGCGCACCTGGGCCGACCACCTCGCTGACACGTACGGGGGAACCGAGCGGAGATGAGACGTACACCGGTTCACGTTCGTCTTACGGTGACGCCATGTTCGCAGTCGTCGCCACCGTCATCCTGTACGTCTTCGGTTTCGTCTTCCTCTACGGCGTGATCCGGCTGGGTGTCCGGCACGCGCTGGAGGATGTGGAGCTGTTCCGGGCCAAGGCCCAGCGCGCCGAGGAACTGGCAGCCTCCCGCGACCGCACCTTCCTGCGCGAGAACGCCTTCCTCGCCGGCAGTTGAGCCGCCCGCCGGCTCGGCCCCCGGACGGGCCGGGCCGCGTGGCGGCTCGGGATCGCCGGGCGGTTCGGGAGTCACCGGGCGGTTCGGCGCGGCGGGTGCGAGGATCGCACCCGTGATGGGAACGCTGAAGACCGAACCCGCCCGTGCCCGCCTGGACCTGCTCGCCCCGCCGGTGGCGGAGGCGATCGCGCAGTGGCCCGCCGACGCCCCGGTGGACGTCGACGAGGTGCTGGTCGCCCCGATCGACGCCGATCTCGCCGACACGGCCGCGTTCTGCGCGGCGTACGAGGTGGGGCTGGACGTGTCGGCCAACTGTGTGGTGGTGGCCGGCAAGCGCGAGGGTGTGGTCCGCTACGCGGCCTGCATCATCCTGGCCACCACCCGTGCCGACGTGAACGGAGTGGCCCGCCGGGCACTGGACGTGCGTAAGGCGAGCTTCGCTCCGATGGACGACGCGGTCGCGCTCACCGGCATGGAGTACGGCGGCATCACCCCGATCGGGCTGCCGGCGCAGTGGCCGATCCTGGTGGACGCACGGGTGATCGCGACGCCGCACGTGATCATCGGGTCCGGCGTACGGCACAGCAAGATCGCGCTGCCCGGTCCGGCGCTCGGCGTACTGCCCGGCGCGCAGGTGGTGGAGGGCCTGGCCCGACCGGCCTGACCAGGCACCGGCATCGATACCGTTGCACGTGAAACATCACGCCTGTCGATGCCGGCTGCCCTGGCCGGCTGCGGCCCGACTCAGTGCGAGTGCGCTCCGGACTCGCGCTGCTCGACCTCCGCCAGCGCGGCGAGCAGCGTCTGGGCCTCCTGGGCGCCGGTGACCGCGTACTTTCCGGCCAGCACGAAGGTCGGCACGCTTGTGACGCCCAACTCCCGGGCGGCGGCCAGCTGGGCGGCGATGTCGGCGACCCGCTCGTCGGAGTCGAGGAACCTGCGCACGTCGGCGGCGTCCAGGCCGATGCCGCCGGCCACCGTGGCCAGGGCCTCGTGGGAGCCGACGTCGACGCCCTCGGTGAAGTACGCCTGATAAAGCGCCTCCACCATCTCGGCGGCCCGGCCGTGGTCGGCGGCGTACGAGACCAGCCGGTGCGCGTCGAAGGTGTTCGCGGCCACCGCCCGGTCGAAGTCGAGCCGGAGCCCGTCACCGGCCGCGACCCCTGTCACGTGCGCGAACATCTGCCGGGCTTGCTCCGGGCCGCCGAACTTGGCGGCCATCGCCTCCACCAGCGGCCGGGGCTCGGCCACCGGCGACGGATCGAGTTGGAACGGCCGGTAGCGGACGGTCACCTCGCCGTCGTAGCTGGCGAGCGCCTCTTCCAGTCGGCGCTTGCCGATGTAGCACCACGGGCACACGACGTCCGCGTAGATCTCGATCTCCATGATCGGTCCCAACTCGCTGGTCAGCCGATCTGTTCCCGCACCTGGCGCTTGAGTCGGCCCAGGATGGCGGTGCCGCCGCGCACGCGCAGCGGGCTGATCGCCTGCGCCAGGCCCATCCGCTGGTAGAGGTCGTCCGGCACGGCCAGCACCTCCTCGGCGCTCGCGCCGGCCAGCCCCTCGGCGAGGATCCCGGCGAACGCCCGGGTGGTCGGCGCCTCCGGCGGGCAGTCGAAGAGCGTCTCGACCACCCCGTCCGGCGTCACCCGGGCGCGCAGGAAGAACGCCGTCTGGCACTCCGGTACCTGTTCCATGCCCTCGCGCTCGGCGGCCTCCACCGGCAGCGGCGGGATGACGTCGGCGTACTCGAGCAGCATCTCCAGCACCAGGTCGCGCGGAGCGGAGGCGAACTCGTCGACGATTTCGGCCAGTCGGGCCGGCATGTCAGCCATGCGTCGAGGCTACCGCTGTTAACAGGGGACCCTTCCTCTACCTGAGGCGATAAGAAGGGGCCCTTCCTTACACGGTTGGGGACTGCTCGCTGATCTCGCTGAGGGCGCTCGTCGGGTCGAGCTGCATGGCCAGGTCGCCGAGCGAGACGATGCCGACCAGCTTGCGGTCGGTGTCGCAGACCAGCACCCGCCGGATGCCCCGGTCCCGCATCAGCGCCGCCGCCTCGCCCGCCGTGCAGTGCTGCTCGATCATGACGACCTCGCGGGTGACGATCGAGCCGATGGTCGTGGCGGCCGGCGAGGTGTTCTCGGCCACCGCCCGGACCACGATGTCCCGGTCGGTGAGCATGCCGGCGAGGCTGGCGCCGTCGGTGACCACCACGTCGCCGATGTCCGCCTCCTTCATCACCCTGGCCGCCTCGTCCAGGGTGGTCTCCGCCGGCAGGTACACCACCTGCTTGGTCATCACGTCGCTGACCCGGTAACCGGTCATGAGAGCCTCCGAAGACGTATCCACCCGATCGAACTGCGGTACCCCGTGCCGTGGTGGCTACACCACGGTCCCACGTTCCCGGCGCTCCTCGTCGACCAACCGTTCCACCAGACCGTCGAGGGGCAGCTCGGTGCGCCCGTCGCCGGCCCGCTCGCGCAGCTCGACGTACCCGTCGGCCAGCCGTCGGCCGACCACTACGGCGCGCGGAATGCCGATCAGCTCGGCGTCGGTGAACTTCACGCCGGCCGAGACGTGTGTCCGGTCGTCGACCAGCACCCGCAGGCCGGCGGCCGCGAGCCGCCCGCCGAGTTCCAGCGCCGCGTCGAGCTGCGGACCCTTGCCCGCCACGACAAGGTGTACGTCACACGGCGCGACCGCGGCCGGCCACACCAGCCCCCGGTCGTCGTGGTGCTGTTCGGCGACCGCCGCCACCGCCCGCGACACCCCGATGCCGTAGCAGCCCATGGTCGGCCGGACCGGCTTGCCCGCCGGACCGAGCACGTCGACCGCGAACGCGTCGGTGAACCGGCGGCCGAGTTGGAAGATGTGCCCGATCTCGATGCCCCGCCGGATGGTCAGCTCGCCACCGTCGCAGGCCGGGCAGGGGTCGCCGGCCCGTACGTCGGCCGCCTCGATCGTGCCGTCGGGAGTGAAGTCCCGCCCGCAGACCACGTCCGTCGCGTGCCGGCCCGGCTCGTTCGCCCCGGTCAACCAGGCCGAGCCGGGCACCACCCGCGGATCGACGAGGTAGCGGATGCCCAGCTTGTCGAGCAGTTGCGGTCCGATGTACCCGCGAACCAGCTCCGGATGGTCGCCCCACTCCTCGAAGACGGCCACCTGGGCCGGGTGCAGCGCGGCGCCCACCCGCTTCAGGTCGACCTCCCGGTCACCAGGAACGCCGACCACCAGCGGCTCGGCCCGGTCCGCACCCGGCTGACGGACAGCCAGCACGACGTTCTTCAGGGTGTCGGCGGCGGTCCAGCCGTCCCGGCCACCCAGCCGGCGCGCGTTGGCCAGTTCGACGAGGCTGGCGATCGTCGGGGTCTCGGGAGTGTCGTGCACCTCGACGGCCGGCCGCGCTGTCGGGTCGCCAGCGGTCGGTGCCCGCGTGATGACCGCCTCGGTGTTCGCCGCGTAGTCGCAGGTGGTGCAGCCGACGAAGGTGTCCTCGCCGACCGGCGTCGCGGCCAGGAACTCCTCCGACGCCGAGCCGCCCATCGCCCCGGACATCGCGTGCACCACCGTGTAGTCCAGGCCCAGCCGGTCGAAGATCCGCTGGTACGCCGCCCGGTGCCGCCCGTACGCCTCCCGCAGCCCCGCCTCGTCCAGGTCGAAGGAGTACGCATCCTTCATCAGGAACTCCCGGCCGCGCAGCAGACCGGCCCGCGGCCGCGCCTCGTCCCGGAACTTGGTCTGCACCTGGAACAGCGTCACCGGGAAATCCCGGTACGAGGTGAACAGGTCCTTGACCAGCAGTGCCGCCATCTCCTCGTGGGTGGGCGCCAACAGGTGCTCGGCACCGCGCCGGTCGGCGAGGGTGAAGATGTCGTCGCCGTACTCCGTCCACCGGCCGCTGGTCCGGTACGGCTCCGCCGGCAGCAGCGCCGGGAAGTGCACCTCCTGGTCGCCGATCGCGGTCAGCTCGCCGCGTACCACCTCGGTGATCCGGTCCAGCACCAGCTTGCCCAGCGGCAGCCAGGTGTAGCCGCCCGGCGCGGCGCGACGGATGTAGCCGGCGCGCAGCAGGAGCCGGTGGCTCGGCACCTCCGCGTCTGCCGGGTCCTCGCGCAGGGTCCGCAGCAGCAGGGTCGACATGCGTAACAGCATCAGCGCAGCCTACGACCGGTACGGCTGGATGAGCGATCCATTTCGACCAGTGGCGGATGTCCTGAGTGGATCAGCTCCCGCGCGGCGGAGTCAGCGCCGTTTGGCGGAGGTGACGAAGGCTCGCCAGGACTGCGGGTCGAAGGTGAGCACCGGGCCGGTCGGGTCCTTGCTGTCCCGCACGCCGACGACGCCGACGAGGTTGTCTGCCACCTCGACACACTCACCCTGCCCACTCCGAGTGGACTTGCGCCACGCTGCGCCGATCAGCTCCATGACGTCATCACTTCCTTCATGAGCAGGGTGGACTGCCGGTGAGGCAGGGCCTCGCTGCGGACGCTCTCCCACCTCGCCAGCAGAATAGCCACATCCTCGTCCCGATCGACCACCACGCCGCCGAGCTGGTTCTCCAGGTGACCGACCCACCCGCCGTCGTTGCCACGAGCCAGGGTGAAGGGACCATTCAGTCCGATGTGGTTGCTGACCTCGACAGGAATGACATGCACGCTGATGTGCGGGCTCTCCGAACACTCGAGGAGGTGCGCGACCTGTTGGGTCATCAGCCCACGAAACCCTTCGTCGGCACGCCGCAGAACGCTCTCTTCAATCACCGCCACGAGCTTCGGGGCCTCCGCGTGCACGAGGATGGACTGCCGATCCATCCGGACCGCCAGCCGCCTCTCCACCTCGTCATCGCTCAGCTCGTCGTTGACCCGAATCACCGCGCGGGCGTAATTCTCGGTCTGTAGCAGGCCGGGAATGAGCGTGGGTTGGTAGCACCGCAGCTGCCGGGCATGGCGTTCGGCTTCCAGCCACGGTCGGAACCAGCTCGGCTGCCCGTCGCGCTCGGCCAGCTTCAGCAGCGACATCAGCAGCCCGCCTGTCGCGAGCACCTCGTCCGCCCGCTTGAGGAAGAACCGGTCGAGCGGGCGCTGACCCAGCTCCACGGCCGACACCTGCGAGCCCGAGAAGTGGACGAGTTTTCCGAACTCCTCCTGACTCAGCTCGGCGCGCAGCCGCAGCCGCCGGAGTTGTGCCCGGATCAGCTCCGCGGTCGGTTCACCTTCCACACGTCCTCCAGGCTCTATCCGGCATTGTCCCGGCTGGTCCGGGCGATCGACCCGACCGGACCTCGACCAGACCGCAGTCGATGCCTCCCGACAGTAGTTCCTCCTTCAGCAGAGTGTCACGCAGCGCTGAGGCGATCCACGACCTGTTCCGGTTGAATCGGACCGACGGCCCGCGCGAGCTGTTCGAGGCCGGGCGTCGCGGGTGTGGCAACCATCGCCGTCCCAACTCGCGTCTGGAAAGGCATCAACGTCGCCGCACCATGACCCGAAGGATCGGCTCGTGTGGACCCTCTGCTGACGGAGTTCGACTCGTTCGTCCCTACCCGAACGCCGGCGCGCCGTGCCGACGCGGGCGACGCCGCCAGATCCCTGCTGGCCAACGTGGTGCTGGACACCCGCACCGGCAAGGAGGTCGTGCTGCCGCTCGACGGGTCGATGGTGGTCCGGGTTCGCAGCGGTGACAGGTACACCCTGATCCTCGTTGACGAGGGCGGAACGAAGGTCGCCGAGCAGGCGGAGCCGCCGAGCCTCCGGGACATGCAGATCATCAACGCGCTCGGCTGAGCGGACCGAGGGTGGCCCGGGCACGGCCGGGCCACCCCGAGCGCACGGATGACCTCCGCCACGTCGTCCCTGCGGGGGCACCGACGGGCGGGTCTCCGGTGACAGACTGGTCGCCGCAGGCAACGAGTGGCGTGAGGGGGCGCGGGTGCGCTGGCGCAGTTTTGTCGCGGTCGGGGACAGCTTCACCGAGGGTATGGACGACGCGTACCCGGACGGCACCTACCGGGGCTGGGCCGACATGGTGGCGACCCGGCTCGCCGCTGAGGCGGGCCCCGACTTCCGGTACGCCAACCTGGCCATCCGGGGGCGGCTCTTTCCCAGCGTGGTCGCCGAGCAGGTGCCCGCCGCGGTGGCCATGAAGCCCGACCTGATCAGCTTCGCGGCGGGCGGCAACGACGTGCTGCGCCGCACCTTCGATCCGGACGCGCTGGTCGCCCGCTTCGACGAGGTGGTTCGGCAGTTGCGCTCGGGTGGCGCGGACGTGCTGCTCTTCCGGTTCGCCGACGTGATGGCCCGGCTGCCCGGCCAGCGTCTCGTCGCCCCCCGGGTGGAGCTGCTCAACCAGGCCGTCGGCGAGACCGCCGAGCGGCACGGCGCCATCATGGTCGACCTGTACGCCGACGACACCTTCCTCAACCCGATGCTCTGGAGCACCGACCGGCTGCACCTGAGCGAGGCCGGGCACCGACGGGTCGCCGGGCAGGTGCTCACCGCGCTCGGCGTCGGCTGCGACGAGGAGTGGCTGATGGTGCCTCCGCACCCGGCGCCGTCGCCGTGGCTGGCCGCCCGCGCCGCCGACCTGCGCTGGGCGGGGCAGCACCTGGCCCCGTGGATCAAGCGTCGGCTGACCGGCCGGTCGTCCGGCGACACGGTCACCGCGAAGCGCCCGCTGCTCGGGCCGATCGTCGACTGAGCGTGCGCACCCTGCACACCGCGCCGCTGCTGCGGCTCACCAGAGATGGCGACCCGCTGCCGGATCACGCGGTGCTGGTGAGCGCCGACCGGATCGAGGCCGTCGGCCCGCTGGTCGAGCTGAGCGCGGCGTACGCCGGGGTGCGGGTCCGCCGTTGGCCTGGGACGTTGGGTCCGGGTCTGCTGCACGAGGGCGCGCTGCCGGTGGCGCCGACCCCGCGCGAGCGGGTGCACGCGTTGCTGCGGCGCGGGGTGACGGCGGTGCTGGCGGAGCATCTGGCCGATCCGGCGCTGCGGGCGGCCGTCGACCGGAGTGACCTGCTGGTGCTGCCGGCCGCAGTGGTGCCCGTGCTGGTCGCCGGGGAGCGCGCCGACCTCGCGGTCCACGACGGCGACGCCTGCCTGATGACCGTGGTCGCCGGTCGGATCGCCCACCGCCGCGCCTGACCGCCGGCACGTGCGCGGCGTCGCACCCGATGGCCGGTCGAAGGGCAGGGTTGCGGCGTACCTTGGGGATCATGTCTGTGCCGAACGATCCTGATCCCCGCCTCCAGTCGTACGCCGACCCGCAGCGGCTGGTCACCACCGACTGGCTGGCCGAGCACCTGGGCGACGAGGGCCTCGTCGTGGTCGAGTCCGACGAGGACGTGCTGCTCTACGAGTCCGGTCACATCCCCGGCGCCGTCAAGGTCGACTGGCACCTGGAGTTGAACGACCAGGTGACCCGGGACTATCTCGACGCGACGAGCTTCGCCGAGATGTGCGCCGCCAAGGGCATCGGCCGAGGCGACACGGTGGTCTTCTACGGCGACAACTTCAACTGGTGGGCCGCGTACGCCCTCTGGGTCTTCTCGCTCTTCGGGCATGCCGACGTGCGGCTGCTCGACGGCGGCCGGCAGAAGTGGATCGCCGAGGGGCGCGAGGTGACCCGCGACAAGCCGTCCCGTCCGCGCGCCGACTACCCGGTGCCGCTGCGGGACGACACGCCGCTGCGGGCGTTCCGCGAGCAGGTGATGGCGCACATCGCCGCGGGTCGGCCGCTGGTCGACGTCCGGTCCCCGGGCGAGTACACCGGCGAGATGCTGCACATGCCGGACTACCCGCAGGAGGGCGCGCTGCGCGGCGGCCACATCCCGGGCGCGGTCAGCAAGCCGTGGAAGTCCGCCGCCAACGAGGACGGCACGTTCAAGTCCGCCGACGAACTGAAGGCCATCTACGCCGATCAACTCGGGCTCAGCCCGGACGACGACGTGATCGCGTACTGCCGGATCGGTGAGCGGTCCAGCCACACCTGGTTCGTGCTGCGGCACCTGCTGGGCTATCCGCAGGTGCGCAACTACGACGGCTCCTGGACCGAGTGGGGCAACCTGGTCCGGGCGCCCGTTGTGAAGGGCGACCAGCCCGGTGGCCTCGCCGCCTGAGCGGCCCGATCGTCCCCGCGCGGCGGTTGTCGTCTCGCGGGGACGGTGCTCAACCGGCCAGCGCCACCACGCCGGGCAGGTCGCGGACCACGCCGGTGATCTCGCCGGTCTCCGGGTGCCAGCGCGCCACGCCTGTCGGTTGCAGGCGGAGCAGCACGGCGCCCTCGTTGTCCCAGCCCAGCACCTCGCAGCAGCTCTTCCACCGGTCCCGACCCAGGTCCAGCACGTGGGCGACCGCGCCGGTGCGGGCGTCCAGCACGGCCACTCCCTCGGCCCCGCCGATCTCGTCATTGGTGATCCACGCTGCCCGGGCCAGCCGCTCGCCGTGCAGCCAGCCCCGGCCGTAGAACTCGTTGACCTGGTACGGCGAGGGCAGTGCCGAGCCCGTGATCCGCTGTTCGGAGCGAACCGTGCCCTCGCGGGTTCGGCTGCGCAGCGTCAGCCCGCCCACCTCGACGAGCGCCGCGTCGCGGCCGGCCGCCGGGTCGGGTGCGACGAGGTCCCAGGCCGACACGTCGACCTCGCTCGCCGCGCCGGTGACCCGGTCCACCGCGTACGTCCGGTCGTCGCCGCCGACCAGCACCCGGTCGCTCGCCCAGACCACCAGCTCCAGGTAGCCGTCGAGCGGGATCCGGCGCACGGTCGCCATGGTGAGGTCGACCATGATCAGCTCGTCGGTCTGGGCGAACGCGGCCGACCGGCCGTCGGGCGACAGCACCCCCGGCTTCACGGCGGGCGCCTGGTTGCCGCCCTCGTCCCGGGTGGGTGCCGGGGTCACCACGTCGAGACTGCGCACGACGCCGTCGTCGCCGAGAATCCGGACGGGGCCGTCCGCCCGGTACTCCTCGGTCAACTGCTGGAACAGCGCCAGCGCCCGCTGGACCGGTCGCTCCGACAGCCGCACGGTCGCCGGGCCGCTGAGCCGGGCCAACGGGTCGGGCGGGAACGTCAGCTCGGCGGGGGCACGCACCACCGGCGGGGCATGGCTGGGCTCGACGGTCGGGGTGGGGGCCACCGATTGGTCCGGCGGCGGATCGGCGGGGGGTCGCAGGGCGGCCACCGTGCCGCCGCCGATCAGTGCCACGGCGAGGGCGACGGCGCCGACCGCCAGTCGGGTACGCCGGGTACGCCGGGCCCGCTCCCAGCCGGCCGTGGCCGGGTGGCTGGGCCGGACGTCCTCGACGCTGACGGTCAGCAGCCGGCGCAGGTCCTGCTCGTTCACGGATTCACCTCCAGGCCGCTGGCCAGGTCGCGGCGAGTCGCCGGCTGCTGAGCCGGTCGGGAGTCCCGGGTGAGGTCGGGGGCCACCTCGCGGAGCCGGCGCAGCGCCGCGTGGCACTGGCTCTTCACGGTGCCGACTGTCACGCCGAGCGCCTCGGCCGTGGCGACCTCGGTCAGGTCCTCGTAGTAGCGCAGCACCAGCACGGCCCGCTGCCGGGGCGGGAGCAGGCCGAGCGCGTCGTGCAGCGTGAGCCGTAACGCGCCGTCGCGGTCGGGGGCCACCTGCTCCGGCGGCTCGGCGCTGAGCCGTTCCCGCCGCCGGCGACGCCACCACGACACCGTGTCCCGGTAGAGGATGGCCCGCACGTACGCGGCGGGATCGCCGTCGCGGACCGTGGTCCAGCGCAGCGCCAGCTTGAGCAGCGCGTCCTGGAGCAGGTCCTCGGCCTGGTGCCGGTTGCCGCAGATCAGGTAGGCCGCGCGCAGCAGGCGGTGCTGGTGGCTCTCCACGAAGGCGAGGTAGCCGTCGCGTCCGTCGTTTGCCATCCGCCCACCTCCCGGCCGCCGCGTTCGGCCGTCACCTGGCAGACGCACGGGGAGGGGGAAAAGGTTGGGTCAGCTCTCCGGCTGCCCGGTCAGATATCGCTGGAGGGTCGGTGCGACCCAGGAGACCAGCTCCTCCGGATCCAGCTCAACCATCGGTGGCAGGCGGACGATGTAGCGGGTGAAGGCGAGGCCGAGGATCTGACTGGCGACCAGGCCCGCGCGTCGGGCGGTGGTTGCCGGGTCGGTGCCGAACGTGGCCACGGCAGAGGTGAGCTGGTCGGCGAAGATGCCGCGCATCCGCTCCGCCGCGCCCGGGTTGGTGCTCGCGGCACGCAGCAGCGCGACGAGCGTCTCGTCGCCCTCCCACCGGGCAAGGAAGTGCCGCACCAGGACGTCGCCGAACCGCCCGGGCGGCACGTCGGTCAGGTCGGGCAGCCGTAGGTCGAACTCGGCCGCCGCCGCGAAGAGGCCCTCCTTGCTGCCGTAGTACCGCATCACCATCGACGGGTCGATCCGGGCGTCTGCGGCGATGGCCCGGATGGTGGCGCGCTCGTACCCGTCCGCGGCGAACCGTTCCCGGGCGGCTCGCAGGATCGCGGCCCGGGTGACGTCCGAGCGGCGGGGCTGGGTCGGATGGGTTGGCGCTGTCATGTCAACGACCGTATGCCAACGACTGTTGACACACAATGAGCGGCGACCTAGCGTTGCCAACAAGTGTTTGCCAACATGTGTTGGCAACGGTTGTTCGGGAGGTGGCCATGCTGCCCACGCATACCGACGTTCTGGTGGTGGGAGCCGGGCCAACCGGCCTCACCACCGCACTGACACTGGCCCGCCGCGGGTTCGAGGTGACCGTGGTGGACCAGCTCGGCAGCCCGCCGGTGACCTCCCGCGCGGCCGTCGTGCACGCGTACACCCTGGAGGTGCTGGACCGGATCGGCGCCGCGGCGCCGCTGGTCGCCCAGGGCGTGCGGGCGCCGCGCTTCACCGTCCGCGACCGGGACCGGGTGCTGCTGTCGGTTCCGTTCCACCAGTTGCCGTCCCGCTTTCCCTACGCGTTGATGGTCTCCCAGGCGGTCACCGAGGCGGTGCTCAGCGAGCGCCTGGCCGACCTCGGCGTCCGGGTCCGGCGGCCGTGCCGGCTGTCCGGTCTGAGGCGGACCGCGGACGGGGTGCTCGCGCAGGTCGACGGTGCAGAGGTGCGCGCCCGGTTCGTGACCGGCGCGGACGGCCTGCACAGCACTGTCCGGCAACTGGCCGGCATCGGCTTCACCGGCCCCAGCGACGAGGAGTCCTTCGTGCTGGCCGACGTCCGGGTGCACAGTGCACTGCCCCGCGACGAGGCGGCGCTCTTCCTCGCCCGGTCCGGGCCGCTGATCTGGGCGCCGCTCCCGGACGGGGTGGTTCGGCTGGTCGCCGCCGCGCCGACCGCACCGGCCGAACCCGACGCGGCGTACCTCCAGGCGCTGCTCGACGAGCGCGGCCCGGCGCGGCAACCCGAACGGGTGACCGAAGTGCTCTGGGGATCCCGGTTCCGGGTGCACCACCGGATCGCCGACACCTTCCGGTCCGGACCGGTGCTGCTGGCCGGGGACGCGGGGCACGTGCACAGCCCCGCCGGCGGGCAGGGCATGAACCTCGGCATCTGCGACGCGGTGGCGCTCGGCACCGCGCTGGCCGACGTGCTCGGCGGCGGGCCGGAGACGCTGCTGGACGGCTACACCGCCCGGCAGCGCCCGATGGCCGAGGACGTGCTGAGTTTCGCCGCCGGGCTGACCCGGCTGGCCACCCTCTCCCCGGCCCGCCGGCCGGTACGGGACGTGCTGCTCCGGCTGCTCGGTGCCGTGCCGCCGGCCCGACGCCAGATCGCGCTGCGCCTGTCCGGGCTGTCCCACCGGGAACGAACGCCGGGCTAGGCCCGTAGTGTGCGCCACGCCGCGAGGGTGACCAGCGCGAACGTGCCAGCCGCCGCACCCGCCACCGGCACGGTTCCGTACGCTGCGGCGACCAGCCCGGCGAGCGTCGCGCCCACCGGTGCGGTGAGCAGCCCGACCATCCGCTGCGCGGCACCCACCCGACCGAGCAGTCCGCTCGGCACGTGCCGCTGCCCGTACGACGCACACAGGCTGTTCCACACCACTGTGCCGGCGGCGAAGACGGCCAGCGCGATCCCGCCCGGCACGGGATGCCGGGCCAGCGCGAACCCGGCCAGCGCGACGGTCTGCACGGCGAGTACCACGCGCAGCGCGGTCACCGTGCCGAGCCGGGCGGCGAGCCGACCCGACCCGAGCGCCCCGGCCACGCCACCGACGATCGTCCCCGCGGCGAACAGCCCGTACCCGGCCGGCGGCACCCGCAACACGTCCAGCGCGTAGAGCACCAGCACCGCCAGCAGCCCGCTGATCGCCAGGTTGCTCGCTGCGGCCAGCAGGGTGACCGGCCACAGTGTCCGGTGCCCACGCAGCCACCGCATCCCCTCGACGATCTCGCCCCACACCGATTTTCGCCGGGATCCGGCCACCGGCTGCGGAGCGGGTGTCGGGGTGAGGGCCAGGACGAGCAGGGCGGCCACCGCGAAGGTGACTGCGTCGACGGTGAACGGTAGGGCGGGGGCGGCGGCGAAGAGAACGCCGGCGGCGGGTGCGCCGAGGAAGCCGCCGGCCACCGCCGTACCCGCCTGGAGGCGGCCGTTCGCCCGGGGCAGCGCGGCCGGCGGCACCAGCGCGGGAAGCAGCGCGAACGAGGCGGCGTCGAAGAGGGTGCCCAGCGCTGCGAGCAGGAACGCGGCCACCAGCAGCACCAGGACGCCGGCCCGGTCGAAGGCGACCGCCACGGCCAGCGCTGCCACCACGGCGGCGCGGACCCCGTCCACCAGGGCCATCGTCCGCCGGCGGTCCCAGCGGTCCGCGTACACGCCGCCGAGCAGGCCGAACAGCAGCGGCGGCAGCTGAGCGACCACTGTGACCGCCGCGATCACCCGGGGATCGCGGGTCAGCGCCGCGGCCAGCAGCGCCAGAGCCGGCGTACGCAGGGCGTCTCCCAATCGGGAGGAGACGGCGGCGGACCAGAGCAGCCGGAAGTCCCGGCCGAGAGCGGAGGAGGTCATGGCGCTGACCGTGCGGGTTCGACCGGGTCGAGGGTCAAACCGCCGGGCGAAAGGGGGACGCCACGCGTCGGTGATCATCGGTACGGTGGGCGCCGGCATCGGACCGGGGAGAACTCAGGCGTGGACCACACCTTCCAGGTCGACCTCCGTGGCGTGGTCGACCTGCTCAGTCATCACCTCTACGGCAGCCCGCGGGTCTACGTCCGGGAGCTGCTGCAGAACGCGGTGGACGCAATCACCGCGCGGCGGGCGAACGAGCCGGACGCTCCCGCGTTGGTCCGCATCGAGCCGCCGGACCGCACCGGCGACGGCACGCTGCGGGTGCACGACACCGGCATCGGCCTCACCGAGGCGCAGGTGCACGAGCTGCTGGCCACCATCGGCCGCAGCTCCAAGCGCGACGAGCTGGGCTTCTCCCGGCACGAGTTCCTCGGCCAGTTCGGCATCGGCCTGCTCTCCTGCTTCCTGGTGGCCGACGAGATCCAGGTGCTCACCCGGCACGGTGGCCACCCCACGGTCCGCTGGACCGGGTACGCCGACGGCCGCTATGCGGTGACGGTGGCGCCGCCCGAGGCCGCCCGCGCCGAGCCGGGCACGACTGTCACGCTGGTGCCCCGCCGCGACGCCGACCAGTGGTTCAGCACCCCGACCGTCACCGACCTGGCCCGCCTCTTCGGTTCCCTGCTGCCGGTCACCGTCCGGGTCGGTGACGTGGTCACCACCACCGGCGAGCCACCCTGGCCGACCACGGCGGGAGCGCCGGTCGACCGGGCGGCACTGATCCGATACTCCCGGGAGACGCTCGGCGTCGACCCGTTCGACGTGGTGCCACTGAGCGTGCCGGAGGCCGGGCTGACCGGTGTCGCATTCATCCTGCCCACCCCGGTGAACCCGGCGGCCCGGGCCGGGCACCGGGTCTACCTCAAGCGGATGCTGCTCACCGAGCACGCCGACGGGCTGCTGCCGGACTGGGCGTTCTTCGCGCACTGCGTGGTGGACGCGACCGAGCTGCGCCCGACCGCCAGCCGGGAGGCCCTCTACGAGGACACCCTGCTGGCCGCCACCCGGGAGGCGCTCGGCGACCAGGTACGCGGCTGGCTGGTCCGGCTGGCGCGGCACGACCCGCACCGGCTGGCCGAGTTCCTCCAGGTGCACCACCTCGGCGTGAAAGCGTTGGCACTGCACGACGACGAGATGCTCCGGCTGGTCGACCGGTGGTGGCCGATGGACACGAACGTCGGCACGCTCACCCTCGCCGAGTTCCGGGAGCGCTACGGGGTGCTCCGGTACGCGGCGAGCCTCGACGAGTTCCGCCAGCTCGCCGCGGTGGCCGCCGCGCAGGATCTGGCGGTGGTCAACGCGGGCTACACGTACGACACCGAGCTGATCGAGCGGCTGCCGACGGTGGACCGCTCGGTGCTGATCGAGCGGCTGGAGCCGAGCGACCTCACCACCCGCTTCGACGGTCTCGACCCGCAGGTGGAGCTGGCCCTGCGGCCGTTCCTCGCCGCGGCGCAGCGGGCGGTCGAGCGCTCCGGCTGCGAGGTGGTCATCCGGGCGTACGACCCGGTCTCGCTGCCCGCGCTCTACCTGGTCAGCCGGTCGGCGGCGTTCAACGACCAGCTCGCGGCCAGCCGGGACCGGGCCGACGAGCTGTGGGGTGGAGTGCTCGACGCGCTCGCCGCCACCGCCCCGCCGGACCGCCCGCAGCTGGTGCTCAACCACCGCAACCCGCTGGTCCGCCGGGTCACCATGCTGGCCGACCCGGAGCTGGTCGGGCTCGCCGTCGAGGCGCTGTACGGGCAGGCGCTGCTGCTCGGCCACCACCCGATCCGCGCGGCCGACGCCGCGCTGCTGAACGATTCCTTCCTCGGCCTGCTCGGCCGGGCCGTGCCGGGACGGGAGTGACAATGGCCGACGAGGATCTCTGGCGGGTGCTGCGCGGCATCGCCGACATGCCGTACGGGGCGGGGCAGATCGCCGCGCTGGAGCAGTTGCTGCGCCGGGTGGACGCCGCGGACGACCGGCACCTCGCCTTCGTCACGCGGATGCAGGCCACCACCGGGTACGTCTACGGCGGTGAGCCGGCGAAGTCCTTCGTGACCTTCTCCTGGTGCCTGTCCGAGTTCGACAGCGATCCGCAGCCCTACCACCAGCGCCACCTGCACCAGCTGCTGTGGCATTTCAAGTACATGGTGTCCGGCCTGCTGAAGTTCCCGGAGGTGCCGCTGGACCGCACGTACGCGGTGCTGGACGACATGGAGCGGCGCTACCGGGCCGGCGGGCACAGCCTGCAGACCGTCCACAAGCACCGGTTCCGGGTCGCCGACCACGTGGGTGACGCCGAGGCGGCCGCGCACTGGTACCGGCTCTGGCAGACCACCCCGCGCGACGAACTCTCCGACTGTGCCGGCTGTGACCCGACGAGCCAGGTGGGCTATCTCGCCGACACCGGACGGGACGCCGAGGCGGTGGCACTGGCCGAGCCGGTGCTCGCCGGTCGGCTCACGTGTACCGAGCAGCCGCAGGCGATCCTCACCGCGCTGCTCCTGCCGTACCTGCGCACCGGGCGGGGTGAGTCGGCGCGGGACGCGCACCGGGAGGCGTACCGCCGGCTGCGCGCCAACCTCGCCGACCTGTGGGACATCGGCGACCACATCGAGTTCTGCACGCTGACCGGCAACGAGGCGCGGGCGGTGGAGCTGGTCGAACGGCACCTGGACTGGCTGGACCGGCCGCCGTCGCCGGCCGCCGCGATGCACTTCGCGGCGACCGCCGCCGCCGCGCTGCGCCAGGCCGGCCGGATCGGCGCACCGACCGTGTACCGCCGTGCCGCCGAGGGGCGGCCGGCCGGCGAGGTGCCCGCGCTGACGCTCGCCGACGAGCTGGCGGAGACCGCGACCGCGCTGGCCGCCCGCTTCGACGCCCGCAACGGCACCGCGCACCAGTCGGAGTGGATAGCCGGTCGGCTCGCGGTGCGGGCGAGCGGCGAGCACCTGCCGCTCTCCGCCAGCGTCCGCCGCCGCCCGTCCCGCCCGGTCGGGGACGAGCCGAGCATCCACCGCGACCGGGGTGTGTCACCGGCCGCCTCCGACCGGGCGCGGGCCGGCGACGAGACCAGCGTGGCCCTGCCCGCCGACGCCGGTCCGGACGAGCTGCTGGCCCTCGCCGAGGAGAGCTGGGGCCGGCACGACCGGGCCACGTTCCGGGCGGCGCTGGCCGCCTGCGACGACCGGTTCGGCACCGACGACCTGCCACCGCGTACGGCCGCGCACCGGCTGGCGCTGCGGGCGGCCGAGCGCGGCGACGAGGACGACATCGCGGGCGCGATCGAGATGAACCGGGCGGCGCTGAGCCGGTACCGGGAGGCGGCCGAGGAGGTGCCCGCGCAGGTGGTCGCCGGGCGGCTCGGGGTGCTGCTGACCCGCTCCGACGACGACGCCGAGGAGGGGTTGGCGCTGGTCCGAGCCGCGGCCGAGGTGTTGGACCGGCTCGGCGACGCGAGACAGCGCGCCGCCGGGCACGATCGGGTGGCGCTGGCGCTGCTGCACCGGGAACGTTGGGCGGAGGCGCTCGCCGCGCTCGACCGGGTGCCCGCCGACGCGGGCGGCGACCGGCACCTGGCGGCCCGGATCGCGCTGCACCGGGCACACCTGCTGGAGCAGTCGGACCGGGTCGACGAGGCCCGCGCGGCCGCCGACGAGGCCCGCCGGATCGGCCGTGAGCTGGGCGTCGGCGAGCTGATCACGGCGGCCTGCCTGACCTACGTCCGGGCGGTGGACGATCCGGCCGACGCCGTGGCCGCCTGCGACGAGGCGCTGGCCGTGGCTCCGGCGGCTGCGGTGCTGCCGGTCCGGGTGGCCCGGGCCCGGGCGCTGCTCTCCGCCGGGCGGGCCGCCGACGCGGTGGACGACTTCGTCGAGGCGGTGACGCTCTGCGTGGAGCGGGGCGCCGAGGGGGACGCCTTCCTGCGCTGGGAGCTGGCGAACGCGTACCGGGTGGTGGGTCGGCTCGGTGAGGCGGCCGAGGTCGCCGAGGAGGCGGTCCTCGGGCTGGACCGGCTCGGCGCCCAGGCGGAAGCGGACCGCTGCCGGCACCTTCTGGCCGGTGTCTACGCCGGGCTCGGCGAGATCGATCCGGCGCTGGCACTGCTGGAGCGGTTGGCCGACAACCTGGACGGCCCGGACAACCTCCCGCACCGCGCTCAGGTGTTGGAGGAGGCCGGCGGGATCCTCTACGACGCCGACCGGGACGCGGTGGCCGCCGAGCGGTTCACCGCTGCCGCCACTGCTTACCGGCTCGCCGACCTGCCGCTCGACGAGCTGCGGGCCCGCCGGCGGGAGGCGTACGCCTGGTTCTGGTCCGATGACCGACCGGCGGCGGTGCGCGCCATCGAGCTGATGGACGGACTGGCCGCGACGCTGGCCGGGCAGCCGGAGCAGTCGCCGCCGGTGACGTACGAGCTGGCGATGGCGGCCGAGGCCGGTGCGCGGGTGCTGACCGGGGAGGACCGGCCGGACGAGGCGTTGGGCCGGCTGGCCGGGGTGCCCGACCGGTTGCGGTCGATCGAGGCGTTCGGCGAGGCCGCGCAGGTGGAGATCCTCATCGGTGAGCTGCTGCTGCGCCTGGACCGTCCGGCCGAGGCGGAACCGCTGCTGCGCCGGGTGCTCGGTGGCCTCCCGGCGGACTCCCGGCCGGTGCGCCAGACCGCCTGGCTGCTGGCCCGTGCGCTGGACCTGCTGGACCGGCCGCAGGAGGCCGCGGCGTTGCGGGCGGAGCACGACCTCGACCCGGACGACTGACCCGACCGACGGTGCGGCGTGCGCAACCGACCGGTAACCACCGCTCCACGGTGCGCGGCTCGCGGTCTACGCTTGCCCCGTGACGGTGGAGCAGCAGGCACGGGGTGCGGCGGGTGCGGGCCGGCGCCGGTCCCGCAAGGACGAGATCCTGGAGATCGCGGTCGGTCTGTTCGCCGCCCGGGGCTATCACGGGGTGTCGATGGACGACATCGGCGCGGCCGCCGGGGTGACCGGCCCGGCCCTCTACCACCACTTCGCCGGCAAGGAGGCGATGCTCGCCGCCGCGCTGATCCCGGTCAGCGAGGGGCTGCTGGCCGGCGGCCGGGAGCGCTCCGCGGGGCACCCGGACGACGCGCGCGGCGTACTGGAGTCGCTGATCGACTTCCACGTCGAGTTCGCGCTGGCCAACCCGGCGGTGATCGCGCTGCACCTGCACGAGCTGGACCGCCTGCCGGACGAGCCCCGGCGGCGGATCCGTCGCCTGCAACGGCTATACGTCGAGGAGTGGGTGACTGTGCTCACCGCGCTGCACCCGGGCATGCCCGACGGTGAGGCGCGCGTGCTCGCGCACGCCGCGTTCGGCCTGATGAACTCGACTCCGTTCCTCGGTGGCGAGGTGGACCGCCGACGCCGCGCCGAGCTGCTGCGCGACGCCGCCCTGGCCGCACTGCTCGCCTGAGCCGACTCGTCACCGGCGTGCCGGTCATGGTTTCCTGACAACCGTCCCAACATCCGGACGCCGGGAGGAAACATGATCGAGTCACTGCTGGTCGCCAATCGGGGCGAGATCGCCCGCCGGATCATCCGTACCGCGAAGCGGCTCGGCATCCGCGCGATCGCGGTGTACTCGGAGGCCGACGCCCATCTGCCGTTCGTCGCCGAGGCGGACGAAGCGGTCCTCATCGGCCCGCCGAACCCGGCGCAGAGCTACCGCAACACCGAGGCGATCCTCGCCGCCGCGAAGTCGACCGGCGCGCAGGCCATCCACCCCGGCTACGGCTTCCTGTCGGAGAACGCCGAGTTCGCCCGTACCGTCGAGTCGAGCGGTCTGATCTGGGTCGGCCCCGGCGCGGACGCGATCACCGCGATGGGCGACAAGATCAACGCCCGGAACCTGATGGCGGCGGCCGGCGTTCCGGTCGCGCCCGGCACCACCGACCCGGCCGCCGACCTGGACGCGGCTGTGACGGCCGCCGCCGGGATCGGCTACCCGGTGATGGTCAAGGCCGCCGCCGGTGGCGGCGGCATGGGCATGGGCGTGGCGGTCGACGAGGCCGCGCTGCGCACCGAGTACGACAAGGTGCGCGCGTTCGCCGAGCGGATGTTCGGCGACGGTTCGGTGCTGATCGAGCGGTACTTCCCCCGGGTGCGCCATGTCGAGGTGCAGATCCTCGGCCTGGCCGACGGCCGGGTGGTGGCGCTCGGCGAACGGGAGTGCTCGGTGCAGCGGCGTAACCAGAAGCTGGTCGAGGAGTCGCCGTCGCCGGCGGTCTCGCCGGAGCTGCGCGAGCGCTTCCTGGCCGCGGCGGTACGCGCCGGTGAGGCGGTCGGCTACCGCAACGCGGGCACGGTGGAATGTCTGCTCGATCCTGCGTCCGACGAGTTCTTCTTCCTTGAGATGAACACGCGGCTCCAGGTGGAGCACCCGGTGACCGAGTACGTCTACGGCGTCGACCTGGTGGAGGAGCAGTTGCGGGTGGCGTCCGGGCTGGCGCCGACCTTCGATCCGGACGCGCTGGCACCGAGCGGGCACGCCATCGAGATGCGGATCAACGCCGAGGACCCGAAGCGCTTCCTGCCCGGCCCGGGCGTGGTGAAGACGTGGGTCGAACCGACCGGCGACGGGGTCCGGGTGGACTCCGGCTACACCGAGGGCAACACCGTCACCCCGTTCTACGACAGCCTGATGGCCAAGCTGATCATCAGTGGTGCCACCCGGGACGAGGTGATCGAGCGGGCCCGGACGGCAGTCGCGGCCTTCCGGATCGAGGGCCCGAAGAACAACCTGCCCTTCTTCGCCGAGCTGCTGGAGAACGAAGAGTTTCTCTCCGGCGCCTACGACACCGGCATCGTCTCCCGCATGCGCTGACCCGGTCGGCCGCCGGGCCGCCGGGCCGCCGTCCAGCGACCCGGCGGCACTGGCAGCCGAGCCCTTTGCTCTGCTTACCTGGACGCAACAGCGGTCGTCCGGATACCGGACAGTCGCCGTTGCGTCCGTTGAAGCAGTGCAAAGGGCGCGGTGGAGCCGACATCCCGCCCCGATCCGACGTCACAGCGAGGTGACCGATGAGCCAGTTGCCAGATTCCGTGTCGATCCGTGAGGTCGGGCCGCGAGACGGGCTGCAGAACGAGGACCCGATCCCGACCGACGCCAAGGTGCGGCTGCTCGACGCGCTCTCCGGCACCGGCGTATGCCGGATCGAGGCGGTGTCGTTCGTGCACCCGAAGGCGATCCCGCAGATGGCCGACGCCGACGAGGTGTGGCGGCGGGCGGTGCGGGCCGACGGCGTGCGCTACTCGGCCCTGGTGCCGAACACGCGGGGCGCCCAGCGGGCCCTGGCCGCCGGGTTCACCGAGATCGAGGTGGTGGTCTCGGCCAGCGACACGCACAACCGGCGCAACGTCAACCGTTCGACGGACGAGTCGCTGGACGACATCGCCGAGCTGATCGACCTGCTGCACGGTGCTTCCGCGCGGGTCGAGGTGATCGTGGCGACCAGCTTCGGCTGCCCCTACGAGGGGGACGTCGCCCCGGAGCGGGTGGCCGGCATAGTGGATCGGGTGGTCCGCGACGGCGCGGACCGGGTCGCGTTCGGCGACACCACCGGCATGGGCACTCCGCGCCGGGTCCGCGAGCTGCTGACCGCCGTACGCGACCGCAACGCGCACGTGCCGGTGCTGCTGCACTTCCACAACACCCGGGGCACCGCGCTGGCCAACCTGCTGACCGCGATGGAGCTGGGGGTGACCGAGTTCGACGCCAGCGTCGGCGGCCTGGGCGGCTGCCCGTACGCCCCGGGGGCCAGCGGCAACCTGGCCACCGAGGAGGCCGTGCACATGCTGCACGACATGGGCATCGACACCGGCATCGACCTGGCCGCCCTGATCGAGGCGGCCGAGCTTGCCGAGCACCTGCTCGGCAAGAAGCTCCCGTCCGGCGTGTTGCGTGCCGGCCCTCGTACCCGGCTGACGCCGATGCCGAGCTGACCGCTCGGGAACGCGGGGAGGGGCCGGCGGCGTGCCGGCCCCTCCGACGTATCTGCCCGGTCGGTCAGCCCACCGGCGTGAGCACGCTCGGCCAGCTGTCGCGGAAGATGTCCGCTCCGGCGCGGTCCGTGCTGCGCTCGGTGGCGGCGAAGGTGCCGGCGAAGAGGTTGCTCACCCGGTTCGCCTCGGCGGTGCTCGGGTACGGGTTGGTGCAGCTGGTGCCGGCGCTGCCACCGGACATCAGGAGCGCGCAGTTCCCGTTGTAGTTGTCCGGCAGGCCGAGGATGTGCCCGATCTCGTGGGTCATGATCCGCAGCACGCTGTACTGGGCGGCCTGCTGGGTGTCGATGTAGACCCGGCCGTTGCCGAGGCTGGTCCGCACGGCGTACGAGCCGCCGCCGGTGATCCGGTAGATCCGGAGGTTGGAGCCGCAGTTCGCCGAGAGCGTCAGGTTGACGGTGGCGTTGTTCCAGATCGAGGCGGCCTGGTTGGCGGTGCTGGCGTAGCTGCCCGCCTGGCTGGTGTTGTAGCAGATGGTCATTGCGGCGGACGCGGGCGACGGGTTGGCGACCGTGACGCCGAGGGTGGCGAGCGCCGTCGCGACGAACGCGACCGCGAGCCGATTGAGTCGTGAGGTCATCGCTGACTCCAATCCGGGAGGAGGGGGTGTCAGGAGCCTAGCCATAGAGATTAATAGATTTCAATGTCTGGTTTGAATCCGCAGCCTCCCGGCGGCCACCCGGCCATCCGGTCCCGCCCATGGGTCGCCGGGCGTCGCGCGAATGCGATAGCCTAACGATCGTTCAGGTCAGTACGGCGAGGGAGTCAGCGTGACGCTCGACGGTGAGGCGCTGGAGCAGCTGCGCAAGCGGGCCCGGTCCGGCGGCGCGGACAAGTACCACGCGGCGAACGCCGCAAAGGGCAAACTCTTCGCCCGGGAGCGGGTCGCGCTCCTGGTCGACGAGGGTTCGTTCGTCGAGGACGGCCTGTACGCCAACGCGCTGGCCGAGGGGCTGCCCGCCGACGGCGTGGTCACCGGCACCGCCACCATCGACGGCCGGCAGGTCTGCCTGATGGCCAACGACTCCACCGTCAAGGCCGGCAGCTGGGGCGCCCGCACCGTCGAGAAGATCATCCGGATCATCGAGCGGGCGTACGGCGCCGGCGTGCCGATGGTCTACCTGGTCGACTCGGCCGGCGCCCGGATCACCGACCAGGTCGACCTCTTCCCCGGTCGTCGCGGTGCCGGCAAGATCTTCTGGAACCAGGTGCGCGCCTCGGGTTCGATCCCGCAGGTGTGCGCGCTGTTCGGCCCGAGCGCCGCCGGCGGGGCGTACATCCCGGCGTTCTGCGACGTGGTGGCCATGGTCGACGGCAACGCCAGCATGTACCTCGGCTCCGACCGGATGGTCGAGATGGTCACCGGCGAGAAGACCACGCTGGAGGCGATGGGCGGGGCCAAGGTGCACACCGCCGAATCCGGCGTCGGGCACTTCCTGTGCAAGACCGAGGCCGACGCGCTCGACGTGGTACGCCGCTACCTGTCGTACCTGCCGGCGAACTGGACCCAGGCACCGCCGGCCGCGGAGGCCGTCGCCGCGCCCGCGAAGGCCGACCTGGCCGCGCTGGTGCCGGCCAGCGAGCGGCAGGCGTTCGACATGCGGCGGTACGTCAAGGGCCTGCTCGACGAGGGGTCCTTCTTCGAGATCCAGGCGCTGTGGGCCAAGGAGCTGACCATCGGCTTCGGTCGCCTGAACGGCGAGGTCGTCGGCGTGCTCGGCAACAACTCGATGTTCAAGGGCGGCGTGCTCTTCGTCGACTCGGCCGACAAGGCGACCCGGTTCGTGCAGCTCTGCGACGCGTTCAACGTGCCGCTGCTCTTCCTCAGCGACGTGCCCGGCTTCATGGTCGGCAGCGTGGTGGAGAAGCAGGGCATCATCCGGCACGGCGCCAAGATGATCACCGCGATCTCCGAGGCGACCGTTCCGAAGATCTGCGTGGTGGTCCGCAAGGCGTACGGCGCCGGCCTCTACGCGATGGCCGGCCCCGGGTTCGAGCCGGACGCCACCATCGCGCTGCCCAGCGCGAAGATCGCGGTGATGGGGGCCGAGGCGGCGGTGAACGCGGTCTACGCCAACAAGATCGCCGCTATCGCGGACGCGGACGAACGGGCCGCCTTCGTCGCCGCCAAGCGGGCCGAGTACGAGCAGGACATCGACGTCGTCCGGCTCGCCAGCGAGCTGGTGGTGGACGCCATAGTCGAGCCGCACGACCTGCGTACCGAGCTGGTCCGCCGGTTCGCCGCGGCGCGTACCAAGGATCGGCACTTCTCCCGGCGCCGGCACGGCGTCACCCCGGTCTGACCCCCGACCGGACCAGCACAGCGAACCGTCCCGGCGTCACGAGCGCCCGGCGGCCCCGTCCACACAGGAGGATGAGATGGATTTCCGGCTCACCGACGAACAAGCGGCGCTGCGGGAGAGCGTGCGGGACTTCGCGCGCGAGGTGGTCGCGCCGGTCATCGCCGAGCACTACGAGCAGCACACCTTTCCGTACGAGGTGATCCGGCAGATGGGCAAGATGGGCCTGTTCGGCCTGCCCTTCGGCGAGGAGCACGGCGGCATGGGTGGCGACTACTTCGCGCTCTGCCTGGCCCTGGAGGAGCTGGCCCGGGTCGACTCCAGCGTGGCGATCACGCTCGAGGCGGCGGTCTCGCTCGGCGCCATGCCGATCTACCGGTTCGGCACCGACGAGCAGCGCGCGACCTGGCTGCCGAAGCTGCTCAGCGGCGAGGCGCTTGCCGGTTTCGGTCTCACCGAGCCGGGCACCGGCTCGGACGCCGCCGGCACCCAGACGCGGGCGGTGCTGGACGGTGACGAGTGGGTGATCAACGGCTCGAAGGCGTTCATCACCAACTCGGGCACCGACATCACCGCCCTGGTCACCGTCACCGCGGTGACCGGTACGAAGCCGGACGGCTCGAAGGAGTTGTCGACCATCATCGTGCCCAACGGCACGCCGGGGTTCACCGTGGCGCCGGGCTACTCCAAGGTGGGCTGGACCGCCTCGGACACCCACGAGCTGACCTTCGACGACTGCCGGGTGCCGGCGGCGAACCTGCTCGGCGAACGGGGGCGCGGCTTCGCCCAGTTCCTTCAGATCCTCGACGAGGGCCGGATCGCCATCGCCGCGCTGGCCGTCGGTCTCGCTCAGGGCTGCGTCGACGAGTCGATCAAGTATGCGAAGGAGCGGCACGCCTTCGGCCGGCCGATCGGTGGCAACCAGGCGATCCAGTTCAAGATCGCCGACATGGAGCTGAAGGCGCACACCGCCCGGCTGGCCTACTACGACGCGGCCGCGCGGATGCTGGCCGGTGAGCCGTTCAAGCGGCAGGCCGCCATCGCCAAGTTGCACGCCAGCACCATCGCGGTGGACAACGCCCGGGAGGCCACCCAGATCCACGGTGGCTACGGCTTCATGAACGAGTCCCCGGTGGCCCGGTTCTGGCGGGACTCCAAGATCCTGGAGATCGGCGAGGGCACAAGCGAGGTGCAGCGCATGATCATCGCGCGCGATCTGGGCCTCTGACCGGGGCTGGATTCGCCGGCGGCCGGTCGACAGCCGCCTCCGGCAGGGCTGCCCGGCCAGGCTGTCGGATTTCGGCGAGTGGGCGTCGGCAGCCCGACGTTCGACTGCCGATGGTCGGAGTCGATCCGTACTCTTCGTGCCCATGACTCCGGATCATGAACGGTCGCGGAGCCCGGCCGGTCGTAGCGGGCTGGCGGAGCTGCTCCGCGGGCACCGGCGTGCCGCCGGCCTGACCCAGGCGGAGCTGGCCAACCGGGCCGGCGTCGGCGTGCGGACGGTGCGTGACCTGGAGCGCGGCCGGTCGGTCCGACCGCAGCGCACCACCGTCGAGCTGCTCGCCGGTGCTCTGGAGCTGACCGGGGCCGTCCGGTCGGCGTTCCTGGCCGCTGCCCGGGGCCAGGCCGGCGGTGACCTGCCCCGAACGGACGTGACCCTCGCGGCCCTCGCGGTCACCGGCCCCGCCACTTCGGCAGTCGACCCGGTCGGCTCCGCCCCGCCGGTCGCCCTCCCACCGGCGGTCGCGCTGATCGGCCGGGACCGCGACGTCACCGAGTTGACGGCGATGCTGACCGCGGAGCATGGTCCCCGGCTGGTGAGCCTGGTCGGGCTGGCCGGGGTCGGCAAGACCGCGCTGGCGCTGTCCGTCGCGCACGACGCCGCCGACGCGCACCCGGGCGGCGTCGCCGGGGTGCTGATCGGCGAGGGCTCGGACGGGCCGGACGTGCTCGCCGCCTCGATGGCCGTACTCGGTGCGGCCCGGCTGCCGGGGCTCACCGCCCGGCTCGCCGGCCGCCCGACGCTGCTGGTGATGGACGCGGCGGAGCGCGCGCCCGGCCCGGTGGCCGAGACACTGCACCGGTTGACCGGCGCGCTGCCCTCGCTGCGGGCGCTGGTCACCGGGCGGCACCCGGTCGGCCTGCCCGGCGAGCGGGTCTGGCCGGTCGCGCCGCTCGACGTGCCGCCGCCGGACGCCGAGCGGTCCGGACCGGCCACCCTCGGGTCGTGGCCGGCGGTCGCACTGTTCACCGCCCGGCTCGCCCAGGTCCGTCGGGAGCCGCCCGCTCCCGACGAGCTGCCGGCGCTGGCCGCGCTGGTCCGCCGGCTGGGTGGGCTGCCGCTGGCCATCGAGCTGATGGCCGCCCGAGGTCGGCTTCTCGACCTCACCGAGCTGCTCGACCGGTACGGCGACCGGGTGCTCGACCTGGCGACGCCGGGCGATCCGGCGGTCCACCCCGGTTGGGACGGCCCGGATGCCCCCGCCCACCGCGCGAACGGCGCCGATGCCACCTCGGCCGTGGCGGCGGTCACCCTGCGGGACGCGGTGGCGGCCAGCTACCGGTTGCTCGCGCCGGACGAGCAGGCCGCGCTGCGGCGGCTCGCCATGTTCGGCAATCGGTGGTCGGTGGAGCTGGCCGAGGAGATGCTCGCCGACGAGGCCGACCGGGACGGCACAGTGGCGATCGACCCGGTCCCGGTGCTGGACCGGCTCGTCGAACTGGGCCTGCTGAGCGTGCGCGGCACCGGGCCGTTCCGGTTCCGGCTGCTCGACGCGGTCCGCGACTTCGCTCTCGAACAGGCGGCCGGCGGTGGCGAGCTGACGTGCGTCCGGCGCCGGCACGCGGAGGTGATCGCCCGCCTCGTGGCGCGGACCGCCGCCGACCTCGCTGGTCCCCGGTTGCCCGACGCGGTGCACCGGCTGGATGAGGTGAGCAGCGACATCAGCTCCGCGCTGGCCCACGCGGCCACCGACGACCCGATGACCGCGCTTCGCCTGGCGGCCTGCCTGACCCGCTGGTGGCGGTTCCGGGGGCGCGACGTCGCCGGCAGGCAGTGGCTGCGCCGGTTGCTGGCCGACCCGCGAACCGCGGACGCTGATCCCGTCCTGCGTGGCTGGGCCAGCCTCGGGGTGGCCCGGCTCGCCGTCGAGCACGGTGCGGGTCCCGACGAACTGCCGACGGCGCGCGCCGCGCTGGACATGTTCCGGCAGGCCCGCGACGTTACCGGAGAGTTGGAGGCGCGGACCGTTCTCGGCGCGCTGCTGATCACCGTCGGCGGACACGACGAGGCCCGCGAGCAGGCTGAGGCGGTGCTCCGGCTGGCGGCTCGCAACGGTCGGACCCGGCACCTCGCGGTGGCCCAGAACAGTCTCGCCTGGCACGACATCCGGCTCGGTGACCTGGCTGCGGCGCGTCGGCGGCTGGCCGCGGTCGACCGGCTCGCCGCCGAGAGCGGTGAGCAGCGACTGCGGGTGCTGGCCTGGGCCAACCGCGCCGAGGTCGCCCGCCTCGAGGGCCGGTACGCCGACGCCGTCGACCAGGGCCGACGGGCAGTGGTGGCCCTGTCCGAGCTGGGTGATCCGGGGCATCGGCGCCGGGTGCTCGGCACTGTCGGGTTGGCGCTCGCCCAGGACGGTCGCGGTGCGGAGGCGACCGAGGTGCTCACCGAGCTGCGGGCGGGGATCGCCGAGGTCGCGGTGGCCGTGCCGAATCGATCGTGGGTGGAGCGGGCCGGGCCGCCACGACCCCGCGCGGATGACGCGGTGCTGTCCAGGGGCGGGCCGGAGTCGGGGACCTGGGCGTTGATCGAGGGAAATCTGGCGCTGCACCAGGGTGACCGGGAGCTCGCCGCCGAGTGGTTCGCCGCCGCCGCCGATGCCGCTCAGGATCGCCGGGACGTGGTGGAGGCGCTGGTGGGGTTGGCCGCGAGCACCGCTGATCCGGCGATCATGGACCGGCTGGACCAGGTCTGCCAGGAGAGTGGCATCCGGCTGTTGCCACAGGAGTCTGGGCTGCTCTACGCGCTGATGGCCGCCCGGGGCGGGCCGGCCGTGGGGTAGTCGTGGCGGACCGGCCACTCTGTCGTGGGGTGGGACCGCATAGCGGATGCCCGGGCGGGAGTGGCGCGGACGAAAAGCCCCCTTGGTGCTACCCCTCGCTGTTCGCCCGCGCCGTCACCCCCCGGTGAATCCCCGGTGCCCGAAGCCTGCCACCGAGATGGGAGCGGAAAGTCTATTCCGGGCGATAGGTCCGGTTGCCAAGGTCAGTTCTGCCGGTTTTTCTGCCGGTGACGTGACACGTGCTCAGGCTGGTCCGTACGCCGCCCGCTGCCGTGCCGGCCGGGACCGGTGCTCGCCGGCGGTCAGGCTCGGGTAGCTCCATCGGCGGTGATCTCCTCCTCGGGCGCGGCGTCGGTGCTGCCGGCGGTGGCGCACGGGTGGACGGCGTCGCGTACCCGGCGCAGGCCGTCGAGCAGTGCGGCCAGGGCCTCGGGGCCGAGTTGGCCGGTGAACCACTGCTCGATGATCCGCAGGTGCCCCGGTAGCGTCTCGTTCAGCCGTTGCATGCCGGCGGTGGTGACCACCGCGTACGAGCTGCGCCGGTCGGTCGGGCAGGCCCGGCGGGTGAGCAGGCCGTCGCGTTCCATCCGGTCCACCACGCGGGTCACCCCGCTGGTGGAGAGGGAGGTCTGCGCGGCGAGGTCGGTCATTCGTAGTTGGTTGCCCGGCGAGCGGGCCAGTCGCGTGATCACCTCGAACTCGACCGTGGAGAGGTCGTGCTCCTCGAGCTGGGCAGCGAACCGGGCCGAGAGCCCGGCGTGCACCTCGTAGAGCAGGCCGACGGCGGTGATCCGGGGATCGTCGAACACGTTTGTCACTCGTTCATCCTACCAGTACTTGACACAGGGAATATTGCTGTGGCTATAGTTGCTCAGGCAGTCGTTGGGCTACTAAACATTCTTCTGGAGGAGATCAGCATGACCAGCAGCATCGATGCGGTTACCCGCGACTGGGACGGCCTCACCATTCCGACGGCCGGCACCTACGCGCTGGACGCGGCACACAAGCGGGTTGGCTTCGTCGCCCGGCACATGATGGTGAGCAAGGTCCGCGGCGAGTTCAAAGAGGCGGCCGCCACCATCACCATCGCCGAGGACCCGCTGCAGTCGTCGGTCGTCGCGACCATTCAGGCCGCCAGCATCGACACCACCCAGAGCGACCGGGACGCGCACCTGCGCAGCCCCGAGTTCCTGGAGGTCGAGAAGTACCCGACGCTGGAGTTCCGCAGCACCGGCGTCAAGTCCCGTCGCGGCAACGAGTTCGTGCTCACCGGTGAGCTCAGCATCAAGGACGTCACCCGTCCGGTCGAGCTGCGGGTGGAGTTCGAGGGCGTCGGCCGCAGCCCGTTCGGCCAGGACATCTTCGGCTTCTCCGCGAGCACCGAGATCGACCGCGAGGAGTTCGGCCTGACCTGGAACGTCACGCTGGAGACCGGCGGGGTGCTGGTCGGCAAGAAGATCAAGATCGAGATCGAGGGCGAGGCCGTCCGCCAGGCCTGATCCTTCGGATCGCCGGTACGCCGGGCCCGCGCCGCATGTCGGCGCGGGCCCGGCGTCGTCTCGGCCAGCCGTCGCCACCTGCGTGTGAAGTGTCACGGGTTGTTCGCACCTCCGGCGGGTCCGGCACGCCCGCGACGGGGTACAGATGGCGCCACGAGCGCTTCCGCGCGGGCCGGTTTCGCATCATCGGCACCGGCCCCTGGCTCCGGTCAGGTGGGCGCTCTTAACGTGGATGGTTCACAATGCGCTTTCCGGGACGGCAGGATCCCGACCGCGCCGGCCGCCGGGAGGACACATGGGCAGGGACGTCTCGCAGGGCGCCTTCACCCGGGAGGATCGAGTCCGCTACCGGCAGAAGGTCCGGCGATGCCTGGACGTCTTCGCTCTGATGCTGGACGACTTCGGCTTCGACGCCGACCGGCCGATGACGGGTCTGGAGATCGAACTCAACCTGGTCGACTCGGCGGCCGAGCCGGCGATGCGCAACGAGGAGATCCTCGCCGACATCGCCGACCCGCTCTTCCAGACCGAGCTGGGGCAGTTCAACCTGGAACTCAACGCCGAGCCCCGGCTGATCGACGGCACCGGTTTCGCCGACTACGAACACGACCTGCGCAGCAGCCTCTCCCGTGCCGACGAGCGTGCGGCCAAGTCCGACGCGAAGATCGTTCTGGTAGGCATCCTGCCCACCCTCACCGAGGGGCACCTCGTCGAGGACAATCTCTCCACCAACGAGCGCTACCGGGTGCTCAACGACCAGATCGTCGGCGCCCGGGGCGAGGACATCGAGCTCGACATCCGCGGCGTCGAGCAGTTGCGGACGCACACCGACTCGATCGCCCCCGAGGCCGCCTGCACCAGTCTCCAGTTCCACCTCCAGGTCGCCCCGGACAGCTTCGCCGACTACTGGAACGCGTCCCAGGCCATCGCCGGGGTGCAGGTGGCGATCGGAGCGAACTCTCCCTTCCTGTACGGCCGTCAGCTCTGGGCCGAAACCCGGATCGCCCTGTTCGAGCAGGCGACCGACACCCGACCGGACGAACTCAAGGCCCAGGGCGTACGCCCCCGCGTGTGGTTCGGCGAGCGCTGGATCACCTCGATCTTCGACCTGTTCGAGGAGAACGTCCGCTACTTCCCGCCGCTGCTGCCGATCTGCGAGGACGAGGATCCGGTGGAGGTACTGCACTCCGGCGGTGTGCCGCAGCTCGGCGAGCTGCGGCTGCACAACGGCACGGTCTACCGGTGGAACCGCCCGGTGTACGACATCATGAACGGCCGCCCGCACCTGCGGGTGGAGAACCGGGTGCTGCCGGCCGGTCCGACCGTGGTGGACATGCTGGCCAACGCGGCCTTCTACTTCGGGCTGGCCCGCGGCCTGGCCGAGGCGGACCGGCCGATCTGGAGCCAGCTCACCTTCAGCTCCGCCGAGGAGAACTTCCACGCCGCCGCCCGGCGCGGCCTGGACGCCGTGCTGCACTGGCCGCGGATCGGCGATGTTCCGGTCACCAAGCTGGTGCTGGAGCAGTTGCTCCCCACCGCGGCGGCCGGCCTGGACGGGTTCGGCGTCGCCCCGGCGCAGCGCGACCGGTTGCTCGGCATCATCGAGCAGCGCTGCCGGACCGGCCGCAACGGCGCCGTCTGGCAGACCGAGGCGGTCTGGGCGGCGGAGCGGCACCGGGGCATGGACCGGGCCGACGCGCTGCACCACATGGTCCAGCGCTACGCGGAACTCCAACGCGGCAACGAACCCGTCCACACCTGGCCGGTCGACTGATCACCCCTGCGGACTCAGCCCGCAGTGGGGCGGGTGGTTCGTTTGGTTGCTCGGGCGCGGCGGGCATTCGGCTGCTCGGCCTCGGCCGTCCCGCCGTCGGCTGGCTCGGAGAGGTCCGGGTCCGTGCGCGGTGCCGGAATCCGGGGTGTGACGGCTGTGCCGCGCCGACCGGCGGTTTCCGTCGAGGGGGACTTCAACGGCTCGGCGTCGGCCCCGGTCGAGGTCGGCTCGGGATCGACAGCCGGGACTGCATCGGTCCGAGCGGCCGGGGCCGGGCCGGCCGCCGGGCCCTGCGCAGCCGCGCCGGGGCTTCGGTTGGCCCGCTCGGCGAGGACGGCGACCAGGACCGAGCCGCCGAGGCCGGCGATCACCGCGTACGGGGCGATGAGCTGGGTGGACAGCTGCGCGGGACCCAGCGCCGACCAGTGCGGCAGGGTGGTCAGGTAGGCGACCGCGACGAGTAGCGGGCCGGCCGCGCCGGAGGCCGCCGCGCCGACCCGGTGCCCGGTCGACCGGGCGGCCCGCCGGGCGGCCAGCGCGCCGATCAGCAGCGCGGGAACGAGCGCCAGCAGTGCACCGGGCCAGTAGAGCTGGTCCCCGATCCAGTACCGCGGGTGGTCCGGGTCGAGCTGCCAGGTGCCGAGCTGAGCGCCGGTCAGACCGCGTCCGACGCGTACCCCGTCGATCACCGAGACCACCGCGAGCAGCCAGAGCCAGGCGGCCGTCGCGGTCACGTTCACCGCGGCGGCGCGCGAGCGCAGCGCCCAGAGCGCGACGAGCACTCCGACCAGGATGCCCAGCCCCGCGTGTACGGCCGCCACCCGTTGCGGCGCACCGGTGTCGGCGCCCACCGCGATCCGCGCGGGTACGGCGACCAGAAGCACGGTGACCAGCCCGCCGATCGCGGCGCCGAGCGCCAGGGACACCCGTCGCAGCAGGCTCCCACGCTCGCTGGACAACACCTCGGCCGCCTGTGCCGGCGCGCCTTCCACGGCGCTCGCCGGGACGGTACTACCGACAGCGGGCGCGGCTCCGGGCGTCACCGGCTCCGACCGTTCGGCCGACTCGGACCCGTTCTCCGGGGCCGGTGTGGCGGGAGGCATCGGATCCGGGCCACTCACCGTCGGCTCGGCCGCAGGCGGCACGGCCCTGAAGTGCAGGCGCTGGGCGCACACCGCACCCAGCACGGTGGAGCTGGCGGCGAGCCATGTGGCCCAGGCGAGGCCGTCCGCCCAGGCCGTGTCGGTGGCGCCCGCATCGGTGGGCGTCCAGGTGATGACGCCGAGCCCGTAGCCGAAGCCAAGTTGCGCGGCGCCAGCGCCGGCAGCGACCCCGACCGCCGTCACGATCGATACTCCCCAGCCCCGTCTGGCCATGCCGGGCAGCGTAACGTCCCGTCGTCGGCGCGGCGAGTGGCAACTACCCGCCGGGGTGGACCGCAGACGCAACGGGTTGGGCGACGACCGGTACGGTCGCCGGTGATGAGGCGGTGGGCGCAATGACGGACGCGAACACGGGTCGGCAGGATTCCGTCGCCGGCCGGGACGGCAGCGATGCGGGCCGGGCCAGCGTGCTGCTGGGTGGCGGGCTGGTCGCCGTGCTCCTCGCCGCGGTCGGCGCGACCGGTGGCTGGCTGCTGGCCGGTGAGGACGACGCACCTCCGCCGGAGCCGTTGGCGGTGGCGACCGGTGCGCCGACGGGACGGCCCACCGCATCCCGGCCGAGCACCGGCCGGACCACGCCCTCCGCCCCCCGGACCTCCGCCAGCGCGACCAGGGGGACCGGACTGACAGTGCCACCGGTGATCGGCACCGATTTCGTGGAGGCCCGGGACACCCTGCGCAAGCAGCGGCTGGGCTGGCGGCTGGTCTTCGGCACCGGCACCGGTCGTACGGTCGAGAGCACCTCGCCCGACGTGGGCACGGAGGTGACCCGGGGCACCACCGTGCAGCTGCGGGTTGCCGGCCCGCCGCCGGCCGCCGAGGTGCCGGACGTGGTCGGCGACGACTGCGCGAGGGCCGCCGACGAACTGGTCGACGAGGGTCTCTACCCGCGCTACCGCAGCGGGCGCAGTGGGAAGGTCAGCCGGCAGGAACCGGCCGAGGACGGCCCGGCCCGCTGGAACGACGAGGTCAGCATCTGGTGCGGGGAGACGCCGCCGAGCCTGCCGGGCACTAAACCCCCCTTCTGATCTCCGGTCCGCGACCCCAGGCCCGGGCGGTTCGGGCCGCTGATCCGCGCCGTTGACGGTCCGGGCGGTTAGGTTGGCGGTCGAGGGCCATGGCGCCCGCCCCGGTTCGGGAAAGGACGTGCGATGAGCGACGACCGCCAGGAGCCGCCCGCCGGGGAGCACGACGACGACCGGACGCGCCCGCTGCCTCCCACCGCCGACCGGTCCGAGGCGCCACCAACCGCCGGACCCGCCACCCCTGCCAGCGGGTCGCCCGACGAGACCATGCCGATCGACCGCTCCGCGCTGACGCAGCCGGGCACGCCTGCCGACCGGACCGCGCGGATGCCTGCCGAGCGGGCGACCCCGCCGTGGTCCGGGAGGGCGGAGGTACGGGCGCCCCGACCCTCCGAGCCCTCGGGAGAGTGGTACGCCGAGGAGCAGGGCGGCCGTCGCTGGTGGCTGCCGATCCTCTGGGGCGTACTCGCGCTCCTGCTCGCCGGCCTGCTCGGCGCCGCGCTCTGGGTGGTGCTCGCCGCACAGAACGACGACAGGGACGACGACCCGGGATCCACCCCGTCGCTGCCGCCACCCAGTGCCACGAGCGCCGCACCGACCAGCGCGGCCCCGACCTCGGCGGCGCCGACCAGCGAGACGCCGAGCAGCCCGGCGGCCACCACCGCGGCGGCCGAGGTGCCGGTGCCGCCGCTCGCCGGCCTGCCGCAGGCCACCGCGGAAGGGCTGCTGGACCGGCTCGGTCTGACCTACCGGGTGGTGTACCGCCCGTCCGAGCTGCCGGCGGGGACGGTGGTGGGCACCGAACCGGATGCCGGCACCAGGGTGCCCACCGACGAGGAGGTGCTGCTGGTCGTGTCCCAGGCCCAGCCCTCGACCGGGACCAGCCCGGCCACTCCGAGCCCTACTGTGACGGGCACGGGGTGACCGGTGCTCACCACATCCGGCGGCGGGTGCCGACCAGGCCGAGGCCGGCCAGGGAGATGGTGAGGCCGAAGATCCCGGACCAGAACAGCGAGCGGCGGACGTCCGTCGCGGTGTGCCCGGCCGGACCGGCTTCGGTGATCTCCTGCCGCCCGTCGGACTGGCCGCCGCCACCGGCCCCGGCCGCCGAACCGGTCGGGTCGACAGCGTCGGCGCGGCCGTCGGGGGCGTCGGTGTGGAACCAGCCGGGTTCGTCGTCCGTCGGTGGGTAGGCGTCGACCACTGTGATTTCCGGCGCCGGCACCGGAGTGGTCAGCCGGGTGGACGACAGCGCCGGGTCGCGGGCCAGGACCACGAGCGTGGTCACGGCCCCGAGCAGGGCGAGCAGTCCAAAGGCGTAGGCGATACGGGAGCGGTGGTGCCGCCGCAGGGCGGGCTGATTGACCATGACCATCCCAGGCTCAGGGCCCTGGACGCGCGGGTAAAACGGTGCCGGGGTGGGCGTACCAATTCTATGGCGGCGGCACGCCCACCGGCGGCGGATCGCGCCGGTCAGCCCACCCGGACCGGTGTACGGACGACCGGTCGCCGGCTCCGTACGGTGTGCGTGCGGGGCTCCGGTGCGGCCTGCACCTGTTGCAGCCCGTCCCGCTGGACGAAGATCGACCGACGGTTGACAGCGTCGCCCGCGGTGTTCAACTCGTAGCCGTCGAGCCAGAGCCAACCGTCGTAGGTCGGCCAGTCGAGCACCCGGATCACCCGGAACTTGATGGGCCTGAGGAACTGGACACTCGCCGCGCGAGTCACGTGCAGTACGTCACCGGAGCGGGGAAGCACATGGGCTCCTGGGGAGGTCGGCCGGCAGTTCTGCCGGCGGTGACTGGTCGGGGGAACGTCTCGGCCCGGTGACGGGGTCGCGCCTCGTGGACCGGTGGTGCGGGTGGTGGTGGTCGGGCCGTACTCCGCTGGTGGCGTGCCGCCACCCGACCATCATCCGACTGCTTTCCGGGAACCGCGCCCGCCGCCGCAGCCGGCAGGCTTGCAGCGGCGAGGTCCTCACCCCGGAGCAGCTCTCGGTGTCGCCGGCCGGGCCCGCGTCGTGCCCGGCTTCCCCGGGTCGGTGGGATCACCACACCGGGGGACCGGACGGAGACGCTGAGTGATCCGTGCCATACCGACAGAGTGCATCAGGGACGTGCTTCATGCAAGTTGCACGTCGAGTTTTGCCAATACGTGAGTCCCTTCCGCAAAGCGGCGCTTGAAGCCATCCGCGTCCGGACGGCACACTGAGGGCCGGTTTCGCCCGTCGCGGCCGGCCGATGACCGGCACCACCCCTCGCCGCGAACGCTCGCCGGTCGACGGTCGCGCCCCCGGCGGGCGGCAGCCAGTGGCGCGTCGACCGGAGGTAGCCCGAAGTGGGGTCGAGCAGCCAGCGGCGGGGAGCGGTGACCGGGGAGTGCCATGAGTGAGCGGCGCAGCCCCACCATCAGGCGACGACGGCTCGGTGCCGAGCTACGCCGCCAGCGGGAATCCGCCGGCATCACCATCGAAGTCGTCGCCGAGCAGTTGGAGTGCTCGGCGTCGAAGGTCTCCCGGATCGAGACCGGGCACACCACGGCCACCCCGCGCGACGTCCGGGACATGCTGCGGATCTACGGCGTGGTCGGTGCCGAGAGCGACGAACTCGTGCAGATCGCCCGGGAGGCCCGGCAGAAGGGCTGGTGGCACCCGTACAGCACGGTGCTGGTCGGCGCGTACGTCGGGCTGGAGGCCGCGGCGAGCTCGATTCGGGCGTACGAGCAGCAGGTGGTGCCGGGCCTGCTGGAGACCGAGGAGTACGCCGGCGCGATGATCCGCGCCGCCCGGCCGGACTTCACCGCCGATCAGGTCCACCAGCGGGTGCGTGTCCGACTGGGCCGTCAGTCGTTGTTGACCCAGGACGATCCGGTCGATCTGTGGGTGGTGCTCGATGAGGCGGTGGTAAGCAGGCCGGTGGGTGGGGACGAGGTGATGCGTGGCCAGCTCAAGCGGTTGGTCGAAGTGGCCGAGTTGCCGAACGTGACGTTGCAGATCCTGCCTTTCGAGGTGGGTGCGCACGCCGGCATGGACGGCACCTTCACGATCCTCAGTTTCCCCGAGCCCGGTGATCCGGATGTCGTGTACGCGGAGAACGCCACGGGTGGGCTTTTCCTTGAGAAGAGCGACGAACTGCAGAAGTACAGCTTCATCTTCGATCACATCCGCGCCGCGGCCATTCGTCCGGAGGAGTCCGTCGCACACATCGCAAAACTGGCAGAGGAGCCGTTGTGGAAATGGCGACCAAGGGGTTCCCCGTGGACCTGACGCAGGCAACGTGGTTCAAGAGCTCGAAGAGCGGGCCGAACTGTGACAACTGCGTGGAGGTGGCGTACGTGACCGGGGCGGTCGGAGTGCGGGACTCGAAGGACAAGACCGGCCCGGCCCTGGTCTTCGCCCCGGGTGACTGGCACGCCTTCGTCGCCGGCACCAGAGGTGGTGTGTTCGGCTCGGCCTGACCGAGCGGTCACGTGAGGTCCCTGTCCGGTCCCGACCGGGCGGGGGCCTTCGCGTGCCGAGCTGCCGGGCTCCCGCTCGCCGCGCGGAGGCGCGCTCGGCGAGGTTCCGCCGGGAATCCCGTCGCCACAGCGGGTCCGTCTCGTTGAACCGGTCGGTACGGCGCTGGTCGACGACCCGCCGCACCGATCCGCAACCCAGCGAGGTAGGCGAGACGGATGACGACGATCGGGTCAGACAACCTCACCAACGGTCCGGGCAAGCCGGAGCGGTTCGGTGGCAAGTACCGCGGGGCGCGTCGGGACACCGTACTGACCGAGGTGGTCTCGACCGACCAGGAGATGAGCGGGCGGGAGGCTCCGGCGACCGAGGCGGGCGATGCGCCGCTCTCGCTGCCCTCGCTGGACCCGAACCCACTGGTCGAGCCGTCCTTCCCGCCGAGCGGCTGGCCGATGGAGCCCACCGGGTCGCTGGCTGAGCACCCGCTGCTGCGGGGCCTGCTGATGGAGCTGCCGCCGAAGGGCAGCGTGCCGCCGCCGGGCTGGCTGGATCGCTGGTTCGAGGCGACACGGGCGATCCTGGAGCTGCTATACGTGCAGGGGCCCGGCCGCTCGCGCTGACGTCGCCGGGTCCGGCTGGGCCCGCTCGGCGAGCCGGTTGTGCCGGAGCGCGTGCCGGACGCCGATGGCCAGGATCCCGAGCGCGCCGACGGTGATCGCCGGACCGGTGACGCCCGGTGCGGCGAAGAGGTCGGCGCCGCTCGCCGCGATCACCGCGGGCACCGTCAGCACACCGGTGACCTGCAACGGCAACCCGATCAGCGGGTGCGCGGCGGCGGCCCGGAGGCCGTGCGGCGCCGGGGTCTCCGGTGCTGCGGCAAACGCTCCCGCACCGGCCCAGAGCCGGCGCACCCGGCGTACGGTGCAGACCGCCACCACGAGGGTGGGGAGCCCGGCGAGATTGAGCGCGGCGGCAGCCCGGTCGGCCGGGGTGTTTCCGGCACTGAACAACCCGGCCGCGAGCACGGCCGCCGTGAGCGTCAGGCCCATCAGGGTCAGGACGAGCAGGTGTCCAGCGCGTCGGCGCAGCGCGCGGGCGCGGTCCAGCCGTGGCAGGCCGTCCGCGACCACGCCAGCGGCCAGCCACAGGACGGTGATCGGCAGCAGGGTGGCGAGGGGGCTCTCCATGCTGGTCAGCCTTCCCGGTCGCGGCCGTCCGCGACTCCGGGCGCAGCCCTCGTTCGTCCCGGACGCCGTCCCGTAGGGGGCATCCTTTCCGCGTTATGAACGATGCGACATGTTTATCTTCGTCACTGCGTTGACCTACTCTCGGAAAGATCGGCCGTCATGGATCTGAGCGGGACCCGCGTCGGGCGGCTGCCGGTCGGAGGGAGGTAAGAGATGCGTCTTGCCCACAGGTCCGTACTCGTCGGGGTGGCCACACTGACCCTGTTGGCCGCTGCCACACCCGCCCTGGCCGCAGAACCGGCCGGAGCCATCCGGGCGGCGGGTGGAGACACCGCGGTCGCGGACAGCTACATCGTCGTCTTCAAGGACACCGCCGTCAGCCGGGGCACGGTCGGCGACAACGCGGACCGGCTGGTCGGCCGGCACGGCGGCACGGTGGCCCGCACCTACGGCGCGGCGCTGCGCGGCTTCGAGATCCGGGTCGGCGCGAAGGCCGCCGCACGGATCGCCGCGGACCCGGCGGTGGCGTACGTCGAGCAGAACCACACCGTCTCGATCGCCGGCACCCAGACCAACCCGCCGTCCTGGGGCCTGGACCGGATCGACCAGCGGAACCTACCCCTGAACAGCTCGTACACCTACCCGACCACGGCGTCGAACGTCCGCGCCTACATCATCGACACCGGCGTGCTGTACGGGCACAACGACTTCGGCGGGCGGGCCGTCTCCGGCTTCGACGCGGTGGACGGCGGCTCCGCCGACGACTGCAACGGCCACGGCACGCACGTGGCGGGCACGGTTGGTGGTTCGTCGTACGGGGTGGCCAAGGGCGTCCAGATCGTCGGCGTCCGAGTGCTCAACTGCCAGGGCAGCGGCACCAACGCCCAGGTGGTGGCCGGCATCGACTGGGTGACAGCGAACGCGGTCAGGCCGGCGGTGGCGAACATGAGCCTCGGTGGTGGCGCCAACAGTTCGATCGACACGGCCGTCACCAACTCGATCAACTCCGGCGTCACGTACGCGGTGGCGGCGGGCAACGGCAACGCCCTCGGCGTCCGGCAGAACGCCTGCAACTACTCCCCGGCCCGGGTCGCCTCCGCGATCACCGTGGGTGCGACGCAGAACAACGACGCCGCGGCGAGTTTCTCCAACTTCGGCACCTGCGTCGACATCCTGGCCCCGGGCGTCAACATCACCTCGGCCTGGTACACCGGAAGCAGCGCGACGAACACCATCAGCGGCACCTCCATGGCGTCGCCGCACGTCGCCGGGGCCGCGGCGCTCGTGCTCTCGGCGAACCCGTCGTGGAGCCCGCAGCAGGTCCGGGACAACCTGGTCAACAACTCCACCCCGAACGTGGTGACCAACGTCGGCACCGGCACCCCGAACCGGCTGCTCTACGTCGTGAGCGGCACCCCGCCGGCCAACGACTTCTCGGTCTCGGTGTCGCCGACCTCCGGCTCCGCCGCGCCGGGCGGTTCGGTGACGGCCACCGTCGGCACGGCCACCACCGCCGGCTCCGCCCAGGCGGTCAGCCTCTCCGCCAGCGGCCTCCCGGCCGGGGCGACCGCGTCGTTCAGCCCGTCGACGGTGACCTCGGGTGGCTCGTCCACCCTCACCATCGCCACCTCGGCGAGCACCCCCGCCGGCAGCTACCCGGTGACCATCACCGGCAGCGGCGCGGCGGGCACCCGCACGGCCACGTACACGTTGACCGTGACCGGCTCGGGTGGCGGTGGCTGCTCCGGCACCAACGGCGCCGACGTCGCGATCCCGGACACCGGCGCCACGGTGTCCAGCTCGATCACGATCGCCGGCTGCGGCCGCAACGCCTCGGCGTCCTCGACCGTCGCGGTGAACATCGTGCACACCTACCGTGGTGACCTGGTGATCGACCTGGTGGCCCCGGACGGCTCGGCGTACCGGCTGAAGAACAGCAGCTACTTCGACGGCGCCGACAACGTGAACACGACCTACACCGCCAACGTCTCCAGTGAGGCGGCGAACGGCACCTGGCGACTGCAGGTGCGGGACGTCTACTCCGGCGACACCGGCTACATCAACACCTGGACCCTGACCCTCTGACCTGGTTCCCACGGCCGAGGCCCCACCCGGAACGCCGGGTGGGGCCTCGTGCCGTACCAATCAGGGTTCAGACCGCGAAGGTGGCCGGCCGCTCGGTGGCCGGCGCCGGCGGGCGGGCCTTCCACAGGCCGGTCTTCTGCCCGGCGAGCCGGGCCAGGTAGGCCGGGTTGAGGATCACGTAGCGGCGCCAGAGCCGCTTCGGCTCCAGACCGAGCCGCCAGAACCACTCCAGTCCGGCGCGCTGCATCCACGACGGGGGCTGGCGCAGCAGCCCGGCGTGGTAGTCGAAGGCCGCCCCGACCGCCATCAGCGGCATGTCGAGCAACGGCCGCATGGCGTACGCGAAGACCTCCTGGCGCGGGCAGCCAAGCCCGACCAGGACCAGCCGGGCACCGCTGGACCGGATCCGGTCGGCGATCTCAAAGTCCTCGCCCGGCTGGACCGCGCGGAACTTGGACGGCTCCACCCCGGCGATCTTCAGCGCCGGGAACATCCGCTCCAGCGCCGGGAGCAGCTTGGCCAGCGTCTCCTCGGTGGAGCCGTACAGGTAGACCGGCAGCCCCTCGTCGGCGAAGCGCGACAGCACGTGCAGCGTCAGCGTCGGCCCGTAGACCCGGTCGGTGAGCCCGGCATGGTGCAGCAGGTTGAGCGCCCAGCGCACCGGCTGACCGTCGGGGGTGACCACGTCGAAGGAGTTGAGTCGGGCGTTGTGCGCCGGGTCCAGCACCCCGGTCATCACACCGTGCACGGCCAGCGCGGTCAGCGCGAGCGGGCGTCGCTCGTGCGCCGCGGTCACCACGGCGTCGGTCGCCGTGGCGTAGTCGGTCGCGTCGACCAGGACGCCGAGCACGTTGCGCTTGGTCTGGGCGGTCATGCCTGGGGCACCCACTTGTCCACGTTTGCCTCGTAGATCTCCCGCAGGATCATCGGGACGTCATACGTAATCTCCCACTCCGGGTACTGCTGCTCAAATCGAGCCATGCTGCTCACGTACCACTGGTGGTCGCCGGTGCGGTTCTGCTCGACGTAGTTGATCTGCGCCTCGCGGCCGGTGATCTCCTCGGCGATCCGGAACGCCTCGATGTGCGACGTGTTGGAGTGCCGGCCTCCGCCGAGGTTGTAGACCTCCGCCGAACGCGGTGCCCGGAAGAACGCCTCGAACGCGGTCAGCACGTCACGCGAGTGGATCGCGTCGCGGACCATCTTGCCCTTGTAGCCGAACAGGTTGTACGTCCGGCCCTCCATCACGCAGCGCATCAGGTAGGCCAGGAACCCGTGCAGCTCGGCCGCCGAGTGCGCCGGGCCGGTCAGCGTGCCGCCCCGGAAACAGGCCGTCTTCATGTCGAAGTAGCGCCCGTACTCCTGCACCATCACGTCCGCGGCGACCTTGGAAGCGCCGAAGACCGAGTGCAGCGAGTTGTCGATCGACATGTCCTCGGTGATGCCCTGGTACCAGCGGTGGTCCTCGGGCAGCTCGTACCGGGTCTCCAGCTCGATCAGCGGCAGGCTGTTGGGCCGGTCACCGTAGACCTTGTTGGTGGAGCAGTGGATGAACGGCGCCTCGATCGCGTGTCGCCGGGTGTTCTCCAAGATGTTGAGCGTGCCGCCGGCGTTCACGTCGAAGTCCGTGTACGGCTCCTTGGCGGCCCAGTCGTGACTCGGCTGCGCCGCGCTGTGGATCACCACGGCGATGTCGGAGCCGTACTTCTTGAACACCTGCTCCAGGCCGTCCCGGTCCCGGATGTCCACCGCGAAGTGGGTGTACGCGGTGCCCAGGTCACGGCTGAGCCGCTCCAGGCTCCACGAGGTGGAGCCGTCCTCGCCGAAGAAGTACCGGCGCATGTCGTTGTCGATGCCGACGACGTCCAGACCGAGGCCGGCGAAGTGCCGGACCGCCTCGGAGCCGATCAGACCACCCGACCCGGTCACCAACGCGACACTCACACGCCACTCCTGGTCCATCGGAGGCAGAAACCATCGGAGCATAGCGTGACGCCGGGCGCGCCCCGATATGACGGAAGGGCCCCGCATTCTGCGGAGCCCTCGTCGGTGGTGGGGATGGGGGGAGTTGAACCCCCACGCCCTTTCGGGCACACGGACCTGAACCGTGCGCGTCTGCCATTCCGCCACATCCCCGTGGCACGACCCGGAACACTGTAGCCGCCCCGAGCCCACTGTCTCCAGCAGGCCCCGGAGATACTACGCTGTCCCCGGCGCTCGCCACGAGCGGTTACCGTTCGTGGCGGACGAAAGATTAGCACGGGAGACCCGGCCCATCCGAACGGGCCGGGAGCAGGCGGCCGAGCGGCGTGTGAGCTGCGCGCGCGCCGGCCGGATACCATCATGTCCTCGGGACCCGAGGAGGAGCCGGTGAGCGTGCTGCAACGCTTCGAGAAGCGTCTGGAAGGCCTGGTCGAAGGGGCCTTCGCCAAGGTCTTCAAAGGGGTGGTCCACCCCGTGGAGATCCTCAACGCCATGCAGCGGGAGGCCGAGGCGCACAAGGCGATCCTGGCCGGTGGGCGCACATTGGTGCCCAACCGCTACGTGATCGATCTCTCGCCGTTCGACCACAGTCGTCTGGCGCCGTACGCCGCCGCGCTGGCCCAGGAGCTGGCCCAGTCGCAGGCGGAGTTCATCGGCGAGCAGGCCTGGACGGTCTACGGCGACGTGATCGTCGAGATCGAACGGGGGGAGGGCCTGGACACGGGGATGTTCCGGGTCACCGCCGAGGTCTACACCGGCGGCGAGGTCGCCCCGGTCTCGGCGCCCGGCTACGACGCCGGCCCGCCCGCCTATCCCGCGTACGACCAGGGTGGCGGTTACGGTCCACCGCCCGGGCAGGGCGGCGGCCGCAACGTGCGGCTGGTCTCGGGTGACGGGCGCACCTATCCCCTCCAGATGGGGTCGACGGTGATCGGTCGCGGCGATCAGGCCAACCTGCGCCTGCCCGACGTCGGCATCTCCCGGCGACACGCCCGGCTGGACTTCGACGGCGGCCAGGTCGTGCTGACCGATCTGGGGTCGACCAACGGCACCATGGTCAACGGCCAGCGGGTCTCCGCCGTCGCCCTCAATCCGGGTGACATGGTCCAGCTCGGCACCACGACGCTGACCTTCCGCGTGGACGGCTGACCCGCCTTGCCGGAACTGGTCATCACCGTCGCCCGGTTCGGGTTCCTGATCCTGCTGTGGATCTTCGTGTTCACGGTGGTCGGCGTGATCCGCCGGGACCTCTTCGCGGGAGCCCGGTCCGGTCGTCTGGTGGCGGCGCCACGTGCGGTGGGCGCCTCGACGGGGCAGGCGGCCAAGCCGGCGAAGGTGAAGCGCGGCAGAGCGGCACACCAGCTGGTGGTGACCGCCGGTCAGCTGGCCGGCACTCGGATCACTCTCGGTGAAGCGCAGATCACCATCGGTCGGGCCGAGGACTCCACCCTGGTCATCACCGACGACTACGCCTCCGCGCGGCACGCCCGGCTCGTGCCGCGCGAAGGGCAGTGGTTCGTCGAGGACCTCGGCTCGACTAACGGCACGTACCTAGATCGCGCTAAGGTCACCGGACCAACCCCCGTCCCCCTCGGCGTGCCGATCCGGATCGGCCGCACTTCCCTCGAATTACGGCCATGACTCTGACCCTGCGCTATGCGGCCCACAGCGACCGCGGTCTGATCCGAGACGGCAATCAAGACTCCGTCTACGCCGGGCCGCGGCTACTCGCCGTTGCCGACGGCATGGGCGGCATGGCCGCCGGTGACGTCGCCAGCAACATCGTCATCGGTGCCATGGCGCCGCTCGACGAGGACGTCCCGGGGGACGCTCTCGTCGACGCGTTGCGTTCGGCCGTGGGCACCGCCAACCAACAACTCCGCGACACGGTGGACGCCAACCCGCAGTTGGAGGGGATGGGCACCACGCTGACGGCGACCCTCTTCTCCGGCAGCAAGCTGGGGATGGTCCACATCGGCGACTCGCGGGCCTATCTGCTGCGCAACGGTGAGTTCGCGCAGGTCACCAAGGACGACACCTACGTCCAGATGCTCGTCGACGAGGGTCGGATCAGCGCCGAGGAGGCGAGCAGCCACCCGCAGCGGTCGTTGCTCACCCGGGCCCTGGACGGCCGGGACATCGACCCGGAGTACTCGGTGCGCCAGGTGCTGCCCGGCGACCGGTACCTGATCTGCAGCGACGGCCTCTCGGGCGTGGTCAGCGCCGAGACCATCGGCGAGACGCTGCGGGAGTACGCCGACCCGCAGCAGTGCGTCGAGCGGCTGGTGCAGCTCGCGCTGCGCGGCGGTGGGCCGGACAACATCACGGTGATCATCGCGGACGCCACGGACCAGGACATCGTCGAGGCGACCCCGATCGTTGGCGGCGCCGCCGCCCGGGACCGGGGCATGGCCACCTCCGCCGACGACTCCACCCCGGCCGCCCGGGCCTCGGCGCTCTCCGCGCCCCGTCCGGCCGCGCCCGAGGAGCCGCCGGCGGCGGACGACGAGCAGGAGCCGAAGCGCCGCCCGGTGCGGGCCACAGCCATGGCGCTGGCCCTGCTGGTGATCCTCGGCGGCGGGCTCTTCGCGGGCTGGACCTACACGCAGCGGCAGTACTACGTGGGCGCCACCGAGGAGGGCCAGGTCGCCGTCTTCCGTGGCATCCAGGGTCAGATCGCCGGGATGGACCTCTCCACCGTGCACCGCACCAGCGGCACCCGGCTGGACGACCTCACCGTGGCGGCGCAGGACACCGTCAAGGTGGGCATCCGGGCCAAGAGCGAGCCGGACGCCGAGCGTCAACTCGCCGAGCTGACGAGCGACACCCCGAGCAACCCCAACCTGAAGCCGCTCTGCCCGGCCGACCCGACCGCCGCGGTGGGCGCGACGCCGACGCCCACCCCCACGCCGGCCGGAACGACGCCGGCACCGAACGGCAGCCCCAGCGCCAAAGCGTCGGTGACCCCCAACGGGGTCGTCAGCGCCACTCCGACCACCGGTGCGACCGCCGCTGTCGGCGTGACCGGTCCGACCACCACACCCGACGCCACGCCCTCCGACTCGACCACGCCAGGGCTCGACCCGGCCGGTTGCCGGTCTCCTGAGTGAGCGTCAGCTGAGATCTCGAGGACTCCACCCGTGACCGTAGCGGCCACACCGGCTCCCTCGCCCGCCAATGCGGGCGAGCAATCCGGCGTACGCCTGGCGCGGTCGCGCCGCAACGCCGAGCTGTCCCTGCTGCTGCTCGCGATGGTGCTGGTGGCCGCGTACGGGGCGACCGTCGAGGCGAACCTGCTGGACACCGTCACTCCGGACTTCTGGATGCCCGCCGCGGCGCTCGGCGCGGTCTTCCTCGGCCTGCACCTGGTCATCCGGTTCCTGGCACCCTTCGCCGACCCGGCGCTGCTGCCGGCGGTGGCCCTGCTCAACGGGCTCGGGGTGGGCTTCCTGCGCCGGATCGACCTGGGCGACGCCCCGGTGGCCGAGCGGGAGAGCCTGGCCGTCTTCGCGGGGCAGGGCGGGCGCCAGCTGGCCTGGACGCTCGGTGCGGTGGTCCTCGCCGCGAGCCTGCTCGCCATCATGCGCGACCACCGGTCGATCTCGCGGTACGCGTACACCCTGGGGTTGGCCGGCATCGTGCTGGTGATGCTCCCGGCGGTGCTGCCGTCGAGCATCTCCGAGATCAACGGCGCGAAGCTGTGGATCCGGGTGGGCAGCTTCTCCATCCAACCGGGTGAGTTCGCCAAGCTGGCGCTGCTGGTCTTCTTCGCCTACTACCTGGTGCGCAAGCGTGAGGTGTTGTCGCTGGCCAGCCGGCGCTTCCTCGGCATCGACTTCCCGCGTGGCCGCGATCTCGGCCCGGTGGTCGGCGTCTGGCTGATCAGCGTCCTGGTGCTGGTGTTCGAGAAGGACCTGGGCACCTCGCTGCTCTACTTCGGCATGTTCGTGGTGACGCTCTACATCGCCACCGAACGGGTCAGCTGGCTGCTGATCGGCCTGGTCCTCTTCTTCGGCGGCGCGTACCTCGCCTACGTCCTCGGCTCGACGGTCGGCGGGCCGTTCGCCAACTTCTACCTACGTGCCGAGATCTGGTTGGATCCGTTCGCCGACCCGACCGACAAGGGCTACCAGTTGGTCCAGGGGCTGCTCGCCCTGGGTACGGGCGGGCTCTTCGGCGCCGGGCCGGGCGGCGGTCAGCCGGACATCCTGCCGGAGGTGCAGAACGACTTCATCTTCGCCGGCATCGGCGAGGAGATCGGTCTCTTCGGGCTCTCCGCGCTGCTCGTCGTCTACCTGCTGATCGTGGAGCGGGGGCTGCGGGCCGCGCTCGCGGTGCGGGACTCGTTCGGCAAGCTGCTCGCCGGTGGTCTCGCGTTCACGCTCGGCCTCCAGGTCTTCGTGATCGTCGGCGGGATCAGCAAGCTCATCCCGCTGACCGGTCAGACCACCCCGTTCCTGTCCGCAGGTGGTTCGTCGCTGATGGCGAACTGGCTGCTCATCGCGGTGCTGCTGCGGGTCTCTGACGGAGCCCGTCGGCCGGTGAGCGGGAGCGCCGCCAAGGCGGCCCGACCCGCCGGCGGCCGGCCGGAGCAGCTGCACGGTGCTCCCACGGAGGTGATCAAGCCGTGAACGCACCACTGCGCCGCGTCGGCGTCGTCGTGATGGTCCTGTTCGGCCTGCTCTTCGCGAACCTCAACTGGATTCAGTTCCAGAAGGCCGACGAGTACCGCACCAGCGACTACAACGGCCGGGTCCAGGTCGCCGACTACAAGCGCAAGCGCGGCAACATCGAGGTCGGCGGCACTGCGGTGGCCACCAGCAAGGAGACCACCGGCAAGCTGAAGTTCCTGCGCACCTATCCAGGTGGCGCCAAGTATGCCCACGTGCTCGGCTACAAGCCGGTCAACCTGGCGGACCAGGGCATCGAGAGGGTAGAGAACGACTTCCTGGCCGGCACCAGCGACCAGTTGATCGGCGACCGGTTGAAGGACATGTTCACCGGCGACGACACCGGTGGCGGCAACGTGCTGCTCACCCTCTCCAAGCGGGCCCAGGACGTGGCGTACGACCAGCTGCGCAACAACCAGGTAGGGGTGAAGAAGGGCGCGGCGATCGCGATCGACCCGCGCACCGGCGCGGTGCAGGCGCTGGTTTCCATGCCCAGCTTCGACCCGCGCCCGCTGGCCAGCCACAACGGCTCCGAGGCGGCGGCGGCGTTCAACAAGCTGGATCAGGACCCGGATAAACCGCTGAATAACCGGGCGCTCTCCGAGACGCTGCCGCCGGGATCCACCTTCAAGATCGTGGTCGCCGCGGCGGCGCTGGAGAACGGGATCAGTAAATCCACCTCGATCCCGGCCGGGCCGAGCTACACCCCGCCCACCTCGGGCAGCCCGATCCGTAACGCCGCTCCGTCGATCTGCCCGAAGGACCAGGTCACCCTGCTGGACGCGGTGACCTACTCGTGCAACACCGGTTTCGCCCAGCTCGGCGTGCGGCTCGGCGCCGACACCATCAAGGAGAAGGCCCAGCAGTTCGGCTTCGAGCAGGACGACCTCACCGTCGGTCAGCTCGGCGAGGACGGCCTGCCCACGGCGGCCAGCCGGACCGGCGACATGCAGAACCCGGACGGCAGCACCGACCCGGCCGCGCTGGCCCAGTCGTCGATCGGCCAGAACAACGTCCGGATGACCCCGCTGGAGGGGGCCATGATCGCCGGGGCGGTCGCCTACGGCGGGAGCCAGATGCGGCCGTACCTGGTCCGGCAGCTGCTCGCCCCGGACCGGACCACCAGCTACTACACAGCGAAGCCGCGGGAGCTGCGCCAGCCGGTCGACGGGCAGGTTGCCGGCGACCTGCGCGACATGATGGTCAGCGTGGTCCAGAAGGGCACCGGCCGGAACGCGGCGATCAGCGGCTACACGGTCGGCGGCAAGACGGGCACCGCGCAGTCCGCTCCGGACCGGCCCGACCACGGTTGGTTCATCGGCTTCGCGCTGGACAAGAACGGCAACCCGGTCTCCGCGGTCTGCGTCGTCCTGGAGCAGGCCGGCTCCGGTGGCAGCGGCGAGGCCGCCCGGATCGGCGGTCAGATCATGCGGGCCGCCATCGCCGACCCAGGGGGTCGCTGACATGCTCAGCCCCGGCGTCCAGCTCGGCAACCGCTACCGCCTCGACGAGCGGATCGCCAGCGGCGGCATGGGCGACGTCTGGCGCGGCACCGACCAGGTGCTCGGCCGGACGGTCGCGGTCAAGAGCCTGCTTCCCGCGCTGCTCGACGACCCGGACTTCGCCGAGCGGTTCCGCGGCGAGGCACGGACCATGGCCACCATCAACCACCCCGGCGTGGTGGACGTCTACGACTTCGGCAACGACCAGCAGATCGCCTTCCTGGTCATGGAGTACGTCGAGGGCGATGCCCTGTCGTCCACGCTGAGCCGGGTCGGCCGGCTCACCCCGGCCCGGACGATGGCCCTGGTCGCGCAGGCCGCGGACGCGTTGCACGCCGCCCACGAGAAGGGCATCGTGCACCGCGACGTGAAGCCGGGCAACCTGCTGGTCCGGCCGAACGGCACGCTGGTGCTGACCGACTTCGGTATCGCCCGCTCCGACCTGGTCGGCCAGCTCACCGCCGCCGGCTCGGTGCTCGGCACCGCCTCGTACATCTCGCCCGAGCAGGCCACCGGTGGCGTCGCCACCCCGGCGTCCGACGTGTACGCGCTCGGCGTGGTCGCCTACCAGTGCCTGGCCGGACGCCGCCCGTTCGAGGGCGACAACCCGTTGGACATCGCCATGCGGCACGTCCGGGAGACCCCCCGACCGTTGCCGGCGGACATCCCGCCGCAGGTCCGGGCCGTTGTGGAACGGGCGTTGGCCAAGGACCCGGCAGCCCGGTGGCCCAGCGCCGCCGCCCTCGCCGGGGTCGCCCGCCAGCTCAAGGCCGCGCTCTCCCAGCAGGCCAGGGCCGGTGGCCACCCCGGGCCGGTCTCCGCGGCGCCGGCCTCGCCCGCCGCACCCGGCCGGGCCCAGGTGCCGTCCGCGCAGCAGCTTCGCCCGCCGGGCACCCCGCACCGACCGCCGGTCGCCGGCCAACGGCCGACCGCCGTCACGCCGGCCCAGCAGCCCCGGCCCACCGCCGTCGCGCCGGCCGTCCCGCACGCACGCCCGCCCGTCAGCCCCGCCGGTTACCCGCGCGGCGCCGCCGCGGTGCCGTCGGCACCGGTGCGGCAGGAGCATCAGCAGGCGTACCTCCGGCAGGCCGGCCCGGCGCTGCCGGCACCCGATCCTCGCCGGTCCCGGCCCGGAATGGTGCTCCTCGCCATCCTGCTGGCCGTACTGGTCCTGCTCTGCTCCGGCGTGATTTCCTACAACCTGCGGAAGCAGTCGCAAGCCGGTGAACCCGCTGCGCTGGCTCCGCACACCGTGACGTCCGGCGTGCTGCGGCTCCACGGACGCGACGATGCGACCCGGACGTCGTACCGTCTTGAGGTACGGCTCCAGCCGGACGACGGCGGGAAGACGACGAGCGAAGGACGACAGACGCGATGACAGCGCAGGCCCGCCTGCTCGGTGGCAGGTACCAGGTCGGCGAGCTGCTCGGCTACGGCGGCATGGCCGAGGTGCACCGCGGTCGCGACCTCCGGCTCGGTCGGGACGTCGCGATCAAGATGCTCCGCACCGACCTCGCGCGGGACGCGACGTTCCAGATGCGGTTCCGTCGGGAGGCGCAGAACGCCGCTTCGCTCAACCACCCGGCGATCGTGGCGGTCTACGACACCGGCGAGGAGACCGCGCCGACCGGCGAGACGCTGCCGTTCATCGTCATGGAGTTCGTCAACGGGCGGACGCTGAAGGAGGTGCTCGGCGCCGAGGGCCGGTTACAGCCCCGCCGGGCGTTGGAGATCTGCGCCGACATGTGCGCGGCGCTGGAGTTCAGCCACCGGCACGGCATCATCCACCGGGACATCAAGCCGGGCAACGTCATGCTCACCCAGACCGGCCAGGTCAAGGTGATGGACTTCGGCATCGCCCGGGCGCTGGCCAGCGGCGCGACCACCATGACGCAGACCAGCGCGGTGATCGGCACGGCGCAGTACCTCTCCCCGGAGCAGGCGCGCGGTGAGGCCGTGGACGCCCGCTCCGACGTGTACGCGGCCGGCTGCGTGCTCTTCGAACTGGTCTGCGGGCACCCGCCGTTCGTTGGGGACAGCCCGGTCAGCGTCGCGTACCAGCACGTGCGGGAGACGCCGCCCACGCCGAGCGACATCAACCCGGACGTCAACCCCGCAGTCGACGCGATCGTGCTCAAGGCGCTGTCCAAGAACCCGCTCAACCGCTACCAGAGTGCCGGCGAGATGCGGGCCGACCTGCTCCGCGCCGCCGCTGGCCGTCCCGTGCTGGCCACTCCGGTGATGCGCGAGGCGGAGACCGTGGCGATGGCCCCGGCCGGTGGTGGGGGCGGTTATCCGTCCGCCGCCGGTGGTCCGCAGACCCGCCAGATCCCGGCCCGGGTCGGCGACCCGCGCCAGCGCAAGGCGTCCTCCCTGCTGATCGCGACCTTCAGCGCCGTCGGCGTCCTGGCGGTGATCGCCCTGGTCGCCGCCCTGCTCTGGAGCCAGCAACCGGACAAGAACTTGAAGTCGGTGCCCACGCTCACCGGTAAGAACCAGGAGGCCGCCTTCACCGAGATCCGCAACGCTGGCCTCCAGCCGCAGGCGGGTGAGCAGATACTGAGCGGCACCTGCGAAAAGGGCACGGTCGCCAAGCAGATTCCGGAGCCCGGGACGCGGCTGCGGGAGAACGGCACAGTGACCATCCAGGTGTGCGGTGGCAAGCCCGACGTGGCGATCCCGAGCGACCTCGTCGGCTCGTTGTACGACGCGGTCAAGGCCCGGCTCGAGGGCCTGGGCCTGAAGGTCAAGCCCAAGCCGATCGACAACAAGGCGAGCGAGGGCATCGTCCTGGACGTGTCGCCGGCCCCCGGGGAGCGGGTGGCCGAGGACACCGAGGTGACGGTCACCTACTCCAAGGGCAACATCCATGGCGTTCCCGACGTTCGTGGTTCGTCGCAGAAGGCGGCCGAGGAGGAGTTGAAGCAGGCGGGCTACCGGGTCAACGTCGACCTCGGCGACCTCGTGCCCGCGGCGGAGGCCGGCAAGGTGACCGACCAGGACCCCAGGCCGGGCGCGCCGCTGGCCCAGGGGAAGACCGTGACGATCGTCGTCTCCCAGCCGGAGCCGGAGGACGAGACTCCGAGTCCGCCAGCGACGCCGACGCCCACGCCGACCACCACGCCGACCAAGCCGGGCGACGGTAACGGCGGCGGTTCCGGTCTGCCGTTCCCTCCCCCACCCACCCGGCTCAACGAGCAGTAGACCCGGTGACTCGGCTCCGGGGGCCGTCCGCGTGACCGAAGCTTCGGTGAGCGACCCTCCGGGTCGCGGGTGCCGGTGGCGGCGGGGCCTGACCCGGGCGGTCGCCCTGGGGCTGGCCTCGCTGCTCCTCGCCAGCCTTCCGTGGCTGTGGACGACGATCTCCGCGCGGGGCCATGTCTACGACGAGGCCGACGCCCCGGCCGCCGACGTCGTGATCGTCCTCGGCACCGCTGTGGCGACCCGATCGAACTCAACCGGGGGACCGGCTGGCCGGCCGCCTGGAGACCGCGGCCGAGTTGGTGAACAGTGGGCGGGCCCGGGTGGTGCTCGTGTCGGGCGACGGGGATGGCACCTCGGGTGACGAGCCGGCGGTGATGACGTCGTACCTGGCCGAACTCGGTGTCGATCCGCGGCGCGTGGTGGCCGACCCGTTCGGCTTGGACACCTATGACAGCTGTGCCCGGGCGCGCGAGGTGTACGGAGTCGAGCGGGCCCTGATCGTGACCCAGTCCTACCACGTGTCCCGGGCCGTGACGCTGTGCCGGCACCTCGGCCTCGACGTCGACGGGGTCACCGCCCGCTGCACCGGTTGCGGCCCCGTCCTGCTGGCCGAGAAGTCGATCCGGGACTACTTCGCCAGTGGCAAGGCGGCGTGGGACGCGGGCCGGGGCCGGGCACCGGCGGTGCGCTCGCCCGCGAGTCCGGCCGTCCAGGACGCGCTGCGGGGCTGAGCGTCCCGATTGAAAACCGGCCTGGTCGCGGTCAGGTGGTGGCGAAGGCGGCGCGGCGGCGGGCGTCTACCTCGGCGGCCAGCTCCGGGGCCCGCTCCAGCGCCTCCGGGTGGCCGCAGCTCGCCAGCCAGTTGGCGAGCATCAGGTGGCCGCCCTCGGTGAGCACCGACTCCGGGTGGAACTGCACGCCCTCGATCGGCAGCGTACGGTGCCGCATCGCCATCACCACGCCGGAGCCGGTCCAGCCGGTGACCTCCAGCTCGTCGGGGAGCGTCTCGGGCAGTACGGCCAGTGAGTGGTAGCGGGTGGCGGTGAACGGGTCGGGGAGACCGGTGAGCACGCCGACCGACTGGTGGCGTACCTCGGAGGTCTTGCCGTGCAGCAGTTCGGGTGCGCGGGTGACGGTCGCCCCGAACGCCTCGCCGATCGCCTGGTGGCCGAGGCAGACGCCGAAGATGGGCAGCTGGCCCGCGTACTCCCGGATGACGTCCAGGCAGATGCCGGCGCGGTCGGGACTGCCCGGACCGGGCGAGAGCAGGATGCCGGCGGCACCCACCCGGCCCACGTCGGCGACGTCGATCTCGTCGTTTCGGCGGACCTCGCAGTCCACCCCGAGCTGGCCCAGATATTGCACAAGGTTGAAGACGAACGAGTCGTAGTTGTCGATCACCAGGACGCGCATGGTCACCTGCTCGGGGAGGGCGGCGCGGAGTTGTTCTGGTCGGTGTCGTAGGGCAGCTCGTGCTCGTCGCCGGCCGGGGTCTCCCCGGTCACCGCATCCCCGCCGCCCGGGTCGCCGGGCACGCCGGAGTCCTGGGTGACCTGCACGTCGTCGAAGGGCAGCAGCGGCTCGGCCCACGGGAAGGCCACGTACCAGAGCAGGGCCACCGCGGCGGCGGCGAGCAGCACCGAACCGGTCAGCTTGCCGGCCAGGCCGAACGGCAGTTTGCGCCAGATGAACGCGTACATCGGGTCAGCCTCCCAGCTCCGCCGGGCGGCCCGCCGACTTGGGTTGGGTCCGGTCCAGCTCGGCGTGGATGATCAGGCGCTGGTAGTTGTCGAACTTCGGGTTGCAGGTGGTCAGGGTGAGCATCCGCCGGGTGGCCTTCCGGTCCGGTTCGCCGGGGACCGGCGCCACCACCTCGACCTGCGTCGGCCTGACGATCCGGGACTGCGAAACCCGATAGACGTACCAGTCGGTCTTGCTCTCGACCACTATCGCGTCGCCGTCGTCCAGCTCGTCCAGCCGCCAGAAGGTGGCCCGGTTGCGGTGGCCGGCGACGGAGAAGTTGCCGACCTGCCCGGGCAGCGCGCTGGCCGGGTAGTGGCCCGGGGCGTACCGGATGTCGGCCTGCGTGACGCCCTCGACCACCACCCAGTTCTTGTCGAGCTTGGGGATGTAGAGGCTGGCGATCGGCTTGCCGCGCACCGGCGGCGCCGGTTTGACGCTCGGGGTGGCCGACGGGGCGACCGTGGGGTCGTCGGTCGGGCCCCAAGCCTGGGCGAGCTGCTGGCTGAGGTCGTTCTGGTGGGCGTCGACGATGGCCGACTTGCCCCAGACCTCGTAACCCGCGAAGAGCAGCACCACGAGGCCGAAGGTGATCAGGACCTCGCCGGTGACCCGGACGCCGGTGCGGAGCCGGGAGGCGAGCGTGGGGCGGGTGAGCTCCGAGTAGACGCTCTTGTAACCCTCACCGGTCTGGTGGGGCCGGAGTTGGACCACCCGCTCGCCGCGTCGGGGCCGCGGTGGCTCGGCGGGATTGTCCTCGGCGCCGGCCGGCTCGTCGGTGGCCGCGGTGCGGGGGACGGCACCCATCAGCGCCGTGGAGTCCATGGCCGGCGGGCGGGACGAGGGCCGGGCGGGTACGGCCGGGATCAGCGCGGTGGCGGCCGGGTCGGCGGGGCGGTCCGGACCGGTCGGAGCGGCCGGCGAGCCGGTTGCGCGCGTGGGCCCGACCTTGCGGATGAACGCGGTGGGCGCGTCCACACCGGCAGCCGTCGGGCGGGCGGGTGGGGTACTCGGCGGCGCCGGCGGCCGGATGGGGGTGTTGCCGGGGGCGGCCGGTCGGACCGGTCCCTGGTCGGGTGCGGGCGGTCGGCCGCGGGTGGCTGCGGGAGGAGGGACGGGCCCGCCGTGCGGGCCCGACTCGGCGGGCCTGGCGCCGGGCCAGGGCGGAGGCGCTCCGGTGCCCGGGAGGTTGTCGGGGCGGCCGGTCGGCGGTTCGGGTACGGCCGGTGGGGGCGTCGCCCGGGGCCGGGAGGGCAGCACCGGATCGGGCCAGTTGCCGGTGGGGCCCGGTCGGTCAGCTTCACGTTCGGGCCGGTCGACCTTGGGTAGGAACGCCGTCGGTTCGTCGGCCTGGTCCCGGTGTCGCCCGTCCCGCCGGTCGTCCGGGCCGCTCACCGGGGCACCGTCGCCGAGCGCAGGGCGGTCGAGTCCTCGAACGCCGGGACTGTCACCGCGGAGACGGTCTCCTCGTACCCGAGCTGGTAGTCGTCGACTGCGTCCTTGAACAACCGGACTCCCTCAGAGCTGGCGAGGGCCTGCTGGAGGGCAGCGGGATCGCCGATTGCTACGATCTTGAACGGTGGGGAGTACACCCGCCCGTGGAGCAGCAGGGTGTTACCGACGCAGCGTACCGCGCTGGTCGTCAGCACGCGGACGTTCATGATTGACATGGCCTCCGCGCCGCCGGCCCACAGCGCGTTGACCACCGCCTGCACGTCACCCTGGTGCACCACCAGGTCGTCGTTGCTGGCGTCCGTGGGGGCCTGGTCGCTGCGTCGCGGCGGCGCGTCGTTCAGCTCCACGGTCACCCCGGTGCCGGCCAGCGCTGTGAACCCGGCGGCCTGGAGGCTGCCCTGGGCGCGGTCCTGTTGGGCCTTGATCGGGCTGTCCGAGTGGGCCAGCGCGTCGGTCCGCTGCTCGACCTCGTCGCGCAGTGTGGCGGCCCGGCGCTCGCTCGCCGCCACCTGCTCGCGGCGGTCCTCGATGAGCTGGTTGAGCTGGGGCCGGCGGTCCTCTCGCAGCGCGGTGCCGCCGGCGGTGGTCGCGGTGGTGGTGAAGAGCAGCCCCGCCGCGGCGGCGATCAGGGGCACCCCGATCGACCAGCCCGGTCGGCGTTGACGCGGTCGCCGGGGCAGCAGCCCGGCAGCGGCCCGTCGGAGGACCTTCTGCCAGGAGGCAGCGCCGGATGTGTACTCCACCGAGCGTTCCTTCCACGTTTCGGGGATTGGTCCGCCCCCGGCCCGGCCGGTGATGCGAACAGTCCCGCCTTTTTCGGTCACTCCGCGCACCGGGCTGACCCCATTCGTGGTCCGGGCGGGCGTTCCGGACTACGCTAGCTTTCGAACATTATTGGCCATGGACCGTCGCCCCCGCGCCCGGTTGTCAGGCCGGACGAGGTCGTCACCCCTCTGGAGAGCGTCGTGCCCAAGTCTCAGGTCCGCAAGAAGAAGGTGTACACCCCGCCGACGGACGTCCGTCCGACGACGGCGGCATCGTCGCGCAAGCCTAGCCCGGTGTGGCTGCCGATCACCGCTGTCGCATTGATCGTCGCTGGCATCGGTTGGCTGGTGGTCTACTACCTCTCCGAGCAGCAGTACCCGGTCATGGCGTGGGGTTACTGGAACCTCGCGGTGGGCTTCGGCGCGATGGTCGCCTCGCTGGCGCTGCTCTCCCGCTGGCGCTGAGCCGGCCCGGCGTCGCCACGCCGGAGGATTCACGTCACCCCACGGAGCCCCTGCCCGGCAGGACCGGGCGGGGCACCCTATGGTGTCCGCAGGGCGGCGCGGCCCGCTGCGAGATGACTCACGTTACTGCTGGGTAACCTTGCGCGTAGGCTGCACTGCATGACCGAGCGGAGCGAGGTCATCGACCGGTCCGGTCGCAGGTGCGGCAGCGGCGCGACGCTGGCTACGTCCTGACCCGGTCCCGGTCGCCGAGCCGCTCGACAGGCAGCAGACCGGGGAGGCCAACTCGATGGGCAGCGTCCAGATCGTCACCACGATCCTCGCGGCCGCCATCACCGCCGTGGCGGTGTGGCTTGCGGCGCGTGCGGTCCTCAAGATGGTGGCAGTCATCCGGCTCGGGCAGCCCGCGCCGGAGCGGTTCACCGACAAGGTCAGCCGTACGAAGACCATGCTGGTGGAGACCGCCGGCCACACCAGGATGCTCAAGTGGAGCGTGGTGGGCGCGGCGCACTGGTTCGTGATGGTCGGCTTCATCGTGCTGTCGCTGCTGGTGCTCGAGGCGTACTTCGAGGTGGTCACCCCGACCGGTGGGCTGCCGATCATCGGGCACTGGCTGGTCTTCGGGCTGGCCACCGAGATCATCGGCGTCCTGGGCCTGGTCGGCATCCTGGTGCTGATGGCGATCCGGCTGCGCAACCGGCCGAACCGGCCGGGTGGGCGCTCCCGGTTCACCGGCTCGACGATGTGGCAGGGCTACTTCGTCGAGTGGATCGTGCTGCTGGTCCTGATCTTCGGGTTCGTGATCCGGGGCTTCAAGGTCGCCACCGACCACTTCGAGTACCCGCTCTGGGCCACCCCGGTAAGCCACGTCGTCGGCGCGGTGCTGCCGGACTGGCAGGACGGGGCGAGCATCGCCGCCGTTATCAAGATCGTAATCTCGATGACCTGGCTGATCGTCATCTCGCTTAACGTCACAATGGGCGTCGCCTGGCACCGCTTCCTGGCGTTCCCCAACATCTTCTTCAAGCGTGAGCCGGCCCGGCCGGCCGGCTCCGGCCTCGGCGCGTTGCGCCCGATGACCAGTCAGGGCAAGCCCCTCGACTTCGAGGAGGCGGACCCGGAGAAGGACCAGTTCGGTGTCGCCCAGGTCGAGCAGTTCAGCTGGAAGGGTCTGCTCGACTTCAGCACCTGCACCGAGTGCGGTCGCTGCCAGTCGCAGTGCCCGGCCTGGAACACCGGCAAGCCGCTCTCGCCCAAGCTGCTCGTGCTGAGCCTGCGCGACCACGCGTACGCCAAGGCGCCCTACCTGCTGGCCGGCGGCGGCAAGGACCTGACCGGCGAGGAGAAGGCCACCCAGGCGCAGCTCGCCCACATGGACGTGCTGGCCCTCGCCGAGGCCGAGCGCCCGCTGATCGGCACCGCCGAGGAGGGCGGGGTCATCGACCCGGACGTGCTCTGGTCCTGCACCACCTGCGGCGCCTGCGTCGAGCAGTGCCCGGTGGACATCGAGCACGTGGACCACATCGTCGACATGCGCCGCTACCAGGTGCTGATCGAGTCGAGCTTCCCCTCCGAGGCCGGCGTGATGCTGCGCAACCTGGAGAACAAGGGCAACCCGTGGGGCGCCCCGCAGAACACCCGCGAGGACTGGACCAAGGGTCTCGACTTCGAGGTGCCCCGGGTCGGCGAGGTGGACGACTTCGAGTACCTGTTCTGGGTCGGCTGCGCCGGCGCGTTCGAGGACCGGGCCAAGAAGACCACCCGCGCGGTGGCCACCCTGCTGAACGAGGCGGGCGTCAAGTTCGCCATCCTGGGCGAGGGCGAGACCTGCTCCGGCGACCCGGCGCGGCGAATCGGCAACGAGTTCGTCTTCCAGATGCTCGCCCAGCAGAACGTGGAGACGCTCAACGAGGCGTTCGAGGGCCGGGAGAAGGCCAAGCGCAAGATCGTCGCTACCTGCCCGCACTGCTTCAACACACTCGGCAACGAGTACGGCCAGCTCGGCGGCGAGTTCGAGGTGGTCCACCACACCCAACTGCTGGCCCACCTGGTGTCCACCGGCAAGCTCACCCCGGTGCAGCCCGTCGACGGCGGGGTCACCTACCACGACCCGTGCTACCTGGGTCGGCACAACCGGGTCTTCGCGGCTCCCCGTGAGGTGCTCGGGGACGCCATCGAGGGCGAGCTCACCGAGATGCCGCGCAACAGCGAGCGCTCCTTCTGCTGCGGCGCCGGCGGCGCCCGGATGTGGATGGAGGAGAAGATCGGCAAGCGGATCAACGTGGACCGGGTCGAGGAGGCCATGGCCACCGGGGCGAAGACGGTCGCCGTCGGCTGCCCGTTCTGCTCGACGATGCTCAACGACGGGGTGAACGGCAAGGGCGCCGGCGAGCAGGTCGAGGTGATCGACGTGGCCAGCGTGCTGCTCCGCTCGGTCAAGCCGGAGCAGCCACAGGGCGGCAAGGAGGCCGCGCCGGTCGGCGGCTGAGCCGCGTACCGCACAGAGCCACCGGCCGGCCGTCCCGGCCGGTGGCCGGGCACCCGCCGTGGCACAATCTCGCCGAGGTGAGGCGAACATCGACGGGATTGTCCTGGCCACGCTGCTGCCCCTGGTCGGCTTCGCTGCGCTGACCGCCGGCAACGCGTTCTTCGTCGCGGCCGAGTTCGCCCTGGTCACGGTCGATCGCGCGGAGATCGACCGCCGGGCCGCCGCCGGCGACGAGGCCGCCCTGACGGTACGCACAGCGCTGCGCGAGCTCTCCTTCCAGCTCTCCGGGGCGCAGCTCGGCATCACCATCACCGCGCTGCTCACGGGCTACCTGGCCGAGCCGGCCCTGGCCCGCGTCTTCACCCCGCTGCTGCGCCCGGTGGCCGGGGACAGCACGGAGCGGTTCACCCCGTTCCTGGCGCTGGCCCTGGCGACTCTGATCTCCATGCTCTTCGGCGAACTGGTACCCAAGAACGCGGCGCTGGCCCGGCCGATGCCGGCCGCGCTGGCGACCGCCGGCCCCATGCACTCCTTCTCCCGGACGTTCGGCTGGGTGATCCGGGGGCTCAACGGTTCGGCGAACCGGCTCGTCCGGGCGCTCGGGGTGGAGCCGCAGGAGGAGCTTCGGAGCGCCCGATCACCGGAGGAGCTGGGCCTGCTGGCGGCCATCTCCGCCCGGGCGGGGGCACTGCCGACGGACACCGCGATGCTGCTGCGCCGCACCATCCGCTTCGGCGACAAGCGGGCGGCGGAGGCGATGACCCCCCGGGTGGACGTGGTGGCGCTGCGCGCCACGGCCACGGTGGCCGAGTTGCTGGAGCTGTCCCGGGAGACCGGGCGGACCCGGTTCCCGGTGTACGAGGAGACCCTGGACCTGGTCACCGGTGTGGCGGGGGTGCCGGACGCGCTCGGGGTTCCACTGGCCGCCCGGGCGTCGACCACTGTCGGCTCGGTGGCCCGCGAGCCGGTGTACGTGCCGGAGAGCCTGGACCTGGACGGCGTGCTTGCCGCGCTGAAGGCCGCCGGGGCCGACCTGGCCATCGTGGTCGACGAGTACGGCGGCACGGACGGCGTGGTGACCATCGAGGACCTGGTCGAGGAGCTGGTCGGGGAGATCGCCGACGAGTTCGATCCGGCCAGCGTGGACGACGCCGGCCCGGTCGAGTTGACCGTGCCGGGCGGGGAGCGCACCGTGCTGGTCGACGGGGTGCTGCGCTCCGACGAGCTGGCCGAGCAGACCGGCTTCCGGCTGCCCGAGGGGCCGTACGAGACGCTGGCCGGCTACCTGATGGCCCGGCTCGGGCACATCCCGCTGGCCGGCGAGACGGTCGAGGCCGGCGGCTGGGAGTTCACAGTGGTGGAGGTGGAACGGCACCGGATCGAGCAGGTCCGGGTGCTGCGCCCGGCGGAACCGGACGACGATGCCTGAGCTGCTGGTGACCGTGCTGCTGCTGCTCGGCAACGGGTTCTTCGTGGGTAGCGAGTTCGCGCTCATCGCGTCCCGGCGGACGGTGATCGAGCCGCTGGCCGCCGGCTCGAAGCGGGCCCGCTGGGCGCTGTCGGCGATGAACCAGATCCCCCTGATGATCGCTGGGGCGCAGCTCGGCATCACGGTCTGCTCCCTGGGTCTCGGTGCGATCGCCGAGCCCGCGCTGGCCCACCTGTTGGAGTCGCCGTTCCACGCGGCCGGCCTGCCCGAGCGGGCGGTGCACCCGGTGGCGTTCGTGCTGGCGTTGGGCGTGGTGGTCTTCCTGCACACGGTGGTCGGCGAGATGGTGCCGAAGAACATCACGCTGGCCGGTCCGGAACTCTCCGCGCTCTGGCTCGGTCCGGCCATGCTGGCGTTCTGCGTGGCCACCAAGCCGCTGCTGCTGGCGATGAAGTGGGCGGCCCGGCGGGTCCTCGCGGTCTGGCGGGTCGAGGCGTCCGAGGCGGTGAAGACGGTCTTCACCGCGGAGGAGTTGGCGGGGCTGGTCTCCCAGGCGCGCACCGAGGGGCTGCTCGACGCGGAGCAGCACGCCCGGATCACCGGCGCCCTGGCCCTGCACACCCGGACCGCCGCGGACGCGTGGCAGCCGTGGTCGACGGTCGTGACGGTGGCCGAGGACGTCTCGCCCGCGTCGCTGGAGGTGCTGGCGACCCGCACCGGCCGGTCCCGGTTCCCGGTGGTGCAGCGGTCCACCCGGCGGGTGCTCGGTTTCGTGCACGTCAAGGACGTGCTCGGGTACTCGGGGCATGCCCGCCGGGCACCGGTGCCGGCGGAGGTCTACCGGCCGCTGGCGGTGGTGCCGCCGGAGCGTACGCTCGCCGACCTGCTGCTGGCCATGCGCCGCGAGCGGAGGCACATGGTGCTGGTCAGCGACGGCCGGCGCCCGCTCGGTGTGGTCACGCTCGACGACGTATTGACCGCGATAGTTGGGTGACGGGCCAATACCCTTGGTGTGCAAGCGGTTGCGTGACAGTGACGGTGACGCCTCCCGCCTTGATTCCGGTGCTGCGCTTCCCTAATGTGGGGCACCGACCGCTGTGGGTCGTCTGCCTCGGCCCTTCCCTCACGCGAGGCGCCCGGCGGTCGGTTGCAAAGGAGTCGGTGCCGGTGGCAACCATGCCCCCTCATCGTCACGCCCCGGGACTGCCCGCTCGGCCGGGCGGTCTGCGCCGGGTCGCCCACCGTCTACTCGTCCTGGTCGCCGCCGCCGCGGTCGGCGCCGGCGTGCTCTCCGCGCCCGTGCAGGCCGCGCCCTCGGTCGACGAGATCGAGGCGCAGATCGACAAGCAGTGGGAGCAGTTGGAGCCCACCATCGAGCAGTACAACAAGGTGCGGTCGCAGCTGAAGGCCAACCGGAAGAAGTCATCCGAACTGCAGAAGAAGATCGAGCCGCTGGCGCTGCAGAGCGAGCTGGCGCTCAACCGGGTCGGTGACCTCGCCTCCCGGTACTACATGTCGGGTCCCTCCCACGACATCGGCGCGTTGCTGGTCAGCGCCAAGCCGGACACGCTCACCGAGCAGCTCACGGTCCTGGACCGGCTGGCCGCGCGGGAGCGCAAGGAGGTCGAGGGCGTGCTGGCCGTACGGGCCAAGTACGACGGCCAGAAGCAGAAGCTGGACGCGCTGATCGCCACCCAGACCAAGCAGCAGAACGAGCTGGCGGCGAAGAAGAAGCAGATCGACGGCGAGATCAAGCGTCTCGAGGCCTCGCTGCCGAAGACGACGATCAAGACCGAGGGCTGCCCGACCATCAACGGGGTGGCCAACGCGGCCGCCCAGAAGGCGATCAAGACCGCCTGCCAGCAGGTCGGCGATCCCTACGTCTGGGGCGCCACCGGCCCGAACTCGTTCGACTGCTCGGGCCTGACCCAGTACGCCTACAAGGCGGCCGGGATCAGCCTGACCCACCACACGGGTGACCAGTGGCACGAGGGCAAGGCCATCTCGCGGGCCGACGCCCGCCCCGGTGACCTGGTCTTCTTCTTCAGCGACCTGCACCATGTCGGCCTGTATCTGGGTAACGACAAGATGGTGCACGCGCCACGCGCCGGCAAGCCGGTGCAGGTGGCCAGCATCAACTACATGCCGGTCGCCGGGTTCCGCAGACCCGGCTGATCCAGCAGCAGTCACGACGAGGCCCCCGGTCGAACGACCGGGGGCCTCGTGCCGTTCAACGGTTCAGCGGGGTGCGCCCACCGGGGACGGCAGGAGCTGCACGTCGGCGAGGTCGACGTACATGATCCGGTGACCGAACTGGATCTGCGCGTACCGGTTCTGGCCGCGGATGACCGTCCAGTCGCCCGGCGAGGAGCCGTCGAACGTGGTGGCCCGGTAGTACTCGCCCGGCAACACCGCGCCCACGGCGTACCGCTGGCCGGCCGCCAGGGTGTACTGGAGCGGCGAGATCGGCTGGTAGGGCACTCCGGCCGGGTACGCGGCCTCCTCCGGGTACGCCCGCCCGTACACCGGGATGGTGGCCCGTCCGGGCTTCGGGGTGGCCACCACGCCGACGGTCCAGCTGGCGGTGGGCGCGGATGCCGGGTTGTGGAACCAGGCGCGCTGCCCGAGATACCAGATCGCCGTCCAGTCCCCCTGCCGACCGGCGAGAGCGTACGTCTGGCCGGCGGAGGCCCGGGCGCCGTGGTCCGACACCTCCATCGTGTTAGGGGTGCCGTCGGGGCGCAGTGCGATGTCGTTGACCAACGGCGCGTCCGCGGACGGCGCGCTGCGCAGCACCACCGACGACGAGCCGCGCGGCGCGCACGGCACACCGGCGGTGACACAGCCGGTGAACGCCGGCTGGTTGGTGGCGTAGTCCGGGTCGATCCGGACCAGTCCGGTGGCCGGAGTGCCGGTGTCCAGCCGCGGCGCGTGCAGCAGCGTGAAGTAGTGCGTCCAGTCCCAGTACGGGCCCGGGTCCCAGTGCATCCCGCGCACGGTGGAGGCGACTGTGCCGGACACGTTGTCGTGGCCGATGATGTGCTGGCGGTCCAGCGGGATCCCCAGCCGCAGGGCGAGGTGCCGGACCAGTTTGGCGGAGGTCCGGTACATCGCCTCGGTGTACCAGGTGCCCTGCGCGGCGAAGCCCTCGTGCTCCAGCCCGATCGACTTGGCGTTGACGTACCAGTTGCCGGCGTGCCAGCCGACGTCCTTGGTCTTCACGTGCTGGGCGATGTGCCCGTCCACCGAGCGCAGCGAGTAGTGCCAGCTCACGTAGGTGGGGTCCTGGACGAGTTGCAGCGTGGTCGCCCAGCTCGCCTCGGTGTCGTGGATGACGATGTACTCGATCTTCTGCCGGCCGGGTCGGTCGGAGAGGTCGTGGTTGCCGTAGTCCCCGGCGCCGAACGCCTCGTACGGCGCCGGGATCCACTCGCAGGAGATGGTCCGGGGGCACTCCAGCCCGTCCGGGCGGGCGAGCCGGCGCAGCCCGAGGCGGTCCAGCCAGGAGCGCTGCGGTTGGATCGCCCGGGCCGGCAGCGTGATCCGCTGGCCGTCGTCGGTCACCCGGGACTCACCGGTGCCGATGGTCGTGAACACCTCGTCGGCGAAGGCCGCCGCGGCGTCCGCGCTGTCCGCGCCGGCGTAGCGGGCCACAGCGCCGTACCAGGCTGCCGGGTCGGTGCCGGCGCCCACCGGCGCGCCCAGTTCCCGCTGGTACGAGGCCAGCAGTGCCGCGCCGCCACGGATGTTGACCCTCGGGTCGGTGCGCAGCGACTCGGGGGCGGCGCCGGTCAGTGCGGCGGCGGCGTCCACGGTCTGCAACGCGGCGGCGGGCGGCGCGGGATCCTCGGTGGGTCGGGGTGCCATCTCCCGTGCGGGGCGGGAGTCGTCGCCGCGCGGGTCCTCGGTGCCGGCGTCGTGGTGGCCGCGCCCCGGTAGGGCGGCCACGTGCCGGGCGTCGGTCAGGTGCATCGGGCCGTAGCCGCCGCTGGTGCTCGGCGTGCCGGCGTTGCTGTCCCAGCGCGACTCCAGATAGGAGACGCCGAGCAGCACGTCGGCCGGTACGCCGTACTCGGTCGCCGCGGCGGCGTACTGCTGCTGGCGGTCGGCGGTGGGTGCGGCCACGGCTGGGCCGGCGGGTAGGGGAACCGCGGTCGCGGCGGCGACCACGGTGGCGGCGAGCAGGGCGCGCCGGCCGGTGGACAGGGTTGGACGGTGCATCGAACCCCCTAGATCTGAAGGGCGAAGTGAGGCCACCTTCGCCCCGCCCGGGGCTCGCGTCAATACCTTTCCACCTGTCGACGTTCGTGGAAGGAAACCTTCGTCGGCGGTCGTCGCCCCCGGCAATCGGTACGGAGTGTCACGGCCACACCGGTTGCGGATCGGTAACGGTCGTCTCTACTCTGGTCATTCGTCGGGCCGACAGCAGCTCCGCCCAGCCGGGCGGTAACGGACCGACACCGCCGAATCGCTTCCGAGCGAGCCGGGGACCCAGGTTTCCCGGGGTGAATCCGCAGCCACTGCGGTAGGGCGTCCACCTTCCCGCCCGAACCCGTCAGCTAACCCGGTAGGCGGTCAGGAAGAAGGAGTACGGAACCCGGTGGCTCACCATGCCCCGCGGCCGTCGTCCGAACGGTCGGCGTCAGCCGGCCTGACGTCGATCGTGCCGCGTCCACGCTGGTCCCGCTTCACCACCGCCCTCGCCGCCCTGGTCGGCGTTGCCGTCGTCCTGACCGGCAGCGCCACGGCGGCCCACGCCGACCCCTCCGTCGCCGAGATCGAGCGCCAGATCGACGCCGACTGGAACAAGCTCGAACCGATCATCGAACGGCACAACGCCACCCGGGCCGACCTGGCCGCGAAGCGCAAGCAGGCCAACGCTCTGGCGGCCCGGATCGCCCCGCTGGAGCGCCAGGTCGACGCTGCGATGGACAAGGTCAGCTCCCTGGCTGTCCGCGCGTACAAGGGCGAGAACGTCTCCACCGTCAACGCCGTGCTGGGTGGCCGGTCGCCCAGCGAGTTGGTCGGGCAGCTCGAGATGCTCGACCGGTTCGCGCACGACCAGCAGCAGGACGTGCGGCAGGTGGCCGACCTGCGTGACGAGTTGGCCCGGCAGAAGGCGCCACTGGACGAGATGGTGGCCCAGCTGACCCGGACCGAGGCCCAGTTGGCGGCCAAGAAGAAGCAGATCAACGACGAGATCGACCGCCTGCAGAAGCTGCGCCTCAAGGTCTACGGCAACGGTGGCGGCGGCCCGCTGCGTCCGGCGCCCTGCCCGGCCAGCTACCCCGGCGGCGGCGCCGGCGTGGCGGTCAAGTTCGCCTGCGCGCAGATCGGCAAGCCGTACGTCTGGGGTGCCGAGGGTCCGAACTCGTACGACTGCTCCGGGCTGATGCTGGCCGCCTGGGCCAAGGCCGGTGTGTCGCTGCCGCACAACGCCGCCCAGCAGAGCCGGGTGACCAAGAACGTCAGCCGGGCCGACCTACGTGCCGGTGACCTGGTCTTCTACTACAGCGACATCCACCACGTCGGGATGTACGTGGGCAACGGCTGGGTCGTGCACGCCTCGCAGGCCGGTCAACCGATCAAGATGAAGAAGGTCGACGACGGCCCGATCCACAGCTACGGCCGCCCGGGCTGATCCCGGGTGACCGATGGGCCCGTCGCGATTCTTCGCGGCGGGCCCGTCGCCGTTACGGCCTCAGCGGGTGGGCCAGGTGCGCCAGTGCTGCCAGGCGCGGCTCGGGGTCGGGCCACGCTGACCCTGGTAGCGCGAGCCGTACACCACCGAGCCGTACGGGTGCTCGGCCGGCGAGGAGAGCCGGAAGATGCAGAGCTGACCGATCTTCATGCCCGGCCAGAGGGTGATCGGCAGGTTCGCCACGTTGGACAGCTCCAGCGTCACGTGCCCGGAGAAGCCCGGGTCGATGAACCCGGCGGTGGAGTGCGTGAGCAGACCGAGCCGGCCCAGGCTCGACTTGCCCTCCAGTCGGCCGGCGAGCTGGTCGCCCAGCGAGATCACCTCCAGCGTCGAGGCGAGCACGAACTCGCCCGGGTGCAGCACGAACGGCTCGCCGTCGGGCACCTCGACGACCGAGGTGAGGTCGTCCTGCTGCATGGCCGGGTCGATGTGGGTGTAGAGATGGTTGTTGAAGACCCGGAACAGCCGGTCGAGTCGTACGTCGATGCTGGACGGTTGGACCAGGGTGGGCTCGAACGGCTCCAGGCCCAGCGTGCCGGCCTTGATCTCGGAGACCAGGTCGCGGTCGGAGAGCAGCATCGGACCACCATAGCGGCGTTCGCCGCGGGGGCGGGATTCGGTGCGGTTGACCAGCGCGTCGAGGTCGCTGGTCGTACATTTGTTCGATAGAATGCTCGCATGGCTTCCTGGTCCGAATTCGCCGCCGACGAGCCCCGACTCGCCGACGGGATCCGCGTTCTCCTCCAGCAGTACGGGCCGGGCTTCGGCTATCTGGCCACTGTCCGCGCCGACGGCGGGCCCCGGGTCCACCCGGTCTCCCCGGTCATCACCGACGAGGGTCTGTTCTGCTTCGTGATCGACTCTCCGAAGCGCCGTGACCTCGAACGGGATGGCCGTTACGCGCTGCACTCGTTCCCGCCGGAGGAGAGCGACGACGAGGCATACGTGGCGGGGCACGCCTGGCCGGTGACCGATCCGACCCGGGTGGCGCGGCTGGCGCAGAGCGCCCGGGCCGAGCCGCAGGTCGACTGGCGGCTGTTCGAGTTCACCGTCGACGTGGCGATGCTGACCCGCCGCGACCAGCACGGCATGGGCATCACGGGTGGTGCGCCAGGCCGGCCGGCCGTCCAGGTCTGGCTTGACCCGCACGCCCCGCCCGCGGCGGCCGGCCCAACCTCCGTACCGCAGACCCGCCCTGCCCGCCGCAACCGTGACGTCCAACGCTCGGCGGCCTGATCGCGGCCGGGTCCTGGGGAAAGCCACCGGTGCCGGCTCCGTCGTGACGGAGCCGGCACCGGTGGTACGCGGGAAGCTACGCCGCCCGGTACGCGTTCCACGCGGTCAGCATGCGGCTGGCCTGTCCCGGCGTGAACTGGTACAGGCACGAGTCGTAGGTGTAGTCCATGAAGTTGGTGATCGGGTCCAGCCCCGCAGCCGAGCAGGTGTTCCGCCCGGTCGGGCACTCGTACGCCGGTGACGCCTCGGCCGGGGTGTCGCTGACGCTGTCACCCGAGCCACCGCATCCGCCCTGGAAGGTGTGGTAGAGGTTCAGCCAGTGGCCCACCTCGTGGGTGCCGGTGTCGCCCTGGTTGTAGTTGGTGGCGGTGCCGCCCGGCAGTGACTCGCTCAGCACGACCACGCCGTCCATGCTGTTCAGCTTCCGCTGCGGGAACGTCGCCCAGCCCAGCAGGTCATCGCTCAACTCGCCCAGGTAGATGTTGAGCGTGTTCTTGCCGCCGACCCGCAACGACGACTTCATCGACCGCTCGGCCGACGAGCCGTCCACGATCGGGTACCAGGCTGGGTTCGTCACCCGGTTGATCGCGTCGAGCCGGAAGGCGAACGCGGTGGCCGCGCCGCCGGTGGCGCCGGAGTATGCCTGGTTGAGCACGTTGATCTGGGCGGTGATCAGCGAGTCCGGGATGTTGCCGCCGGCGCGGGTGCTGTTCTCCTGGATCACGTGCACCACCACCGGGATGGTGACTGTGGCCAGCGCCGTGGCGCCGGCTCCGGTTCGGAAGGTGGCGCGCTCGCGCAGCGCCGCGGCGAGGTCCGCGTCCCGCTCGCGTACCTGCTTCGCGGTCAGTTCGTTCGGTTCGTGCTTGGCCGCGGCACCGGGTTTCATCCGGGCGTTGGCGTGGCTGTCGGTCGGCTCCACGCAGGCGCCGCCGGGGGCTGCGGAGAATGCCGAGGCAGCCGGAACGACGCCCACGGCGGCGGTGCTGAGCAGCAGCGCGAGGGTCGTCGACGCGACTCCGGCGGCACGCCGGGTCAGCAGGCTGGGACGGAGTCCCATGGGCCCACCTCTTTCTGGCGGCGTGGCAGGGGGTGTGTCACGCCGTGGCTGGCAACGTGTGGCAGACGTTACAAGCCATCGATGCATTTGAGAACGACCATATCTTGTCACAAGGAAACTACTTTCCGCGAGCGGCAGCTCAGCGAGCGATGGCGAACCTCCGCGACGGGGCCGGTGGTCGACCGCCACGTGGGGGTGGGGTGCCTGGGTGCACCGGCTGGGTGACTCAGGTACAGTGGTGCCGCTCGCGGGTGTAGTTCAATGGCAGAACATCAGCTTCCCAAGCTGACAGTGCGGGTTCGATTCCCGTCACCCGCTCCACGATCGAGGCCCTGGCCAGGACGACAGTCCCAGCCAGGGCCTTCGATGTTCCAAGGCAAGCGATCATGCCGTGTGCCATTAGCGTGCCATTAGCCCTGGTCATCGCCGGCCCCGTCCCGATCCGCCGACCGCTTCTTGCCCTTCTTGCTGCCGGACTTCTTGCCCGGCTTGCCCTTGGTCTTGCCCGCGTTGACGGCCGACTCATCGGGCTTATTCCGGTCCACCCGCAGCGCCTGGTGCAGTGAGGCTGGAAGGTCTACGACTGCCCGACGAGGAGATCCGCAACCGTTACCCGGCGCCCACGTGATTTCCCTACGAACGTCTTGACGGGTGGATGCGGCCGAGGCGCGGGTTCGCGAGTCATCCGTTTCCGATGCGCTTGTGGCCAAGGAGATGAGCGAGCTGTTCTGTCGCGGACACGTTCTCAACTCCGACGACCGGAGCGCCGTACATGACGCCGCGTAGCCGATCCGGGATGACAGCCGCGACGTACTCAAGACAGCGATCGGCGATCCGCTTGGGTGCCTCGCTCGGCTGTCCGGTGGCCACGGCCAGGTCCCATCCGTGGGTGACCGTTTCGACGGTGAAGCCCTGAGCGGCCTCCAACGCGGTGCACGGCCCCCACGGAGCAACGACGGTGTCGGCAGCAGTCAGCCCCGACCACTCCTCACGGATCGTCTTGGCCAAGTCGGCGTAGGTCAACGCCAGCTTGTCATCGACAACATCGGTGATCACATGGGGAATCCCTCGTGTCGAAACGCCTCGGGCTGTGGCGAGCGAGCGGTGCGCGGTGCCGAGTAGGTGTCCCAGGAGGCTTCGGACGTCGAAGTCTTCACAGGGAGTCCGGGCGTCAAGCTGAGGGCTCTGAGTAGCGGTGGCGAGGTCACCGACCCAGCGGCAAGCGTCGGAGTAGTCCTGTAGTTGCTGTGCGAAGGTCACGGGCCACGAGGATAAAGGACAACGGCGAGACCGAGGGGGCGTCATTGTTGTTGGCAACCGGGAACCGCTGGTCCCCTGGGAGGCGACCAACCAAGCCGCTGTGCACACCTGGTACGAGGGCGTGTTCAATGCTGCTCCCGTAGCGGCGCTCAACTCCATTGCGGAAGCCGTAGCCACCTGGCCCGAAACCGCTACCTGTGTGGCAGTGAGACTCGACCATGCCGACACCCTCCACGTCTGCGCGCCACTCGGGCTGGACGACCTGCTCAACGGCATATGGCGACGCAACCCTCGCAGAGTCACCATCGAGATCTCACTGGCTCGGCTCGCTCGTCACGAGCCGAGTAGACGATGGCCACAAGTGAGGGTTATCCCACCGTAGCCGCACAGCCGGCAGGGGCGAGGACGCCAGCAGGATAGACCGGGGATGCAAGCGCAGGTACGGAGCGAGTTATCGAGCGGCGTAGGACCGGGACTAGGCGGGACCGGGCCGGCGGCCGGGGCAAGAACCCGGCGTGCCATTAGCATGCCATTGGGCGAGGACAGCAGGGGCCAGTCGAGGCCACGCGAGACTGCCGAGACCAGGCCGTCAAGCCGGTGGCCTGCCGGAGATCGGCAATTCCCAGGCTGACAGTGCGGGTTCGATTCCCGTCACCCGCTCCATGCGAAAGGCCCTGGTCAGGACGACAGTCCCAGCCAGGGCCTTCGATGTTGTTGCGGCCAGCAGCGCCTGACGGGCCATCCACGGGCCAAGCGGCGCATTCGTTCGCGCACAGGCCGAGCCGCTCGACGAGATCCGTGCCGGGCTACTCACGCCCGAGTCCGTCAGCGTTCGCATCCTGCTCCCGGACACGGGAGAGCCCATGGCCCTGCGGTGCCTGGCTGAGACGCAGGCCGACGATCCCGGCGTGCGCGAGCGGATCACCCCGTCGGAGTGCCGGTTGACAGAAATCAAGCTGGAGAGTGTCGGATCTGCCGGATGCCGTTCGTAGCGTATGCAGAGACGGACGTCGGGTCCGGGGACGATCAGAGGGAGCGGACATGCCTGAGTACCTCATCTACTTCAATCAGCAGTGGGTGGGTGACCACACCGAGGAGTGGTTCCTCGGGCGCGGTCCACTCGCCAGGGCGGTTGTTGATGAGATCAAGGCCGCCGGGGCATTCGTCTTCGCCGGGGGCCTGGAGGAAGAGGACGGCCCGGTCTTCAGCGCAGACGCCACAAGCGGTGCGATGGTCTTCACCGACGGGCCCTATGTCGAGAGCAAGGAGTTCTTGGGTGGCCTGACCATCGTGGACGTGCCGGATGAGGCGACCGCCCGGATGTGGGCCGGCAAAATCGCGGAGGCATGCGGCTGGCCGCAGGAGGTTCGCCGGTTCAAGCCGCGGCGCGTCTTGCAGGGATGAGATCGTCACTCGTCGACTGAGGCTTGAGCCGAGGCGTGGCAGGCGAAGGTGACATCCCAATCGGGTCCTACGTGCACCGGGAGGTGGGGGCATGGCCAAGCTGATCTACGTGACCAACGTGTCGCTTGACGGCTATATCGAGGACGAAAGTGGAGCCTTCGACTGGTTCGCACGCGACGACGAGGTATTCACGTTCACCACCAACCTCCTGCGGTCGGTGGGTACTCTCCTTTACGGGCGGTGCCTGTACGAAACGATGGCTGTCTGGGAAACCGACGCTGCTCTAGCCGCGCAGTCCGGCCTCATGGCTGACTTCGCGAACGCCTGGCAAGCGGCGAACAAGGTCGTCTACTCCACGACTCTCGCCGCGGTGTCAACGGCCGCCACCAGCTTGGAGCGCCGTTTCGACCCCGCCGTCGTACACCAGCTGAAGGCCACTGCCAGCAGTGATATCACCGTTGGAGGCGCCAACCTGGCGGCGCAAGCCATGCGGGCCGGCCTGGTCGACGAGTGCCAGTTGTTCGTCTGGCCCGCGGCCGTCGGAGGCGGCAAGCCGGGGCTGCCTACTGGCGTACGCACCGACTTCGCGCTCCTCGACGAGCGCCGATTCCAAAACGGCGTCGTTCACCTCCGTTACCGCCCTGTCACCCGCTCCACCGTGAGGCCCCAGCTCAGGACAGATTCCTGGCCGGGGCCTCAGCCGGTGTTGTCGCCAGCAGCGCCTGAGGGGCCGGGCCAGGGTCGGGGCGGCCGCGATGTGGTCAGCGGCCTCTGACGCTGAACTCGTTGCCGTCGGGATCGGCCAGCACGACGGCGCCGTCCGCAGCGACCTCGAGCCGGGTGGCCCCGAGGGCGACCAGCCGGTCGACCTCCGCTTGCTGATCGCCACCGGCCGGGGCGAGGTCGAAGCGCTGTCGGTTCCTCGCCGTTTTCGGGGCCAGGGGCGGGCCTCCCCACGCGACCTTCGTGCCGCCGTGCGGTGACTGGATCGCGGTCTCCTCGTCCTGGTCCCACACCAGCGGCCAGCCCAGCGCCTCGCTCCAGAAGAGGCCGACCTCTCGGGTGCCGTCGCAGGCGACCTCCCCGAGCAGGCCGCACCCGGCGAGGAAGCCGTTGCCCGACTCGACCACGCAGAACTCGTTGCCCTCGGGGTCGGCGAGGACGACGTGCCCCTCCTCGGGGCGCTGCCCGACGTCGAGGTGCGCGCCGCCGAGCCCCAGTGCCGTCGCCACCTTGTGCTGCTGGTCGGCGTCGCTGGCGCTGGTCAGGTGAAGGTGCATGCGGTTCGGCCCCACCTTCGTCGTGCGGCTCGGAACGAACTGGAGGCCGAGCTGAGTGTCATCGCCGGGCAGGAGCGCACCACCGGCGCCTCCGACGACCTCCCGGCCGAGCATTCCGGCCCAGAACTGCGCCAGGCGAGCGGGGTCGTGCGCATCGAAGGTCACCGCCAGCATCCGCGAGAGCATCACTGCACCGTAGACACGGGCCAGCAGTACGACAAGGCGGTTTCGGCGACGTCGCCGCGACAGTGGCGTGCGCTTTGCGTCGGAGCGGCACGATGAGCCGATGAGCCGCCTGATCATGACGCTGAGGCGCCCGGTCTGGGTGACCCTCGGGTGCGTGTTGCTTGTGGTAACCGGAGCTGCGCTGCTCTGGCTGCCGCTGCACACGCAGCACGCGCTCGACGACTGGAAGACCGAACTGCGGGCCGAAGGTGTACCGGCGCGGGCCGTCGTCTACGACCGGGTGAGCAAGCGGGGTGGCAGCTCCACCACCATGTATCTCCGGTACGAGACGGCCGGCCGGACGTACGAGCAGGAGATGGGCTGCTTCGAGGTGTGTCTGCCAACCGGTGACGTGGTGCCGATCTGGGTGAACCCTGCCGATCCGAGCGACTTCGTCACCGACTTCGACGAGCTCAACGGACACCGCGGCCGCATCCAAGGTGTCATCGGCGCGGCCGGGTTCGTGATCCTGGTCGTGGCGGTTCCCCTGGCCCTCTCCCGCATCCCGTTCCGGAGATGGTTCCGGGCACGGGGAGCCAGCCGCGTGTTCAAGTGCCCGGCGGCCAGACCCGCCATCCACCGGCGTGGGGTGCCGCGGCGGGCCGGCGTGCAGAGCAGCGGCGGCGCCAGGTTCACCAGCCGTTCCAAGCACAAGCGGATCGACCGAGGCTGAGCGGGGTCGGGCATCCGGGAGTCGCCGAGATCGATGCGGCTGGGCCCCTACCGGCTAGTGTCCGGTTTGGAGGTGGTTCCGTGTTCACCGAAGCGTTCCCGATCGTGACTACGCCCGACCTGCCAAGACTGATCGCGTTCTATCGGGGTGTCGTCGGCTTCGAGCAGACCTACCGGTTCCCGGATGACGGCGACCCGGAGTTCGTCGCACTCCGGCTGGGCAACAGCGAACTGGGCCTGGCCGCCGACCCGAAGGCCGGCGGCCCTTCCAGCGTCCACCGCTGGGAACTGTGCGTCTACGCCGACGACTGCGACGAGGCCGTGGGCACGCTGCGGGCCGCTGGTGCGGCCGTCACCGAGGAGCCGGTCGACCAGCCGTGGGGTGAGCGGTCCGCCCGGGTCGAAGACCCGGACGGCAACCGGCTGCTGGTGCTGTCCCGCCTGTAGGTGCCGGCTACCGCACTCGGCCGGTCACCGTCGGGCCGCCGCCGCTGCCCCGGTCGTCGAGCACGAGCGGGGCGCGACCGCGCACCGCGTACCGGATGTGGGTGACCTGCGGTGTGTGGATGACCCGGGTAGGCGTCAGCTCGATCGCCTCCTTCTCGCCGAGGTCGAGGTCCGCGTCGAACAGCCGGAGGCCGGTGCCGAGCACGACCGGTACGACGTGCAGCTCCAACTGGTCGAGCAGGCCGGCCTTGAGCACCTGCCGCACGAGGCTGCCGCCACCGGCCACCGCCACGTCCTTGCCGCCGGCCGCGGCGCGCGCCTGCTCGACCGCACTGGCCACGCCATCGGTGACGTAGGTGAAACTGGTGCCACCGCCGCGCAGCAGGGGCTCGCGGGGGCGGTGTGTGACGACGAAGACCGGCGCGCGAAACGGCGGCTCCTCGCCCCAGGGCGCCTCACCCCCGTCGGCCATCCGCCGCCCCATCACGTACGCGCCGGCCGCCCCGAACGACTCGGCGACCACCTCCGAGTTGGTGTCCTGCTCGCCGCCGGCGAAGCCCTGTCGCTCGCGCCACGCCGCGGCATCGGTCACCCAGCGGGTGACCCGGAAGAACTTGGCGCTCTCGGCCGAGTCCATCCAGTCGCCGTCGCCAGCGAACTGCGGGCCGGCGTAGAACCCGTCCAGCGACACGGACACCTGTGCGGTCACCTTCGTCATCTCGCCTTGTTCCTCTCCTCGGGCGACACCCGTTCGGGTGCCCGCTCGCCGATGGGTCGGAGCCGCCGGAGAACTTCCTACAGGGCAACGGAGTGACGTGAATCACAGCGCGACAGGTCAGTGCGTGAGACTGCTCTCCGCGGTACGGCAGCAGGGTCAGCCGCCAGGCGATCACTGTGAAGATCCGGACGCCCGGGCCGGCCAGCGACGGTGGGACTACGACTTACGGTCGATGATCGCCGCCTCGATCCGCAGACCGATGCCCGTCAGGACGAGGAGGGCGGCGAGGATCTGCGGCCTGAGCCCGTCGTAGTCGGACGGCATGGTGAGCAGCGAAGTCAGGAAGCCAGCCACCAGCGACATGGTGCCGAATGCTCGTACCGTGTCGGCCCGACTCGACCGTAGGTCCATCGGAGAACGGTAGCGAAAGCCGGGTGTCCGTGGTGCCCCCGGCTAGGCTGGCGATCATGCGAATTGGCATCGTGATCCTGCCGGACCAGCGCTGGGCGGAGTCGCAGCGTCGCTGGCGGCAGGCCGACGAGTGGGGCTTCGACCACGCCTGGACGTACGACCACCTGGGTTGGCGGGACCTGGTGGACGGCCCGTGGTTCGACTCGATGACCACGCTGACCGCCGCCGCCACGGTCACCTCCCGGATCCGGCTGGGCACCCTGGTGGCGTCGCCGAACTTCCGGCACCCGGCGGCGTTCGCCCGCCAGATCACCACGGTCGACGACGTCTCGGACGGCCGGCTGCTGCTCGGCCTGGGCGCGGGCGGCATCGGCTTCGACTCGGCGGTGCTGGGTGGCGAGACGCTGCCGCCGCGTCAGCGGGTCGACCGGTTCGCCGAGTTCACCGAACTGCTGGATCTGATCCTGCGGGAGGACGGCACCACCTGGCGTGGTGACTGGTTCGCGGCGGTGGACGCCCGCAACAATCCTGGTTGCGTCCAGCAGCCCCGGGTGCCGTTCGTGGTGGCCGCCAACGGGCCGCGGTCGATGCGGCTGGTGGCCCGGTTCGGCCAGGGCTGGGTGACCACCGGCACCGACGCGGACGACGTGGAGGGCTGGTGGGGCACGGTGTCGGCGCTGTCCGCGCGGATGGACCGGACGCTGGATGAGGCCGGCCGTGATCCGGCCACCCTGGACCGGTATCTCTCGCTGGACGCGGCGCCGGTCTTCTCGCTCCGCAGCGCGCAGTTCTTCGCCGACCAGGTCGGCCGGGCCGCTGACCTCGGCTTCACCGACGTGGTGACGCACTGGCCGCGGGCCAGCAGTTGGTACGCCGGCGATGAGGCAGTCCTGGCGGACGTGGCGACCCGGCTGCTGCCGGGGCTGCGCGGCTGAGCCGGCAGCGGGGCCGCAGCGCCACCGGTGAGACCACGTCGCCAGCGACAGCCGGGTCAGGTGCCGAGGTCGCCGCTGGCCACCCCGCCCTCGCCGCCGGACACCAGCCGTAGGCGGAGGCAGACGATCGGGCTGTCGTCGTCGACCGGGGTGCCCAGTCGCGCCCAGTAGGCCGAGTGTCCGGCGCGCCACTCCTCGATCGAGCGGTCACCCTCACCCTCGGCGCGGGCGAAGTCCCAGGGCACGTCGGCGAAACGGACCACCTCGACGCCGGTGATCTCCACGACGCCGGCCAGCGCGTCGTCGTCGTCGACCAGCGCCAGCCGCTCGCCGACCCGCTCCAGCTCCTCGCCCTCCTCCGCGTACTCGGCGAGCCGGCCGGCCGTGGCGGTCTTCACGCCGGCCAGCACCAGGGTGTTCAAGGTCGCCCGCAGCTCGCCGGGGGTGCCGAGGGCGAGGGTGCGCAGTTCACCGATCCGAGGCCACATCCTGCCGAGGCTAGGCCAGCGCGACCCGTACCGCCGCCGCAATATGCCGGGCCCTGGTCAGATCAGCTGACCGGCGTAGCCGGCGGCGGTGAGCAGCCGCTCGTCGCCGGTGGCCGCGTGCGCGTCGAGCACAGCGTCGGCCAGCTTGACCACGTGCTCGTCACCGTGGCGGGCTGCCCGGGCGAAGACCTCCGCCGGGGTGGCTGCGGGCACGGTCGGCGGCGCCATCCCGTCGTTCGGGGCGTACACCGAGGTCACGGCCGCCGTCGCGGCCCAGGCCGCGGCGAGGCTCGGCGCCCAGAGCGCCCGATCGAGTGCCGGCAGGGTACGCAGCACCGCTGTCGGCGCGGTGACCGCGTGCACCAGCATGACCGGCGCGGCGTGCCCGAAGCGCAGGTAGTCCAGGCCGGCCCGGTGTACCAGCGCGGCGAGCCCCCGCTCCGCCTGGGCCGGGCTCCGCGCGGGGCGCAGCGCCGCGAGTGCCGGCTCCCATCGAGGTACGCCCGGTAGCCGGCCCAGCCGGGCCAGGATGCCCCCGGACTGGTCGTCGATCCGGGGCAGCCCGGCCAACGCGGCATCCACGTCCACCTCGTCGGTGCCCGGCCCGCCCGCCTCGGCAGCGACGTCGCCGACCGAGGCGGCCGGGTCGAGCAGTCGGTCCGCTCCTGGGACCGGCTGCCAGCGGGCGGCCCAGTAGCCGAGGGCCTGGCCCAGTTCGGCGAGCCGCTGCGGGTTCGCGCCCGCCGGCTCGAGCGCGCGTACGGCATGCCCGACCCGGATCACGCCGTGGGTGGCGCCGGCGGCGATGCCGGGCAGCAGCCGCGGCCACCAGGTGCCGAGCACCTCCCGCCACGGGCGTTCGCGCAATTCCCGGTCGAAGTACGCCAGCCAGTCACCGGCCCGCTTCGCGTCGCCCAGCGTCGCCCGCCAGTCGTCGATCGGGCGCAGCCCACGGGGCAGCTCATCGAGGCGACCGAGGTAGTCGTCGAGCCAGCGGTGCACCCGTTGCTGGTGCCCGTGCCGGGCCAGCGCCTCGACGGCCATCGGCCCGTGGTTGGTCAGCCAGCCCTCGTATTCGGGGCCGGTGCGGTGCAGTCGTTCGTACGCCTCGTCGAGGATCCCGTCGTCCATGCGTCGATCGTCGGAGGTGAAGCTTGGTTCAGGTCAAGACGGCAGATCGGCGCCGCTGATCAGGCCGGTGATCCGGAGTGCGGTCGCGACGTCGGGCGGGCAGTCGACGGCCACCACGGCGCTGCCCAGCACCTCGGCTCCGCGCGCCGCGCAGATGTCGTGGAGGGCGCGGATCTGCGCCCCGGTGCGCACCCAGTCGTCCACCACCAGGACCCGGTCGCCCGGGCCGAGGTGCCGGTCCCGCACGGCCAGGTCGACCTGCCGGCCCCGGTAGTCCGGCGGGCTCTGCGCCCAGGTGAGCGGCCCGGCCGGCAGCCGGCCGTCGCCAGGCTTGTGCGCGGCCACGAAGCCGACTCCGAGGGCGGTGGCGGCCAGCGGCCCGAGCAGCAGCCCGGTGACCGCGGGGGCGAGCACCACGGTCGGCCGGACGGACCGGTACGGCGCCACCAGGGCCGGTCCCAGCTCGGCCAGCACGGCCGGGTCCCGCCACCAACCGGAGATGTCGCTGACCAGGTGGCTGGTGCCCGGCCCGGGGTCGATCCACCGGAACAGGGCGGCGAGGCGTTCGGTCAGCTCAGCGGGCACCGGTCCATCCTGCGGTACGCGCGTCCGGCGTGCGGGCACCCGGGCCGGCCGGCCCATCCGGGCTCGGATGATCGGCTACACGTACCAGCGCAAATACGGGCATACCACGATGATCACGTTGACTTCGGAAGTGCTTCACTCGTTACGGTCCGACCCGGTTTGTTCAGTCGACGAAAGGACCGGGCCGGTGGCAGGCAGGCACTCCCGTACCCGCATCTTCTCCTCCCCGGCGGGCATCGCGGCCACCGCGGCGGTCGGCGTGGCCCTCGCCGTCGGGGGCACCGTCGGGGCCGTGCAGCTGACCTCGGGCTCCGCGCAGCCGGGGCAGGCCACCATCGAGTTCGCTCCGACCGTCGCCGCCAGCAGCCCCGCCGCCAGCTCCCCGGCCCCGAGTGCCAGCGCCTCGCCGAGCGTGACGGCCAGCCCGTCGTCCAGCCGGTCGCCGCAGGCCGCCTCCCGGAACAAGACCCGTACCGCGACGCCGAAGCCGAGTCCGACCGCGAAGAAGAAGGCCGCGGCCGCGAAGGTGCTGGAGAGCGGCTCGTGCGGCGCCTCCTTCTACTCCGACGGGCAGCTCACCGCCAACGGCGAGTCGTTCAACCCGAACGAGCTGACCGCGGCCCACAAGACCCTTCCGTTCAACACAAAGGTCCGGGTGACGAATCCGGCCAGTGGCAAGTCGGTCGTGGTACGGATCAACGACCGTGGCCCGTTCATCGACGGCCGCTGCCTGGACCTCTCGCGGGCCGCGTTCGCCACCATCGCCTCGGTCGACGTGGGCGCGCTCACCGTCAGGTACGAGGTCCTCGGCTGAGCGGAGCGGGCAATGCCGTTCCGGCCGGACACCCGCGCCAGCCGGACAGAACCTCCTCGGACGACGGGTCAGGTTCATTCACCCGTTCACGCGGATCAGGCATGCTGTCCCTCGTACCCACGCGACTCCTCCAGTCGGGCCGTCGCCCGCTGAGCCCCGGATCCCGCGCCGGCCTCGGCGCGGCCCTCGTTCTGCTCGCGATCGTCTCGGCGGTGGAGCTGGCGGACGGCCGGCCCGCGCACTACGTCGCACTGCTGGCGGCCGCCCCGGTCCTGGCTGCCGCGCTGGCGGCGTGGCAGGTGGTGCTGGGGGTGGGCGCGGCGGCGACCCTGATCGGGGCCGGCTTCGCCCTGATCGAGCCGGAGATGTCGCTGGTCACCTCGGTCAACGTGGTCGGGGTCGCGTTCGCCACCGGGCTGGCGATGGCGGTGGCCTGGGTTCGGCAGCGGCAGGCGGTGCAGATCGCCGAGTTGACCAAGCTCGCCTCGGTGGCCCAGCAGGCGGTGCTGCGTCCGCTCGGCCCGCAGGTCGGCACGCTGTCGGTGGCCGGCCGCTACATCTCCTCCACCGCGACGGCCGAGATCGGTGGGGACCTGTACGAGGCGATCGACACGCCCTACGGGGTTCGCATGATCATCGGTGACGTGCGCGGCAAGGGCCTGGACGCGGTCCGGTTGGCCAGCATCGTCCTCGGCTCCTACCGGCACGTGGCGTACGAGCGGGCCGACCTGCGCGCCGTGGTGGCCGATCTGGACCGCGCGGTGGCCCGCAACGTCGGTGACGAGGACTTCGTGACAGCGGCTCTGGTGGAGGAGCGTGGCGGCACGCTCACCATCGTCAACTGCGGGCATCCTCCGCCGCTGCTGCTGCGCCGGGGCGCGGTGATCCCGCTGGAGCCGCCCGCGCCGGCGCCTCCGCTCGGGTTCATGCCGGTGGTCCGTCCGCGGGTGGAACGCCTCGAGCCCGGCGACCGGCTGCTGTTGTTCACCGACGGTCTCGGTGAGGCCCGGCGGGACGGCGAGTTCTTCCCGACCGCGGACCGGGCCTGGCGACTGCTCGGGCACGGCACAGTCGCCGACGGGCTTGCCTCGCTGGAGACGGCTCTGGTCGAGTGGGTGCACGGCCGGCTCGACGACGACATCGCCCTGGTCCTGATGGAGTACGCCGGCGCGCGGACCGGCGCGGCGGCGGCCGTGCCGAGCTGGGAGGTCGGCGCCGCCGAGAGCTGACTTCTCGGCCGGACGCGGGTGCGGCGCCGGGGTGTGTAATGCCCGTCACTCGGGCGATCGGCTTGTCGCTGGCTACCCGCGAGTAATAGAGTCGGGGTTACTGATCGGTAACACCTGTCCGGAAGCGGGGCCAGTGAGCATGACCCACTACAAGAGCAACCTCCGGGACCTCGAATTCAACCTGTTCGAGGTCTTCGGGGCTGACCGGGCGTTCGGCCAGGAGCCGTACTCGGAACTCGACACCGACACGGCCCGTAGTTTCCTCGCCGAGGTCGACCGACTCGCCCGCGAGGATCTGGCCGCCAGCTACACGGACAGTGACCGCAATCCGCCGGTCTTCGATCCGGCCACGCACACCGCACCGCTGCCGGAGTCGTTCAAGAAGTCCTACCAGGCGTTCATGGACTCCGAGTTCTGGCGGCTGGACCTGCCGCCCGAGCTGGGCGGCACCAACGCGCCGCGTGCTCTCTGGTGGGCCCTCGCCGAGCTGGTGCTCGGGTCGAACGCCCCGGTCTGGATGTACGCCTCCGGCCCGTCCTTCGCGCACGTGCTGCACGTCGAGGGCACCGAGCGGCAGAAGAAGTGGGCCAAGCTCTTCATCGACAAGCAGTGGGGCTCCACGATGGTGCTCACCGAGCCGGATGCCGGCTCGGACGTGGGTGCCGGCCGCACCCGGGCCATCCAGCAGCCGGACGGCTCGTGGCACATCGAGGGCGTGAAGCGCTTCATCACCTCGGGCGAGCACGACCTGACCGACAACATCGTCCACTACGTGCTGGCCCGCCCGGTGGGCGTCGAGGGTGTCGGCGGCCCGGGCACAAAGGGCCTGTCGCTCTTCGTGGTGCCGAAGTACCACTTCGACGAGAGCACCGGCGAGCTGGGCGAGCGCAACGGCGTCTACGCCACGAACGTCGAGCACAAGATGGGCCTGAAGGTCTCCAACACCTGCGAGGTGACCTTCGGCGAGCACGGTGTGCCGGCCAAGGGCTGGCTGCTGGGCGACAAGCACGACGGCATCCGCCAGATGTTCATGATCATCGAGTACGCCCGGATGATGGTCGGCACCAAGGCGATCGCCACCCTCTCCACCGGCTACCTCAACGCCCTGGAGTACGCGAAGAACCGGGTGCAGGGCGCCGACCTGATCCAGCAGGCCGACAAGACCGCGCCGCGCGTCACGATCACCCACCACCCCGACGTGCGCCGCTCGCTGCTGCTGCAGAAGTCGTACGCGGAGGGCCTGCGCGCCCTGGTCCTCTACACCGCCACCTGGCAGGACCGGGTCGCCATCGCCGAGGCGGCCGGCGACGAGAAGGCCACCAAGCTGGCCAAGCGGGTCAACGACCTGCTGCTGCCGCTGGTCAAGGGTGTCGGTTCGGAGCGGGCGTACGAGCTGCTCGGGCACGAGGCGCTGCAGACCTTCGGCGGCTCCGGCTTCCTCCAGGACTACCCGCTGGAGCAGTACGTCCGGGACGCCAAGATCGACACCTTGTACGAGGGCACCACCGCCATCCAGAGCCTGGACCTGATCTTCCGCAAGATCGTCCGGGACAACGGCAAGGCGCTGATGGCGGTCGCCGGCGAGATCCAGGAGTTCATCTCCTCCGAGGCGGGCAACGGCCAGCTCAAGGAGGAGCGGCAGGCGCTCGGCAAGGCGCTCGCCGAGATCCAGAACATGCTCGGCGTGCTGACCGGCTGGCTGGGTGAGGCGCAGGGCGGCGACACCCGCGCCCTCTACAAGGTCGGGCTCAGCAGCCGGCGGTTCCTGCTGGCCATCGGCGACCTGGTGGTCGGCTGGTTGCTCCAGAAGCAGGCCGACGTGGCGCTGACGGCGCTGGCCGGTGAGGTCTCCGCGACCGACAAGGCGTTCTACACCGGCAAGGTGGCGGCTGCCCGGTTCTTCGCCCGCGAGGTGCTGCCGCGCATCGGCGCGGACCGGCGCATCATCGAGGGCGCGGACCTCGACATCATGGACCTGCCGGAGGAGGCCTTCTGAGCGTGCCTCGGCACGCCTGAAGGTTCCAAGCGCCATCCGACGCCGACGGCCGGCGGGGCACCTGTCCCGCCGGCCGTCGCGCTGCCCGTACCGGTGCCGCTATTCGGTGGCCCGACCCCGGTAGGCCGGCGGCGGGGCGGGTAACCGTCGCGTGGTCACGACAGGGAACGCCCAGAGCCACCGCACGGGGGAGTGCAGCGCACATGGGTGTAGGAAGCGGGATCTTTCTCATCGCGATCGGCGCCATCCTGACCTTCGCGATACGAGCCAACGTCTGGTGGATAGACCTGCGCGCGGTCGGCTGGGTGTTCATCCTGGCCGGGCTGGCCGTACTGCTGACCACGCTCTGGTTCTGGCAGGACCGGCGCAAGAGGGCCCGAACCCTCATCGTCGAGGAGAACCGGCTCTCGCACCCGACGGCGATGATGCCGCCGCCGCCCGATCCGCCGCCGCCGACCGCGCCACCCTCCTGAGCCGCGTACGCCCGGGCCACCCGTCGAGCATTCGGCGGGTGGCTCAGCCGCGTGCGACGTGCCGTGCGGTGATCGGCGCCCGAGCCGCAGCCAGCTCCGTCCAGCTCAGCGTGCCTCGGTGCACCGCCAGTTCGGTGGTCCGCAACCCCTCCGCGTCCGCCCCCTCCGGATCGAGAAACGCGGAGAGCAGCGAGATGCCCGGATTGTGGGCGATCAGCAACGCCGTCCGTGCTGCCGCGTCGATGGTGCGGACCAGCGCCAACAACTCCTCCGGATGGGCGTCGTACGCGCCGGGCTCGTAGCGGACGGTCGGGCGGGGACCGGCTGGGCCGCCCTCCGGTGGCGAACCGGTCATCCCCATCGCCACCCCGTGCCAGGTCTGCCGGGTGCGTAACGCCGTCGAGCAGATCACCACGTCGGGCAGCAGCCCGTGGTGGGCGAGCCAGGCACCGGCCGCCGCCGCGTCGGCGTGCCCCCGCGCACAGAGCGGCCGGTGGGCGTCGTCCGTCCCTTCGCCGCCCTGCTCGGCCTTCGCGTGCCGGAGCAGCACCAGAGTCCGTGTCTCGGGATGGGCGTCCGTCATGCCCCCAGCTTGCCCGATTGGCGATCTCCGTGCCGGGGTAAGTCGATGGATGCCGCACCCCTACCGACGGCCGCGGCGGGACGTACGCCAGGTTAGAGCCGAGGAGCGAGACATGGGCATTGGTGGCAGCATCTTCCTGATCGCATTGGGCGCGATCTTCGCATTCGCCGTGGAGGCCGACCTGGGCTGGCTCAACCTGGCCGTGGTTGGCTGGGTGCTGATGCTGGCCGGCGTCGCCGGCCTGCTCGTCACCCTCTACTTCTGGAACAGCCGCCGCCGCACGGTGGTCGCCGCGCCGGTTCGCGAGGACCGCGTCGTGGCGGACCGTGTGGTGCCGGTCCAGGATGACCGGGTCATGCGGGAGTACCGCGAGGTGCGCCGGCCGGGCCGGCCGGTCTGACCCACGATCGCGCACTCCGGGGTCCCGCAGCGTCGCGGGGCCCCGGCTCGTCTTCTGCCGGTCGCGGTCAGGCGAACAACGCGAAGTAGATCGCGATGTGGTGGCAGAGCGCGGCCAGCAGGGTGCAGGCGTGGAAGAACTCGTGATGACCGAAGACGGTCGGCCACGGGTTGGGCCGGCGCAACGCGTAGAAGACCGCGCCGACGCTGTAGATCGCGCCGCCGACGGCCAGCAGCACCAGCGCCGCGACGCCACCCCCGTGCAGGATCTCCGGCAGCATGGCCACCGACACCCAGCCGAGCGCCAGGTAGAGCGGCGCGGAAACCCAGCGCGGGGCGTGCGGCCAGACCATCTTGAGCGCCACGCCGGCCAGCGCGCCACCCCAGACCAGGGCCAGCATCACGGTGGCCGGCCGCGGCGCGAGCAGCAGAGCGCAGAACGGCGTGTACGTGCCGGCGATGAACACGAAGATCATCGAATGGTCCATCCGGCGCATCACCTGGTAGCCGCGCTCCGACCACACGCGACGGTGGTACAGCGCGCTGGTGCCGAAGAGCCCACAGACGGTCAGGCTGTAGATGACGCAGCTCACCAGGGGTGCCCACCCCGGTCGGGTGGCGGCGATCGAGCACAGCACGATGCCGCAGACCAGGGCGACGAAGAAGGCGTACGTGTGCAGCCAGCCGCGCATCCGGGGCTTACCGATGTCGACCGGCTTCAGTCGAAGCGGGGCGGAGGTGGTCACGACATCAGGTTACGGCACCGTAGGTTACTTGCAAGTAGTCGCGCTGGTGACGCCCGGCACCGTCCCTGTGAACACCCCGGCGACACGGCATCGGCGAGGATGAGCGGATGCGGATCCGACCCGCCGGGGCGCACGCCCTGCTGCTCGACTGCTCCGCGCCCGCCGACGTGGCCCAGGTCGCCCTCGTCGACGCGTGGCGGGCCGAGCTGTGGCGCCGCCGCGAGCGGGGCGAGCTGACCGCCGTCGAGATCGTGCCGGCCGCCAGCACCGTCCTGCTCGACGGCCTGCCCGACCCGACCGCCACGGCCCAACTGCTGTCCCGTTGGGCACCAACGGTCTCCGCCGCCGTCAACGACGCCGAAGGCGCGGCGGAACGGATGCGCGAGCGGGAATCTGGCGAGGTCGTCGTCCCGGTCGTCTTTGACGGGCCCGACCTGCCGGCGGTCGCCGAGCACTGGGGGACCGACCTGCCGGCCGTACTGCGCCGGTTGACCGGCACCCCGTTCCGGGTCGCCTTCTGCGGCTTCGCCCCCGGGTTCCCCTACCTGACCGGGCTGCCCGCCGAGTTGGCGCTGCCCCGGCTGGCCACCCCCCGCCCCCGCGTGCCGGCCGGCTCGGTCGCCCTGGCCGGCCCGTACGCCGGCATCTACCCGAGCGCGTCCCCCGGCGGCTGGCTGCTGGTCGGTCGAACCGAGCTGGTCCTCTTCGACGTCCACGCCGACCCGCCCGCCCGGCTGGGCCCAGGCACGCGGGTCCGGATGGCGGCGGCGTGACCCGTCCCGCCGAGATCGAGGTGCTCCGCGCCGGCGCGCTCACCACCGTGCAGGACCTGGGCCGGCCCGGCTGGGCGCACCTGGGCGTACCCCGGTCCGGGGCCCTCGACCCGGCCGCCCTGCGGCTCGCCAACCGCCTGGTCGGCAACCCGGAAGAGGCCGCCGGCCTGGAGATCACGTTGACCGGCTGCGTGCTGCGGCTGACCCGGGCCACCACCGTTGCGGTCACCGGAGCCGAGGCGCCGATCCGTGCCGGCGACCGACCCGGCGACACCGGACGCCCGCTCACCGTGCCCGCCGGAACGGTGCTGCGGATCGGCCCGGCGCGTCGGGGCGTACGGAGCTGGCTGGCCGTGGCGGGCGGGATCGACGTGCCGGCGGTGCTCGGCAGCCGGGCCACCGACACCCTCTCCGGGCTGGGGCCGTCACCGCTGCGTGACGGTGACCGGTTGCCGCTCGGCGAACCGGTCGGCGAGCCCGCGCCGGTGGACCTGACGGTCGGCCCCGCACCTCTTCCGGAGCTGCACCTGGCTCTGCACCGGGGCCCCCGCGACGACTGGTTCACCCCGACCGCGTTCGACCGGCTGCTCGGCACCGCGTACACCGTCAGCCCGGTGAGCAACCGGGTCGGCGCGCGGCTCGCCGGCGCGCCGCTGCCCCGCGCGGTCGCCGGCGAACTGCCCAGCGAGGGCATCGTGCTCGGCGCGGTGCAGGTGCCGGCGGACGGGCAACCCCTGATCTTCCTCGCCGACCACCCCACCACCGGCGGATACCCCGTCATCGGGGTGGTCCCCGACGTGACCCCGCTCGCGCAGGCCCGGCCAGGTACTACCGTCAGATTCCATGGACCTCAACGCTGACCTGGGCGAGGGATTCGGCATCTGGCGACTCGGCGACGACGAGGCCCTGCTGGACCTGGTGACGTCCGCCAACGTCGCCTGCGGCTTCCACGGCGGCGACCCGTCCACGATGCGGCGGGTCTGCGAGGGCGCGGCACGGCGCGGGGTGGCGGTCGGCGCGCAGGTCGGCTACCGGGACCTGGCCGGCTTCGGCCGGCGGCACATCGCGTACGACTTCGCCGAGCTACGCGACGAGGTGACCTACCAGCTCGGGGCGCTCAGCGCGTTCTGCCAGCTGTTCAACACCCGGGTCCGCTACCTCAAGCCGCACGGGGCGCTCTACCACGCGGCCGCCACCGACGAGTCCCAGGCGGCGGCGGTGGTCGCCGCGGTGACCAGCCACGACCCCGAGCTGCCGGTGCTCTGCATGCCCGGCACCACGCTCGCCCAGCTCGCCGTCGGGGCCGGCCTGCCGGTGGTCGCCGAGGCCTTCGCCGACCGCGGCTACCTGCCCAACGGGGTGCTGGTGCCCCGCGGCACCCCCGGCGCGCTCATCACCGACCCGGACGAGGTGGCCACACGGGCGGTACGGATCGCCACCGAACGGACCGTGGTGGCGGTGGACGGCACAGTCATTCCCTGCCCGGCGGACTCGATCTGCGTGCACGGCGACACACCCGGCGCGGTCTCCGCCACGGAGCTGGTCCGCGCCACGCTGATCGACGCCGGAGTCCCACTAGCCCCGTTCGCGTGAAAGGAAGGGCCCCTTCTTATCGGATTTTGTTGTACAAGGGGCCCTTCCTAACAGCTAGGCGTCGAGGCCGCGCAGCACCAGCGGAAGCCGGGCCGCGGCGCCGTCCACCACGCGGACCGGGACGCCCCAGTCCTGGCGGGTCAGGTGGCAGGCCGCGTGCTCGACGTCCGCGTCGCAGGTCGCCGCCTGGGCGGTCACCTGGAGCACCCCACCGGTGACCTCGCCGTTGAGCACCAGCCGGCGGGACAGCTCGGTGCCCGTGCCGGCGCCCTCCACCAGCAGCTCGGGCGGGGACGCGGAGACCACCAGCCGGGTCGACGGCCCGTACGTCTCGTCCAGCTTCTGCCCCGGCGCGGGCGTGAAGACGATGTCCAGGGTGACCTCACCCGCCGCGACGTCGGTGGGCTTGCGCTCGGTGCGGTGCCTGGGGCCGTCCACCGTGCTGGCGCCGGCCGCCGACAGCGAACCCGGGGCCAGCCGGGTCAGCCGGTGCGCGGCGGACTCCACGACCAGCACCTCACCGTCCGGGGTGAGCACCAGGTCGCTCGGCTCGGCCAGCCCGTCGGTGACCGTGGACACCTGGCCGGTCGACGGGTCGAAGCGGCGTACCGCGCCGTTGTAGGTGTCCGCGATCAGCACCGAGTCGTCCGGCAGCGCGCACACGCCCAGCGGGTGCTGGAGCAGCGCCGTCTCCGCCGGCCCGTCCACGTGACCGAAGTCGAACAGACCCTGCCCGACGGCGGTGCCCAGCACCCCGTTCTCGACGTACCGGACGGCGCTGGTCTCGCTGTCGGCGATCCAGAGCCGCGTGCCGTCGGCGGAGACGGAGAGGCCGGACGGCTGCGCCATCCACGCCTCGGCGAGCGGGCCGTCGCGCAGCGCCTCGACCGTGGTGCCGGCGTACATACCGGCGGTCCGCTTGATCGGATCGAACCACCAGAGCTGGTGGATGCCGGCCATCGCGATGATCAGCTTGTCGTCGTACCAGGCCAGGTCCCACGGCGAGGAGAGGTCGACGGCGAGCGCGTCGTGGGGGTGGTCGTCGACCGAGGCGCGCCACTGCCGCCCACTGCCGGCCACGGTGACCACCTCGCCGGACTCCAGCCGTACGCCGCGCAGCAGGTGGTTGACCGTGTCGGCCACCACCAGGTCGTAGCCCACCACCTCGGCGACCTGCGTGGGTAGCAGGCACACCCCCTGCGGCTCGGAGAACGTCGCTGCGGCGGCCAGCCCGTCGGCCCGGCCCCGCTCACCCGAGCCGATCCGGCGCACCGGCGTCTCGCCGTCCGCGTCGACCTCGACCAACGAGTGCCGGGCCGAGTCGGAGACCAGCAGGTTGCCGTTCGGCAGCAACGCCGCCTTACCCGGGAAGCGCAGCGCGGTTTCCGGTGCCGGCGGCGGGACGTACGGGCCGTCCCCCCGGTGCAGGGTGCCCTTGGCCTCGTGGGTGGCGATCAGCTCGTCGATCAGTCGGGCCAGCCCCTCGGCGTGCCCCTCGCCGGCCATGGTGGCCACCACGTACCCCTCCGGGTCGATCACCGACAGGGTCGGCCAGGCCCGGGCCGCGTACTGCTGCCACATGTCCATCTCGGGATCGTCGAGTACGGGGTGGTGCACCCCGTACCGCTCCACGGCGGCGGCCAGCGCGTCGGCGTCCTTCTCATGCTCGAACTTCGGCGAGTGCACGCCGATCACGACGAGCACGTCGCCGTACTTCTCCTCCAGCGGGCGCAACTCGTCGAGCACATGCAGGCAGTTGATGCAGCAGAAGGTCCAAAAATCCGCCAGGACGATCTTGCCGCGCAGGTCGGCGAGCTTGAGATCGCGTCCACCGGTGTTCAGCCAGCCCCGACCGCGCAGCTCGGGGGCCCGTACTCGTGCGCTCATGCCCCCATCGTGCCTGATCACCGGCCCGCTGCCAGCCGGAGGGGGCGAGCCGCTGAGATCCGGGCGGGTACGCCCCCACGGATGGTGGGACGACGACGGCGGGGCCACGGATACCCGTGGCCCCGCCGTCGGTTCGCGTTACTTGGTGGCCGGCTTGAGGCAGAGCACCCGGTTGATGCCGTCACCGGGCAGCACCACGTGCGGCTGGGCCGGGTCGGCGCACTTGTCCTTCGCATCCACCTTGGAAACGATGGTGAACGCGCCCGCCTCGCCACAGTCCACCGCCGAGGCGCCCTGGCCGGACTGCTTCACGCAGGTGCCGACCGCCGGGTCGAAGGCCGGCGTGTCGTCCCCGCCGAACTTGCCCAGCAGCATCAGCAGGCCGAGCGGCACCGCCAGGATGAGCACCGCGGCGATCAGCACCGCCGCCAGCACCCGGCCGTTGCGCACCTTCGGCGTCGGTGGCTCCACCTTCGGCTGGTCGGCGTCCGGCTTGAACGCGTCGAACCGGCCCTGGTCCGACTCACCGGCTTGCTGGCCCCACGATGGTGCGAGCTGCTGGGGCGCCGGCGGGAAGGCCGGCGGGAAGCCGCCGCCCGGTGCCGGCTCGTTGGCCGGTCCGCCGAAGCCCGGGCCGCCGAAACTCGGGCCGCCGAAGCCCGGCGTGCCGTTCACCGCGGCGGTGCCGGCGGCCGGTGACCCGGGGGCGCCGAACGGGTCGGCCGGGCGCTCGGCGCCGGCCTGCGGCCGGACCCCGTTCACCGGCCGGTTGCTGCCCGGGGTGTCGACGAACGACGGCACACCCGGCGGGAACGCCGGGGGCGGAGACGCCGCCTCAGCGAACCCGTTCGGTGCAGCCGGCACGTCCCGGTCGTCGAAGCGCGGCTCGGCCGGGGCCTCGCCGCCCCATGCGGGAGCGCCCTGTCGCTCCGGGCCGTTCTGCCAGTCGGGTGCGGCCCGTCGGTCGGGGCCGTTCTGCCAGTCGGGTGCGCTCTGGCGCTCCGGACCCGGGTCGGTCTGGAACGCCTCCGGCGCCGCCTGCTCCGGCTCGTTATCCGGCTCGGGTCGGGACGGGCGGCCGTACACACGGGGCTGCGGCGCGGGCGCGCCGGCCGGTCGTACGGCCTGGTCGGTGGGCGGCATCACCCGGCTGGCCAACGGCACCGAGGCGCTCGCCGACGCCCGACCCGCCGCGCCGGCCGCCGACTCGGCGTCCGGCGTCGGTACGACCGCGCGGCCGGCTCCGGCCTCCGGGGAGGTACGCGGGGCGGGCACCACGGCGCCCGCCGCCGGAGCCTCCTCGGCGCGGCCCCAACCGGCCGGCTCCGCCTCGTACTGCGCGGCGGCGTCCGGGCTGTCCCGCTCGGCGTACGCCGGCTGCTCCGAGGCTGGGCCGTACTGGGCCGGCGGCCCGTAGTTGGCCGGTGGTGCGGCAGCCAGGCTGGCCCCCGGTACGCGCTGCTCCTGCGGGGGCAGTGGCACCGCGTTGGCGGGCGAGATGCCCGGCGCGGGAGCGGGCTGGTAGACCGGCGACTCGTCGCCCCGGCCCGTCTCCCAGTCACCGCGGGACTGGGAGGCTTCCGCCTCGGCGCGACCCCACACCTCGCCGGGCGCCCACGGCTGGGCCTCCGGCACGCCGGCGCCGCCCTGTGCGGCGTTGTCGGGGGCGGCGGCCCAGGCGGGCGTCCCGTCGTTGCTGGGCACGCTGGCGCTGGCCCGGGCCGGGGTGGCGGTCCCCTCGGGGGTCCATTCCGCCGGTTCCGGCCGCTCGGCCGGCTGGTCCTGCGATGCGAGCACCCAGTCCGGCTGCTGCGGACGGCCCTCGGCGCCACCCCAGGCGGCGGGCTGCGCGGCCTCGTCCTGCTTCACGTCGGTGCCGTCGCCCCACCCGCTGGGCTGCGCCGGCTGCTGCTGGCCGGCCCAGCCGCCGGAGCGGGCCGGGTCGTCCTGACTCGGCCAGTTCGGTGCCGGCGCCTGCGCCGGTACCTGAGCGGCGCCCCGGGCCGCGGCCGGCTCGGCCTGGCCCCACCCGGGGGCCGGCTGCTCGGTCGACTCGGCGGCCTGACCCCAGGTCTGGGGGGACTGCTCGGCCGGCGTCCACACCGGCTGGTCGGCCTGACCGGCGGTGCCGTTGGCCCAACCGGCGGAGCCGGCCTGGTCGTCCTGCTGACCGGAGCCACCGCCGGACCAGCCGGCGGCCTGCGCCGACTCGGACTGCTGCGGCTCGCCGCCGCGCCAGTCGCCGGCGGGCGGGTTGGCCTGCGCCGCCCCGCCCCAAGCGCCGGAGCGGGCCGGGTCGTCCTGTTGGGCGTCGGCGTTCCAGCCACCGGAGCGGGACGGGTCGTCCTGAGCCGGCCAGGCGGCGGTGGCGGGCGGCACCTGCGCGGCACCCCGCGCGGCCGGCTGGGCCTGCGCCCACTCGGGCTGCTCGGTGGCCCCGGGGGTCCACCCGGGTGCGCTCTGCTCGGCTGGCGTCCAGCCCTGCTGCTGGGCGGCCCACGGGGCGGGCTGCGTGTGGTCGGGTGGGCCACCGGCGCCGGTCCAGGTGCCGGGCGGCTGCGGCGGCTCGTTCGCGCCACCGCCGGTGGCCCAGGCGGGCTGCGCCGGCTCGGTGGGCTGCGGCGCGGCGGCGGCACCCCAGGCGGGGTTCGGCTGCTGCTCCGACTGGGCGGCCCATGCCGGGGCCGGCGGGTTCGGCCGCGTCGGCGGCGGGGGTGCCCAGCCCAGATCGGGGCCGGTGGCGTTGTAGCCGTTGTCCGGCTGCGCCGGGCGGTCGCCGTACGGCGCCGGTCCGCCGGCGCCCGGTGACACCTCGTCCGGCTCCTGGCCGGGGCGGTGCGGGCCCTCGGACGTCATCGGTGCGCCTCCTCCATCACATGTCGGCCGCCGGTGCCGATCGGTCTCCTCGGCATGGCTGCCGGCGTCACCGGCGTACCACCGTGCCGGCTCCCCGCACCGTATCCGTTGGCCACACGGGGCGTCCAAGGAGCACCGGTCGTCACTCCGCGTGGCCGGTCGGTGTCGAGCAGCTTCTATCGGCTCCGCCGGTGCCGGGCCGGCGGGCGGCGACCGAAGCCCACCGTACCGGGCGCTGCGGCACGGCGGAATCCCGGTGCCGGGAGGTGAGGAAACGCCGATGGCCCGCCCGGTGGGCCGGGCGGGCCATCGATCTGGAGGAGGTGAGGAATGTCGTGGAGCGTCAGCCCATGTGACGCTGGGCGATGATGAGGAGTTCCTCGCGGACCGCCGGCGAGTTCGCCGAGCGCAGCGCGTGCTCGATGGCACGGGCGCGGCGGGTGGCGTCGCGGTGGCTGCGGATTCGCTCGATCATGCTCATTGGGTGTCCTCCTGGCTATTCGGTTGTCGGCCCCTGATGCGTCTATTCAACCGCAGAACCCGGGCAACTTCCATCGATTATTAGGTGAGCTGAGACACCCGCCTAACAATCAAAGGTCTGGAGGGCGACTCACCAGCGGTTTCGTCGCCCAACGGACACGGCCGGTGTGCCGGGCGTTAACCCGTGGCACACCGGCCGTGGCTGGCGTTCGGACGATCAGGTCCAGGCGAGCAGCGCCGCCTCCGGGTCGGCGAGGAAGTCGCCGATGTCGCGCAGGAACTTCGAGCCCAGCTCACCGTCGATGATCCGGTGGTCGAAGCTCAACCCCAGCGTGGTGACCTGACGCGCCTTGACCTTGCCCTTGTGCACCCAGGGCATCTCCCGCACCGCGCCGAAGGCCAGGATCGCCGACTCACCCGGGGGCAGGATCGGCGTCCCGGTGTCCACCCCGAACACCCCCACGTTGGTGATGGTCAGGGTGCCGCCGGACATGTCGGCCGGCGAGGTCCGTCCGGACTTCGCCGTCTGCACCAGGTCGTTCAGGGCGTCCGCCAGCTCGCGTAGCGAGAGCCGGCCGGCGTCCTTGACGTTCGGCACGATGAGGCCACGCTCGGTGGCCGCCGCGATGCCGAGGTTGACGTACTCCTTGACCACGATCTCGTCGCCGGCCCAGGTCGAGTTGACCATCGGGTGTCGCTTGACCGCCAGTAGCACTGCCTTCGCCACCAGCAGCAGCGGTGAAACCCGGACGTCGCGCCACTCCCGCCGGCCGCGCAGCCGGTCCAGCGCCTTCATCGCCCGGGTCACGTCGACGGTCAGGAACTCCGTCACGTGCGGGGCGGTGAACGCCGAGCGGGACATGTTCTCGGCGGTGAGCTTGCGTACCCCCTTGACCGGGATGCGCTGCTCGCGGTCCGCGCCGAAGCTGGCCGCGCTCGTCGCCACCGACGTCGCCCTGATCGGCTCGGGCGTCACCACGGCCCCGTTCGCCGCCTGCTGCACGTCCTCCCGGGTGATCGAGCCCAGCGGCCCCGAACCGGTCAGCGTGCTCAGGTCGACCCCGAGATCCTTGGCGAGCTTGCGCACCGGCGGCTTGGCGAGCACCAGCCCACCGGTCGCCGCGGCGACCGGCGTCGGCGCGGCCACCGGCTGCGGAGCCGGCGCGACCGGCGCCGGAGCTGGCGTCGCCGCGGCCTGAGCCGGGACGGCACCCTTGCGCGGCCGGCGCTTCGCGGCGGTGGTACGCGGGCCGTAGCCGACCAGCACAGCGGTCCGCCCACCCGGAGCGGGGCCGCCGATCAGACCCGGCTCGACCATGCCCTCGGCCGGTGCCACCTCGACGGCTGCCAGCGAGGCCGCCGACGGGGTGGGCAGGTCACCGCCGGGCGTGGCCGTGGTCGACGGCGCGTCCAGCGGGCCGGCGCCCGGGTCGGTGTCGATCGCGATGATCGGGGAACCGACCTCGACAGTCGTCCCCTCCGGGTGGTGGATCGCCTGAACCTGCCCGGCCCACTTCGCCGGAATCTCCACCGCCGCCTTGGCCGTCTCGACCTCGACAATCGGCTGGTTCAGTTCGATGGTGTCGCCGACCTTGACCAGCCAGGTCAGGATCTCGCCCTCGGTCAGCCCCTCGCCCAGGTCCGGCAGGTTGAACGTCTTGATCCGGGACATGCCGCTCACCAGCCGAAGGTGCGGTCGACAGCGTCGAGCACCCGGTCGAGGTCGGGCAGGAACTCCTCCTCCACCCGGGCGGCCGGGTAGGGGATGTCGAAGCCGGTCACGCGCAGCACCGGCGACTCCAGGGAGTAGAAGCACTCCTCGGTGATCCGCGCGGCCAGTTCGGCGCCGAGGCCGATGTTGGACGGCGCCTCGTGCACCACGACTGCGCGGCCGGTGCGCTTCACCGACTCGTACGCCGCCGTCAGGTCCAACGGAGAGAGCGAGCGCAGGTCGATGACCTCCAGCTCCCGGCCGTCCTCGGCGGCGGCGGTCGCCGCCTCGAGGCAGGTCCGGACCATCGGCCCGTACGCCAGCACGGTCACGTCGGTGCCGGGCCGGACCACCCGGGCCGAGTGCAGCGGGTACGCGTCGGACAGTGGCGCGTCCAGGTCGACCTGCCCCTTCTCCCAGTAGCGCCGCTTGGGCTCCAGGAAGACGATCGGGTCGTCGGAGGCGATGGCCTGCTGGATCATCACGTACGCGTCCTGCGGGTTGGCGCAGGACACCACCTTCAGGCCGGCGGTGTGCGCGAAGTACGCCTCCGGCGACTCGGAGTGGTGCTCGACCGCGCCGATGCCGCCGCCGAACGGAATCCGGATGACCATGGGGATGTTGAGCTTGCCGCGCGAGCGGTAGTGCATCTTCGCCACCTGCGACACGATCTGGTCGTACGCGGGGTAGACGAAGCCGTCGAACTGGATCTCGCAGACCGGCCGGAAGCCACGGATGGCCAGGCCGACCGCGGTGCCGATGATGCCGGATTCGGCCAGCGGCGTGTCGATCACCCGCTGGTCGCCGAAGTCCTTCTGGAGCCCGTCGGTGATCCGGAACACGCCGCCGAGCTTGCCGACGTCCTCGCCCATGATGATGACCTTGGGGTCGTTCTCCAGGGCGCGGCGCAGACCGGTGTTGAGGGCCTTGCCGAGGGTGAGCGTCTCCGTGGCCATCAGTGGGCGCTCCCCTCGAACGACTCCATGTAGCGGCTGAACTGCGCGCGCTGCTCGTCGAGCAGCGGAGACCCGTTCGGGTAGACGTGGTCGAACATCGTCACCGGCTCGGGGTTGGGCATGGCGAGCACGCGCTCGCGCAGGTGCACCGACTCGCGGCGAGCCTGCTCGTCGACCTCGGCGAAGAAGTCCGCGTCGGCGATCTGCTGCTTCTCCAGGAAGGCCTTGACCCGGGCGATCGGGTCCTTGGCCTGCCACGCCTCGACCTCGCTGGCGATCCGGTAGCGGGTCGGGTCGTCGGAGGTGGTGTGCGCGCCCATCCGGTAGGTGTACGCCTCGATCAGGCTCGGGCCCTGCCCGTGCCGCGCGTTGTCCAGCGCGGTGCGGGTGACCGCGTACGTGGCCAGCACGTCGTTGCCGTCCACGCGGATGCCGGGGAAGCCGAAGCCGGCGGCCCGCTGGTAGAGCGGGATCCGGGTCTGCCGCTCCAGCGGCTCGGAGATCGCGTACTGGTTGTTCTGGCAGAAGAAGACCATCGGCGCGTTGAACACGCCGGCCCAGACGAACGCCTCGTTGACGTCACCCTGGCTGGTGGCCCCGTCGCCGAAGTAGGCGATCACCGCTTCACCGTCGTCGGTGCCGGTCTTGCCGTCCATGGTGATGCCCATGGCGTAGCCCGTCGCATGCAGGGTCTGCGCCCCGATCACGATCGTGTACATGTTGAACTTGAACTCGTTCGGGTCCCAGCCGCCCTGGTCGACGCCGCGGAACAGGCCGAGCGGCATGATCGGGTCGATGCCGCGGCAGTAGAGGACGCCGTGCTCCCGGTACGTCGGGAAGGCCATGTCCTGGGTGCGCAGCGCCCGCCCGGAGCCGACCTGCGCCGCCTCCTGGCCGAGCAGGCTGGCCCAGATGCCCAGCTCGCCCTGGCGCTGGAGCGCGGTCGCCTCGGCGTCGAGCTTGCGGACCAGCACGAGGTCGCGGTAGAGCCCGCGGTACTCCTCGTCGGTGAAGTCGACGCGATACTCGTTGCCGTCCGGCCCGGTGACGCTCTCGATCCGCTCGCCTTCGGGGGTGAGCAGCTGCACCAGCTCGGGGTCGCCGGCCGCGCTCTTCCTGGAGCGGGGTGCTGCCCGCCTGCCGCGGGTGGTGCCCCCGGGGTCGCCCTTTGCCATCCGTCTCTCCCTGTCGTGTCTGCGTCGGCACCGGGGGGTCACCCGGCCGCGCAACTCGTGCGCCTGTCCGGCTGCTGCCGGACCGGTTCCTGGCGGCCGCGCCTAGCCCCGGTGGGGGTTGCCGCGCGGCGTGAGCCGGATTCTGGCCGAACCCGGTTCGGGAGCGCCGGCGCTCAACCGCGCCTGCCGCGAGGGTGCGCGGAGGTCGCGGCTGCGTTGCCGTCGTGCTCCATATTCGCAGAGCAGGTGAGCGCGCCCACAGTACGCCCGCCCCGCATTCCGACCGCCCCCTGTTTGAGGTTGTTTGTCGCCATCGTGCCCTCCGGTGCCAACCAGGCGTTACGGCGATGGTTCGTCACCGTTCGGGCCATCTCCGCGTGTCGACACGCAGTGGAGGTTGGCTGACGGACGGTAACTGGGCGACGCTGTTTCCCGCAGGAACGCGCCGATCGGGTGATTTGCCGTGGTTCTTCAGCCGGCGACGTCCTTCCGCGTCCTCCGACGGCTGACGACAAGGGGTATGCGGTGTACGAGCCAGGTGACGGTCCCGGCACGCCCGCGCTCGGCCGGCACCGGTCGGCCGGTGGGTACCGCCGGGTGATCGGCGCGCACCGCGCTCCCGGCGCCGGCGGCCCCTCCCGGGGCTACCTGCTCACCGTCGCGCTGCTGGCGGGCACCGCGTCGATGCCCATCCTCGCCGCCATCAGCGCGGGCTCGGCAACCCCGGGCAGCACCGCGCTGCCGGACAGCAGCACCCCGTTCATCCCGACCCCGTCGGTCGGGCCGGTGGTCATCCCGGTGCCGGCGACCAGCCAGCCGGCGCTCCCACCACCCGCCACGCCCGGCGTCGGTCCGACCGCCACCGCCGGCTGGCTGCCCGCGGCTCCCGGACGTGACCAGGATCGGACGGACCGGGGGCCGACCGGGGCCGATCCCGGGCCGGTCCGCGTGCTGCCCCCGCCACCCTCGCCGAGGCCCACCCGAAGCACGCCCCCGGCTTCACTCCCGCACAGCCCGCCGCCGGTGCCCCCGCCAACCGGCCCGCCCGACCCGGACCCGACCCCGACGCCGAGCCCGACGCCGAGCCCGACGGCGACCCCGCCGACGACGCCCACAGTGACCGACCCCCCGACCGCCGTGCCGACCAGCACCCTGTCCGAGCCGGCCACCACGACCACGCCACCCGCCACGCCCGGTTCATCGCCGAGCCGGCCCAGCCCGACCGTCGCGACATCCCCGACGTTCCCGGCTGACCGACCGACTCCCACGGCCACTCCCTCGCCGCTGACGCGACCCATGTACTCCACGGTGTCCTCGGCGGTACGGTGACGATCAGGCGCGACCCACCCGGTGCCGGCGGCGGTCGGCGATAGGGGCGTACCGGAGGGGGTGGCGTGGGCGGCGGTGCGAAACTCCGCCCGGTCACCGCCCGGCCGGGGCCAGGGTTGCGGGTCGCCAGGCTGGTCACCGAGCTGACCGCGCCCGCCGTACTGGTGTCGTTGCTGATGGTCACCGTGAGCTGGCACAGCTCCCGCAGCGCCGGTCACGGCCTCGCGTGGGGTCTGCTCGCCACGCTCTTCGTCACCGGCATTCCGTTCGCCTACATCGTCGGCGGCGTACGCCGTGGTCGGCTCACGGACCACCACATCGGTCGCCGGGAGCAGCGCCGGGTGCCGTTGCTGGTCGGCCTCGGCTCGGTCGCCGCCGGTCTGGCCCTGCTCGCGGTGCTCGGCGCACCCCGTCCGTTGCTGGCACTGGCGGTGGCTGGGCTGGTCGGGCTGGTGGTCGCCGTGTCGGTGAGCCACTGGTGGAAGATGTCGATCCACTCGGCGGTGGCCGCCGGCACGCTGATCATCCTGGTGCTGACCTTCGGAACCCAACTGCTCGTCACCGCCCCACTGCTGGGCGTGGTCGGCTGGGCCCGGGTGCGGCTACGGGACCACACCGTTCCGCAGGTGCTGGCCGGCGGCGTGCTCGGCGCAATGATCTCCGGGGTGGTCTTCGGTCTGCTGCGCTGACCGGGCGTCACCGGGCCCCGCTGACCGGACCCGGGCGGGCGGCGACATGCCGGCCCGCCCGGGATGCCGTCAGGCGCCGTCGTCCGCGAGACGGTGCCGGTTCGCCTCGATCCAGGCGTCCAGTGCGGCCGGGTCGTCCGGGTCGACCCCGTCGGCCATCAGCTGCGCCACCGCCGCGGTGGCCGGGCTGCGCCGCTCGCCGGTCGAGTAGAGGCGGGCGAACTCCGGCACCATCTCCTCGATCGCCTCGTCCGTGCGCGTCGCGGCCGTGTCGGGCAGGCCACGCTGGCGCGACGCGTACCGGGCCCAGGCGCGCAGCACGCGGGGCAGCATCGCCGCGTCGTCCATGTCCAGCACGGCCCGGCGGTGCACCCAGTCGAGCAGGAAGAGCCCGGACACGGCCGGGCTCCACCGCATCGGGTCGGCGTCCGGGAAGGTCGCCGAATGGTCCAGCAGCAGGCTCAGGCAGAAGTGCAGCGAGGCCAGCTCCGGACCGTCGACGGCGTCCAGCCCGAAACGGGCGGCCTCCGGCGCGGCCAGGAACCGCCGGACCAGCTCGGTGCGCTCGGCGGCGGAGAGCGGCTCGACCTCCGCCGGGCTGGTCGGGTCGGCGGCGGTGGGCAGCAACGCCAGCCGGGCGCCGACAAGTGCCCGGTCGGTGGCGAGCGAACCCTCGCCGGGCAGCTCGCTCAGGTCGTCGGTGACGGCGAGGTGGCGGGCCACCTCGCCGCGCAGCTGGGCAGGGTCCTCGGTGCGGAACCAGGTCAACTCGTCGTCCGCGCACATCTGCCGGACCTGGTCCAGGATCCGTTCCGCCGGCCCGCCGACGAAGATGTCCTTGGTGATCCCGATGTTGTGGTCGACCAGGGCCACCAGCGCGTGCTCGGGGCCGCCGGCCGCGTCGTCGTAGGCGAAGGTGGCGAGGTAGGAGGTCTGGTCGCCGTACACGTCGCCGTACGCCCAGCTGCCGGTGAGGTGCACCCGGCCGAGCTGACCGGTCCAGGCCGGCGCCTGGCTGCCCGGGCGCACCCGTTCGGTGCCCTCGGCGTTGGGAATGAGCGCGGCGAAGACCTGCCGAATGGTGGTCGCCGCCGCGATCCGGCGGCGGGCGGTGGCGGCGAGGAAGCCGGTGACGAACTCCCGTACGGCGGTGTCGCGGTCGGTCTCCGCGATCGCGTAGACGCTGCCCAGGAGCGCGCTGCCGAGCATCTCGGCGTCCAGCGCCGACTCCAGCTTGGTCACGTCGCGTGCGGCGTGCAGCACCGCGTCGTAGGGGGTCTGAGGCGTGGCCATGCTCCGACCCTACGCCGCTCGGCGGGTGCGCAGAGGGGTAGCGAGCCGTGCGGGGCGTCAGCGGCGGGCGGCATCCCGCAGCGCGTCGCGTGCCTGCGCGTACGAGGCGAGCACGATCCGCACCGGGGCGAGCACGTACTCCTCGCCCACCTCGGCGACCCGGAGCGTCAGCCGCTGCCTGGCGCGAGCCCGTGCCCGCCGGGCGGCCCAGCGCACCACCGGTCGGGTCAGCGCCGCCACCAGCAGCCCGGCCAGCAGGCCGCCGAGCAGCAGCACCGTGGGCAGTGGCACCTGCCCCACCATCGGGTTGTCCAGTGCGGGCAGGCCGAGCACCCGCAGCGCGTACCCGAGCACCAACCAACCCAGGCCGACCACGGCAGCCAGGGTGACCAGCCACTGGACACCACCGACCAGGCGCCACCAGAGGGGTCGACGGCCCAGGCCGAGGTCGGTGCCGGCGATCGCGCGGTCCAGCGCGTCCGGCAGGTCGCCGAGGTGGGACCGGGCGGCGGAGGTGACCGCCGCCGGCCAGGCGGCCGGCAGGTTGGCGGCGGCCCGATCGGCCACCGCGCGGATGGCCAGCCCGAGCGCCGAGCGCTGGGCGGCCGTCGGGTCCGGTACCGACGTCGCCGCGACCAGGCTCTCCGCCGGGTCGGTGGCCTCACCGGTCGGGCCTGGCAGGTGCAGCCGGCGCAGCGGGTCGGGCCGCAACCGCCGCCAGCCCCGCACCACCGGCCAGCCGGTGGCCGCGCCGGCCCGGTGCCGGTACGCCTGCTCCACCGCCTCGCTCACCGCCGGTACGCCGGCCGCGCCGGCCAGTGCCCGGTTCAGCCCGGCGACGGCCGCGTCGTCCGGCCCGCCCGCCGGTCGTGCCGAGCCGACCAGCTCGTCCAGCGTGGCGACCACCGTGTCGACGTCGCCGGCGAGCCGCCGCAGCGCCGCCTGCCGCTCGGCGACCGTCCGTTCCAACGCGGTGCGCAGCCCGACCATCCCGGCCGGGTCGATTGCGGTGGTGGCCAGCAGCGGCACGCCGGTCAGCCCGTCCGCGTCGAGCAACCGGCGCAGGTCGTCCAGGACCCGGGGCAGCTCGGCCGGGGGCAGCCGGTCGACCTGGTTGAGCACGACCAGTGTGACGTCCCGGTGGCGGTGGAACTCGCGGAGGTAGCTGTCATGGATGACCCGGTCGGCGTACTTCTGCGGGTCGACCACCCAGACCACCTGGTCGACAAGGCCGAGCAGCCGGTCCACCTCCAGTCGGTGGGCCCGCTGCACCGAGTCGAAGTCGGGCAGGTCGAGCAGGATCAGCCCGTGCAGCGCGGTCTCGTCGTCCGCGTCCAGCGCGCTCTCGCGGACGAAGCGGTGCCGGGGCAGCACGCCGATCCAGTCGAGCAGTCGGTTGGCGCCCTCCAGTGCCCCCCACACGCAGGCGTGCGTGACGCCGGTCGTCGGGCGGCGGACCCCGACCGGCGAGAGCTCCAGCCGGGCCAACGCGTTGAAGAGGCTGGACTTGCCGCTGCCGGTGGCGCCGGCCAGGGCGACCACGGTGTGGTCGCGGGACAGGGCGAGCCGGGTGCCGGCCCGCTCGACCAGGGTGTGCGCGGGCACGAGTTCGGAGTCCGGCAGCAGGCCGTCCGCCGCGGTCAGGAACCGGCGTACCGCGTCCAGGCGGGCGATCAGCTCATCGGGGTCGATCCGCTGGTCGCCCCGGAACGCCTCGCGTACCCGGCCGGCGATGTTGCTCACCCGGAGTCCTCCTCGCCGCCGGTCGCCAGGCCGCTGCGGTGCCGGGCCAGCTCGACCCGGCCGGCGGCCCTGCGCAACCCGTCGCCGGCGTCCGCGGCGGGGCGGGCGTCGGCGGTGCGGGTCAGGAAGCGGTCGGCCTCCGCGTCGAGCAGCGTCCGCACCCGGTCCAGCAGGTCCGCACGGGCCTTGGCGGCGAGCGTACGCACGGCCTGGTCGCCGAAGATCGCCTGGAGTACGGCCTGGGCCGCGACGGTGGTGCCGGCCCCTGTGGCCACCTCCAGCCCGGTGGGGATGAACGCGGTGGAGGCGAACACGGCGATCATCACGGCGAGCCCGGTGGCGTTCACCGCGTACGCGGCGGTGCGGGCCACGAACCGCTTGTCGCCGCCCTCGACCCGGACCAGCTCCAGCACCCCGCGCTGCCAGTCCCGGACCATCCGCTCGGCGCGCTCGGGCAGGTCGTCGCTGGGATGGGCGAGCCCCGGATCGAGCAGCCCCGCCCCCGCCGGGTGCGCCTTCCACGCGGTGTACGCCGACTCGGCGGCCTCGGAGGCGACCCCGCGCAGCAGCGTGACCAGCTGCGACTCGATGGCGTTGCGCAGCTCCGCGGCGGGCGCCGGCCGGCCGGTGACGGCTGCCACCACCCGATCCCGCAGCCGCCCGATCCGCGCCTCCAGGGTGCGGAACAGCTCCCCGGTGCCGACGAACTCCTGCCAGCGGGCGAGCACCTCGCCTCGGAGCAGGCGGCCGTCCCGCAGGCCCTCCTCGACGGTCCGCTCGGCGCCCCGGTACGCGGCCCGGACCCGCTCGTCCAGACCGTCCGCGGCGGCGACCTGCTCGTCGGCGGCGTCGGCCAGCTCCTCCACGGCCGGGTGCAGCGCGGCCAGCGCCCCGTCCAGGGTCTGCCGGACCACGGCCGCCCGGGCGTCGGCGTCGGCGGCCAGCCGCGCGAACCACTCGGCCAGCGGCGCGGTGACACCCTCGGGCAGCAGCCCCTGACCGTCGACCCACGTCTCCGGCAGCACGAACAGGGGCGCCCGGCCGAGGTCCTGTGCGGTCAGCATCTCGGCCAGGTGCGCGGAGATCTCGTCAGTGGCCTCCGTGGGCACCCGGTCCAGCACCATGGCGATCACCGCACCCCGGGCCCGGGCGCTGCGCAGCAGCTCCCACGGCACCGCGTCGGCGTACCGGGCGGCGGTGGTGACGAACAGCCAGAGGTCGGCTGCGGCGAGCAACTGGCCGGCGAGTGCCCGGTTGGCGTCGACCACCGAGTCGATGTCCGGCGCGTCGAGGAAGGCCAGCCCGGCGGGTAGCGCCGGGGCGGTGACCAGGTGCAGGGAGCGTGGGTCCTCACTCGGCTCGGTGGTGCGGGTGAGCCCGGGCAGCAGCTCACCCTGCCGGAACCAGGCCGCGTCGGCCGGGTTGCAGACCAGCACCGGTGAGCGGGTGGTCGGCCGGAGCACGCCGGCAGCGCTGACCCGGGCCTTGACCAGGCTGTTGACCAGGGTCGACTTGCCCGCGCCGGTGGAACCGCCGACCACCACGAGCAGTGGCGCGTCGAGCCGGGCGAGCCGGGGCAGCAGGTAGTCGTCGAGCTGGTCGGTGAGGGCGCTGGCGGTGTGCCGGGCCGGCCCGGCGGAGGGCAGGGCGAGCGGATACCGGGCCGCGCCGATCGCGGCCCGGAGACCCGACAGCGCGCCGGGGAGGCTGTCGTCCCCGGTGGTGGCGGGCGGCTCCTCCGCGGCGTCCGGCGGGCCGGTGCGGGCTGCGACGGCGGGCGCGCCGGAACGGGTGGCGGAATCGCCGTGCGTCGTCACCGCTAAAGCGTGCCCGACCGATGCAAGGGAAGACAACCGGACGGTAATAACGGCTGGGTTGCGTCAGGTCGGCTCAACCCAACTTGACGATTGGCCGGGGCGTGGCACTATTGAGTCAAGTTCACTCAACTTGTGGTGGGCCCGCTGCGGGCGGTGCCCGCCAGGCAGTCCGCGGGCGGTGCCCGTCACCTGCACAACCTTACGAAGCGAGGAAGCGAAGATGGCACGTGCGGTCGGTATCGACCTCGGCACGACGAACTCCTGCGTCAGCGTTCTCGAGGGCGGTGAGCCCACCGTCATCGCCAACGCTGAGGGCTCGCGGACGACTCCGTCGATCGTCGCGTTCGCCCGTAACGGCGAGGTGCTCGTCGGTGAGGTCGCCAAGCGCCAGGCGGTGACGAACCCGGACCGGACGATCCGCTCGGTCAAGCGCGAGGTCGGCACGAACTGGTCCGTCGACATCGACGGCAAGAAGTACACGCCGCAGGAGATCTCGGCCCGGACGCTGATGAAGCTCAAGCGGGACGCCGAGGCGTACCTGGGCGAGCAGATCACCGACGCGGTGATCACCGTCCCGGCCTACTTCAACGACAGCCAGCGCCAGGCCACCAAGGAGGCCGGTGAGATCGCCGGCTTCAACGTGCTGCGGATCGTCAACGAGCCGACCGCGGCCGCCCTGGCGTACGGGCTGGACAAGGGCTCCAAGGAGCAGACCGTCCTGGTCTTCGACCTCGGCGGTGGCACCTTCGACGTGTCCCTGCTGGAGCTGGCCGAGGGCGTCATCGAGGTCAAGTCGACCAGCGGTGACAACCACCTCGGCGGCGACGACTGGGACCAGCGGATCATCGACCACCTGGTCAAGACGTTCCGCGGCGAGCACGGCATCGACCTGAGCCAGGACAAGATGGCCCTCCAGCGGCTCCGTGAGGCCGCCGAGAAGGCCAAGATCGAGCTGTCCGCCGCCACCACCACCAACATCAACCTGCCGTACATCACCGCCGGCTCCGCCGGCCCGCTGCACCTGGACGTGACGCTCAGCCGCGCCGAGTTCCAGCGGATGACGCAGGACCTGCTGGACCGGTGCAAGGGCCCGTTCGAGCAGGCCGTGAAGGACGCCGGGATCAAGATCTCCGACGTCGAGCACGTGATCCTGGTCGGCGGCTCGACCCGGATGCCGGCCGTGACCGACCTGGTCAAGCAGCTCACCGGCCGTGACCCCAACAAGGGCGTCAACCCGGACGAGGTCGTCGCCGTCGGCGCCGCGCTCCAGGCCGGCGTGCTCAAGGGTGAGGTCAAGGACGTCCTGCTGCTCGACGTGACGCCGCTGAGCCTGGGCATCGAGACCAAGGGTGGCATCTTCACCAAGCTGATCGAGCGCAACACCACCATCCCGACCAAGCGCTCCGAGGTCTTCACCACGGCGGACGACAACCAGCCGTCGGTGCTGATCCAGGTGTTCCAGGGCGAGCGGGAGATCGCGGCCTACAACAAGAAGCTCGGCACCTTCGAGCTGACCGGCCTCCCGCCGGCGCCGCGCGGCGTGCCGCAGATCGAGGTCGCTTTCGACATCGACGCCAACGGCATCGTCAACGTGCACGCCAAGGACCTGGGCACCGGCAAGGAACAGAAGATGACGATCACCGGTGGCTCCTCGCTGCCGAAGGACGACATCGAGCGGATGCGCCGGGACGCCGAGGAGCACGCGGAGGAGGACAAGCGCCGCCGCGACGACGCCGAGACCCGCAACGTGGCCGAGGCGCTCCAGTGGCAGACCGAGAAGTTCCTCGCCGAGAGCGGCGACAAGCTGCCCAGCGAGAACCGGGAGCAGCTCAACGAGGCGCTCGGCGAGCTGCGTGGCGCCCTCGGCGGTCAGGACATTGAGAAGATCAAGTCGGCGCACGAGCGGCTGGCGCAGGTCTCCCAGCAGGCCGGTTCGCTGCTCTACTTGCAGCAGGCCGAGCAGGGTCAGCAGGCGGGTGGCGAGGCCGGCCCGGGTGCGACCGGGGCGACCGGCCCGCAGGCCGGTGCCGCCGGCGGCGCCGACGACGTGGTCGACGCGGAGATCGTGGACGAGGACGGCAAGAAGTGACCGTCGGCCTCCGACACGTGTCCACTGCGAAGGGGATGAGGTAGCCGCATGACGCAGAAGCCACGAGCCGCCGACCCGGGCGACACCGGGTCGGCGCCGGGTGGCTCCGCGCCCACCAAGCCGGCCACCGGCGACGGGGAGCGGGTCGTCATCCGCAACAACCGCAAGATCAGCGACGCGACGGAGCCGGAGGGCGCCGCCGCCGACGCGGGCAGCGACGTACCGGCCGAGGGCCTGGTCGAGGACGCCGAGATCGTGGTCGACGAGATCGAGATCGAGGCGACCTCGATGGACGGCCCCACACCGGCCGGTCCACCGGTGGTGGACGCCCCGGCGCAGCCGGTGGGCGGCGGCGGCACCGGCACGCCGCTCGGCGCCGAGATGGAGGCGCTCCGGGCCGAGCTGGACGAGCGCACGCGGGACCTGCAGCGGGTGTCGGCGGAGTACGCCAACTACCGCAAGCGGGTGGACCGGGACCGCAGCCTGGTGCAGGAGCAGGCAACCGGCTCGGTGCTGGCCGCGCTGCTGCCGATCCTGGACGACCTGGACCGGGCCCGGGAACACGGCGACCTGGTCGGGCCGTTCGGCACGGTGGCGGAACAGCTGACCACCGCGCTGGGCAAGTTCGGCCTGAACGCCTTCGGCGAGCAGGGCGACCCGTTCGACCCGACCCGGCACGAGGCGGTCGCGCACCAGACCTCGGCCGAGGTCAGCGAGCCGACCTGCGTGCAGGTCATGCGGCGCGGCTACCAGCTCGGTGAGCGGCTGCTGCGCCCCGCGCTGGTAGCGGTCGCGGATCCGGAATAGTGCGAAACGGTGACCGGCCTGTCCCGCCCGCCGCTATGCGGTGGGCGGGACGGCCGGGCCTCGACGGTCGGAAGGGGGTGGACCGGTGAGTTCGAAGGACTGGCTCGAGAAGGACTTCTACGCCGTGCTCGGCGTGGACAAGGCCGCCTCCGCGGATGACATCAAGAAGGCGTACCGCAAGTTGGCCCGGGAGTCGCACCCGGACCACAACCCGGGCGACCCGAAGGCCGAGGAGCGCTTCAAGGCGGTCTCCGAGGCGTACAACGTGTTGTCGGACACCGGCCGCCGCCGCGAGTACGACGAGATGCGTTCGCTGTTCGGCTCGGGCGCGTTCCGGCGCAACGCCCGGGGAGCCGGCCAGCCGGGCGGCATGCCGGTCGACGTCTCCGACATGTTCGGTGGCGGGGGCGCTGGCGGGGACCGTCGCTTCGGCGGGGCCGGCTTCCAGGACCTGTTCAGCTCGATCTTCTCCGGCGGCTCGGCCGGTGGGCAGGCCGCCCCGCGCGGGCCCGCCCGGGGCCGGGACGTGGAGACCGAGGTGGCGCTGGACTTCGGCGACGCGGTGCGGGGCGTGACTCTGCCGCTGACGTTGCGCGCCCCGGGCGTCTGCGACACCTGCCACGGCAACGGGGCCAAGCCCGGCACCCAGCCGCGCACCTGTCCGGCCTGCCACGGCGCCGGGGTGACCACCCGCAACCAGGGGTCGTTCAGCTTCTCCGAGCCGTGCCGCACCTGCCAGGGCGTCGGCACGGTGGTCGAGGAGAAGTGCCCGGAGTGCCATGGCAGTGGCGGGGTCACCAAGACCCGCACGATGAACGTGCGCTTCCCGGCCGGCGTGGCCGACGGCCAGCGGATCCGGCTGGCCGGGCGAGGTGAGCCGGGTGAGCGCGGTGGCCCGGCCGGTGACCTGTTCGTGCAGGTCAAGGTCCGGCCGGACGAGCTGTTCGGGCGTACCGGTGACGACCTGACGTTGACCGTGCCGGTCACCTTCGCGGAGGCCGTGCTCGGCACGGACCTGCGGGTGCCGACGCTCGACGGCGCGGTGACCCTGCGGGTCCCGCCGGGTACGCCGAGCGGCCGCGTGCTGCGGGCCCGGGGCAAGGGTGTGGTCCGCCGCGACGGGCAGGCCGGCGACCTGCTGGTCACGCTGGACGTGGTGGTGCCGGCCCGGTTGTCGGACGAGGCGCGGGCGGCGCTGGAGGCGTTCGCCGAGCAGAGCCCGCCAGCGTCCAGGGAACATCTCGACGCTCGGGTGCGTCGGGTCAGTTAGTCCGGTGGGATGGACGCGGAGGTGAGCGGGATGTCGGGCGAGTTCCTCGGTTCGGGTGACCCTGCCTACGAGGCCAAGGTGCTGATGATCTCGGTCGCGGCCCGGATGGCGGGGATGCACCCACAGACCCTGCGCCAGTACGACCGTCTGGGGCTGGTGCAGCCCGGCCGGGCGGCCGGCGGAGGGCGTCGCTACAGCGTCCGCGACGTGGTGCTGCTGCGCGAGGTGCAGCGGCTCAGTCAGGACGACGGGATCAACCTGGCCGGGGTCAAGCGGATCATCGGGCTGGAGCGGCTGCTGGAGCAGGCGCAGCAGCGGGTCGCCCGGCTGGAGGCGGAGTTGGACGCCGCGTACCGCCGGGTGGCCGAACTGGAGTCGCTGGCCCGCTTCCCGGGCCGTGATCTGGTGCCCACCAACCGCACCTCCACCGCCCTGGTTGTCTGGCGGCCCCGCCGCACGCCCGACCGCTGACCTGCTCTTCCGGTCCCGTTCTTCGGCCCGGCCCGCACCGGATTTCCCGGCGCGCGCCGGGCCGTTCCGGTTAGCCTGTCGATACGGGTTCTATCGGCTTAATTCGGACCTACCGGCATAGCAGGGGGAGCGATGGCGGAGCCGGCGAAGAAGATGGCCCAGCAGATGGCTCAGCAGACCGAGGACCGGCTCGAAGACCTGGCCGACAGCGTCCGCGAGAAGTTCGACAAGGTGACCGAGGGAAGCTTTCGGGACAAGATCACCGAAGGGCGGTTCGCCGACCAGGTCGACCACGGCGTCGACCAGGCCCGGGCCGAGACCCAGCGGAAGCAGACCGACCGGTAACCGACGTGCGGGCCGGGACCCACGGGGGGTCCCGGCCCGTTCGGCGTCAGCCGAGGCGGCGGTTCTCGCGGACCAGGCCGCCTTCGCACCAGTCCCGGTAGACGAAGAGATCCGGCCGGGCCAGCAGCACGCGGCCGTTGTGTGCCCAGATCTTCATCAGCTCGTCGCCGTCGCGCTCGGCCTGCTCGACCAGCTTGCGGAAGCGGCGCTTGGGATGGGCGCGGAAGTTCGTCCGGATGCCGTCGGCCGCGTAGATGTAGAGGCAGTGCAGCGCGAAGCGGCGGGCCGGGCAGGTCGGGTCCATCGCCAGGTCGAAGAGCGTCAGTATGAGCCGGTCACCGGCGACCAGTAGGTCCCAATCTGGTGGCATGGAAGCCAACGGCACCGAATCGGGCTGGTACGCCCAAGCTCGCAACTCCGCCGGAGTCGGATCGACGGGGTTGGCGAAGCCGTGGAACGTCGACTCCTGCACGCTCACCGGCCAACCTTCCGCTTTCGCCCGCGTTGACACTGGCCACCCGCGGACCCTGGCTGCTGCGGCGAAACGGTAACCCGCCGTCGGGTGCTGCGGTAGTCCCCGCAGGGAGCAATTCAGCAACCGTTGGCCTGGCCGGGCCCACCGGATGGTCGGGAGGGCCCGCGTACCGCCGCTGACGTGCCGATCAGGGCCGACGTCAGCGGTGGTGGCCCGTCAGTCGTGGATCGGAACCGGCTCCCGCCGCTCGGCCGCCGCGCGGTTGCGCAGCCACCGCTTGAACCACGGGAAGTCGGGCAGCCGGGCCAGCATCGGCCCGGTCACCACGGTGATCAGGACGTACGCCGTGGCCAGCGCGGCCAACCGCGGCTCGACGCTGCCGGCGGCCACCGCGAGCCCGGCGATGACGATGGAGAACTCACCCCGGGGTACGAGTGCCAGGCCAGCCCGCCATCGACCGGGTTCGGCGATGCCGACGCGGCGTGCCGCCAGGTAGCCGGTGAGCGTCTTCGTCGCCATGGTGATCACGGCCAGCGCGAGCGCCGGCAGCAGCACCGGGGGGATGTCCCGCGGGTCGGTGACCAGCCCGAAGAAGACGAAGAACACCGCGGCGAACAGGTCCCGCAGCGGGGAGAGCAACTCGGTGGCGTGGTGCGCCACCGGCCCGGAGAGCGCGATGCCGACCAGGAACGCCCCGACCGCCGCCGACACCTGGAGCTTCGCCGCGAGACCGGCGATGAACAGGGTCAGCCCGAGTACGCCGAGCAGCAGCGCCTCCGGATCCTTTGCCGACAGGGCGGACGAGATCAAATGGCCGTACCGGATGGCGAGCACCAGCACGAGCAGCACCGTACCCACCGCCACGGTGAGCGCGATGCCGCCGCCGAGCAGGTCGGTGCCGGCCAGCACCGCGGTGACCAGCGGCAGGTAGAGCGCCATCGCCAGGTCCTCGATCACCAGGACCGAGAGGATCACCGGGGTTTCGCGGTTACCGAGTCGGCCCAGGTCGCCGAGGACCTTGGCGATCACTCCGGAGGACGAGACCCACGTGATGCCGCCGAGCACCAGGGCGGCCACCCAGTCCCAGCCGAGCAGCAGGGCGAAGATCGCGCCGGGCAGTGCGTTGAGTACGCCGTCGATCAGCCCGGCCGGGGCCGCCGACCGGAGGTTGCCGACCAGTTCGTTGGCCGAGTATTCCAGGCCGAGCATCACCAGCAGCAGGATGACGCCGATCTCGGCCCCGACCGCGAAGAACTCCTCGCTGGCCGCGAGCGGGAGCAGCCCACCGTGCCCGAACGCCAGCCCGGCGAGCAGGTAGAGGGGAATGGGCGAAAGACCGACGCGGCGGCTGAGTCGACCGAGGACACCGAGCAACAGCAGCAGCGCGCCGACCTCGACGAGCAGTGTGGTGGAGTCGTGCATCCGCCTCAGCCGTCCGGGTCACTGTCGGCGAGGATGGCGGAGACACCGTCGAGACCCTTGCGGGTCCCCACGACGACCACCACGTCACCGGCTGCGAAGCGGAAGGTGGGAAGCGGCGAGACGATCACCTCGCCGTCGCGCAGCACCGCCACGATGGACGCGCTGGTGCGGGTACGCGCCTTGGTGTCACCGAGCTGTCGGTTGACGTACCGCGACCCCGCCGTGATGGCGATCTGCTCGGTGAGCAGGCCGGCGGCCTGTTCGCGCAGCCCGGAGAGCTGACCGAGCATCAGCGACGCGCCGAGGATGTCGGCCAGCGCCTCCGCCTCGTCGTCGGTCAGCGGGATGTCCGCCTGGCAGGCGTCGGGATCGTCGGGGTCGTAGAGGACAAGATCCCTGCGGCCATTGCGGTGGGAGACAACGCCCAGGCGGCGTCCGGACTCCGTCACCAGATCGTGACGTACGCCGATCCCGGGTAGGGCGGTCTGCTCGACTCGTACTCGCACCCGCCAAGGCTACCGCTCGGTGAACGAAGCCCAGATCTTGGTCGAACCCGGCCGGTGTCCCGGCAGTCCGTGTGGCTGGTCGTGGGCTTGCGTGGGGTGAAGCAGAGCAAAGGACGCGACGCTTGTTGTCCGTGACGAAGCCGGCGCCCAGCGCCCGGCACGGGAGCCCGAGCCGGAGCCCGGCATGCGCCGGTGCCCACACCGGCGGAGCGGGGTGGGCACCCGGGCGCGCCACGGTCAGCGAAGGCTGGCGAAGAACTCGCGGACATCCGCGACCAGCACGTCGGTGGCCTGGTGGGCGGCGTAGTGGCCGCCGACGTCGCCGCGGCCCTCGACGTCCGTCCCGTACGCCGTCCACCGGACGATGTTCGCGTGGTCCCGCTCGGCGAAGCGGCGGATCGACTGGAAGTCACCGGGGAACATGGCCAGCGCGGTCGGCACGCTGGTCGGCCCGGCCGGCGCGTCGCCGGCGTGCGCGTCCTCCCAGTAGAACCGGATCGCCGAGGCCGCCGTGCCGGTGAACCAGTAGAGCGCCACGTTGGCCAGGATGAAGTCGGCGTCCAGGCTCTCGTCGAAGAGTTGGGCGTTCCAGGCCAGCAGCCCGACCGGCGAGTCGGCCAGCCCGAACGCCAGGGTCTGCGGCTGCTGACTGTGCACCTGGTTGAAGGAGAACTTGTTCTCGTAGAACCACTGGAGGTGCCCGAGCGCCGCCTGGTCCGCCTCGGAGAGCCCGGCGAACTCGGCCGGGTCACCCGAGGGGAACGAGAAGAGTTGGGTGACGTGCACGCCGAGCACGTGCGCCGCGTCGATCCGGCCCAACTCCGGCGCGACCATCGAGCCGGCGTCGTTGCCGACCGCGCCGTAGCGGTCGTACCCCAGTCGGTTCATCAGCTCGGCCCAGGCGCGGGCGGTGCGGTACCGGTTCCAGCCGGCGCTGCGGGTCGGGCCGCTGAACCCGAAGCCGGGCAGCGACGGGATGACCAGGTGAAATGCCGGCGCGTCCGGTGCGGTCGGTTCGGTGAGCGGGGTGATCACGTCCAGGTACTCCAGCACCGAGCCGGGCCATCCGTGGGTGAGCACCAGCGGGGTGGCGTCCGGCCGGGGCGACCGGACGTGCAGGAAGTGGATCTGCTCGCCGTCGATCTCGGTGACGAACTGCGGGTAGGCGTTCAATCGGGCCTCGACGGCCCGCCAGTCGAACCCGTCCCGCCACCGGTCGACGAGGGCGCGGACCCGGTCGGTGCTCATCCCGTGGGTGGCACCGGCGCCGGGCAGGTCGGCGGGCCAGATCGTGCGGCCGAGCCGGGCAGCCAGGTCGTCGAGTGCGGCCTGCGGGACCTCGGCGCGGAACGGGCGGATCGCGGTGCCGGTCATCTGGAACTCCTTCGGAACGGAATGTTTCGTTCTGCCACCACAGTAGCAGACCGGAACGATCCGTTCCACTGTTACTCTTGCGGCATGCCGACCTCCCCCGGAAAGACGGACGCGCCGCTGGCCGGCCGCCGTGCCCAGGCCGCCCGCAACGACGAGGTGATCCTCGAAGCCGCCCGCGCGGTGTTTCTCGATGATCCGAAGGCGCCGATCGCCGCCGTCGCCGAACGTGCCGGCGTCGGCATCAGCGCGCTCTACCGGCGGTACGCGGGCAAGGAGGACCTGCTGCGCCAGCTCTGCCACGACGGGCTGCGCCACTACATCGCCGAAGCCGAGACCGCCATGGCGGAGCCGGACGACTGGGCCGCGTTCGCCGGGTTCCTGGCCCGGGTGGTCGACGCGGACGTGCACTCGCTCACCGTTCACCTGGCCGGCACCTTCACCCCGACCGAGGAGATGGGCCGGGACGCGATGCGCGCCAACGAGCTGGCCACGGCCCTGTTCGAGCGGGCCCAGGCCAGCGGGCGGCTGCGCCCCGACATGGTCGTGCAGGACCTGGGGCTGCTGCTGGAGGCGTGCGCCGCGGTGCGCGTACCCGATCCGGAGCGGACCGGGCAGCTGCGCCGCCGTCAACTCGCGGTGCTGCTGGCCGGACTGTCGGCGGCGCCGGACACCGACCCGCTGCCCGGCCCGCCCCCGGCGGCCGGGGAGTTCGACTGGCGGTGGCGTCGGCGAGAGTGATGGGCGTCACAGCGCCAAGCTGAGTGGGGTACGCTCAACTGCTCGTCAGCAAGAGCCGCGAGACCATCATTGGTGCCGTCGCCCTGGGCAACCAGCACGTCCACACCACCGTGGAGCCCTGGCACCTGCTGCTGTCACTGTTGGACACCGACGGCTCGGCCGCCGCCGGCCTGCTGCGCACCCTCGGGACCGACCCCGTCGAGCTGCGCCGGGCCGCCCAGCGAGCCCGCCGCTGGGCGACAAGCACACCTCCACCGAGCACCTGCTCGCCGGCCTGGCCCGTCTCGGTGGCGCGGTTCCGGCACGCTGTCGGCGCCACGGGCGGGACGTTCCGTCGGAACCTCGTCCCGTCCCTGACCTCAGCGGGTCCGCCGTGCCCGCCCCCACCGGTCCCGGTGCTTGCGCATGAAGGTTCGGAGGAAGAGGACCTGCAACGACCCCTCGACCAGGATGATCGCGGTGGCGTCGAGGGCCGACAGGAGGTTTCCGCCGGTGAGTCCGTTGCCGATCGCGCTTCCCGCGGTCACGGCGCCGAACAACAGCACGGGCAGGCCGTACACCGCGAAGGCGCCCAGGGCGACGGTGCTGCCGACCACCACCGCCGCCGCGTAGATCCGGACGGCCTTGCGTTCCCGGGCGGGTAGTTCGTCCGTCGGGTCGGGACTCGTGGCGATTCTGCCCGGCGCCACGACGTGACCCGCTCGCCGCAGCAGATGCCGTGCGTACGCCAGGCCGTCCTGGAACAGGTTCCGGCAGCGGAGGACATCCAGGAGCACGAAGTAGAGGTCCGTGCGCATGTACACGCGGAACTGCCCCGACATCGACCCGATCATCACCACGGCGAGCGCCCCCAGCAGCCCGTCCACCAGGGCCGGCAGGTGTGCGTACGCCATGAGCAGGATGGCCGAGCAGACGACGGCGATGTCGAGCAGTATCCCGCTCAGATAAACGCGGTAGCGGGATCGGCGAGCCACGGTCCAGATCGCGGTCACGTCCGTCTGCAGCACCAGGTGGTGCAGACGGGTGCCGAAACCGATCCGGGCCGGTGCGCCGAGCGAGCGGGCCGCCACCAGATGACTGATCTCGTGAGCCGTGGCTGCCACCGAGAACATCACGGTGTTGACCAGGACGGCCATGCCCACGTAGTCGGTCCAGTAGAAGTCCCGGAAGCTCGGGATGCGGTCAGGATCGGCGATCACAGTGACGACGGTGGCCGCGACGAGGATGGCGTAGGCGAGCTTCGCGGGTACGCCGAACAACCACCGCACGTGCCGGGGACGCAGCCAGGGCAGGTGATTGGCCACGGGGTCGTGGGGATCCGGCACCGGCCGTCCGTCAACCTCGGCGACGAATCCTTCACCGACGAGGTCCTCCACCAGTTCGCTGAGGTCGATGCGGACCCCGTGCCGGTCGGCGAGCAGGTCCTCGGCCGCGCCGACCGGCATCCCCGTGTTCAGTGCGTCGATCGCCTCGAGACCGATGTCGGGGAGTTCTATGAAGACGCCGACCTCGGGGCGGCCGACGACGACCTCGTCGGGGTCGTCGTCGGACGGGCGCGTGCGCAGCGGATGGAACCGGACCACACTCCGCGCATCGACCTGGACGGCCGCCGCGACCGGGTCGGCCGGCGGGGTCGTCATATCCCGGACCTCAGTCACGGCCGGTCGTCTCGCCGCACGCCGGGCAGTCCGGATCACGTACCGCGTCGATGTAGTAGTGATGGTCCCAGTTGGCGAAGTTGTGGTGGAACGCCCGACCGCGCGCTTGCTGCGGCATGCCGGTGAGCTGGTAGATGACGTCGAGGGCGCACAGGTGGCCGCTGATGTTGGCGCTGGCCGCGATCACCGCGTTCGGGCGTCTCTCGGTCAGCCAGGTCTTGTCACGGTTTATCTCCCGCTGGCCCTCCTGGCGCTGTAGGCAGACATAGCAGCCGGTCTCAGAGGGGACGAACGACCGTACGACCGCCATCGGGCCCGTGTAGAACGAGACGTACCAGGGGGTACGGGTCCGCAGCGCGGCCTCGTTGGTCCACTCCTCGATCAGGTTCTCGGGACGGTCCGCGCAGAGAACGAAGACGTCGCAGCCGTCCATCAGGCGGACCACGTCCTCGGCGGAGGCGACCTTGCACTCCTCGCCGGTGACGTTCACGTTGGAGTTGAGCGCCCGCAGCCGCTCCACGGCCGTCGTCACCTTGCTGCGGCCCACGTCCGCCTCGGTGTACAGCAACTGCCGTGTGAGATTGCCTTCCTCGACCGTGTCGAAGTCGACGCAGTGCAGCCGGCCGATCCCGCTGGCCACCAGACCCGTGGCCACCGCGGAGCCGGTACCACCAAGGCCCAGCAGGCCCACCTTGGCCTGCTTCAACCGGCGCTGCGGCTCGTACGGTGACTGCCGGGGTGAGGTGTCAATCCAGGCAAAGAAGTTGCGGGCCGAGTCGTAGCGGCTGAGCTCCCGGGGGGACAGTTCGCCGGGCGGCGGAGCGGCCGCGTCCTCGACGAACCCCTGCTCGATCAGCTGCTGGATCACCTCCCGGACGCTGTCCCGGTCGAGGCCGGGGTGAGTCACGCTGAGTTCCTCGTGAATCTGCTCGAACGAACGGGATCCATCCATGAGGGTCAGCATCCGGGCCACCATTCCGGTTTCGTCGTCCTGAATTTCGGACGCGACGCCGTACTGCATGAGACCGATAATTATCCTATTGCCCGGCAGGGTGAACGGAGCGTGGACGCTTTTGATCTTCGGCTTCAGCATGTGCATCGACTTCTCCCCGTGAACATACGCGATGCTAAAAATGGGGCACTGTCCGCCCCTCGCGTGAGAGGCGGACAGTGCGCCGATTCAGCTGGTCAGCCGTCCTTGCGGTCGGCCGTTGTCTCGATCTTCTCCAGCTTGCGGATGCGCAGGCTCATCTTCTTCTCGGTTTCCTTCGTCTCCATGACGATCCTCCCGTGGGAAACTCCGGACCGGTTGTCCGGTGCCTGGTGCCGACCATAGGAGAAGCCATCGAACTTCGCAACGCTCGGAGGATTGAATGCCACGGAGGATTTGGCCCGGACGCGCCTAAGGAACGCAATTTATCGCAGCGTTGAAAATGGAGCCGCAGATTGGGGCAATGAATGACGCCCCCGCGCCGCCGGTTGTCACCAGCCTCTACTCCATCGATGGCGATGTTAGTCGTTGCGCCCCCCGGCGTCTGCCCCGGCGCGTGGTCGAATGTGCTCTAGGCCACAGCGCTAAGGTTGAGTGGAATACGCTCAACTCTGGTTGCGTCCAACCCAATGGACAACGCCGATCCGGGGGAGCCCATGAACACCGAACGCCTCACCACCAAGAGCCGCGAGACCATCACCGGTGCCGTCGCCCTGGCCAACCAGCGCGGCCACGCCACCGTGGAGCCCTGGCACCTGCTGCTGTCACTGTTGGACACCGACGGCTCGACCGCCGCCGGCCTGCTGCGCGCGGTCGGGGCCGACCCCGTCGAGCTGCGCCGGGCCGCCCAGCGTGCGGTCGACGCCCTGCCGGCCGCCCGGGGATCCAGCATCGCCGAGCCCACGCTGGCCCGGGAGTTCGTCAACGCCATCGGCGCCGCCGAGCAGATCGCCCGGCCGCTGGGCGACGAGTACACCTCCACCGAGCACCTGCTCGCCGGCCTGGCCCGGGTGGGCGGCGCGGTGTCCGGCGCGCTGACGTCGGTAGGTGCCACCGAGGAGACCCTGGTCGCCGCCTTCCCGAGCGTCCGGGGTGGGGACCGGCGGGTCACCACCGCCGATCCGGAGCAGACCTACCAGGCCCTGGCCAAGTACGGCGTCGACCTGACCGCCAGCGCCCGCGACGGCAAGATCGATCCGGTGATCGGCCGGGACTCGGAGATCCGCCGGGTGATCCAGGTGCTCTCCCGGCGTACCAAGAACAACCCGGTGCTGATCGGCGAGCCCGGCGTCGGCAAGACCGCCATCGTCGAGGGCCTGGCCCAGCGGATCGTGGCCGGTGACGTGCCCGAGTCGCTGCGCGACAAGAAGCTGGTCTCGCTGGACCTCGGCGCGATGGTCGCCGGCGCCCAGTACCGCGGCCAGTTCGAGGAGCGGCTGAAGTCCGTGCTGGAGGAGATCAAGAACTCCAACGGGCAGGTCATCACGTTCCTCGACGAGCTGCACACCGTTGTCGGCGCCGGCAAGGGCGAGGGCTCGATGGACGCCGGCAACATGCTCAAGCCGATGCTCGCCCGCGGTGAGCTGCGGATGGTCGGCGCCACCACGCTGGACGAGTACCGCGAGCACATCGAGAAGGACCCGGCGCTGGAGCGCCGCTTCCAGCCGGTGCTGGTCGGCGAGCCGACCATCGAGGACACCATCGGCATCCTGCGCGGGCTCAAGGAGCGCTACGAGGTGCACCACGGCGTGCGGATCACCGACGCCGCGCTGGTCGCCGCCGCGTCGCTGTCCGACCGCTACATCACCGACCGGTTCCTGCCGGACAAGGCGATCGACCTGGTCGACGAGTCCGCGTCCCGGCTCCGGATGGAGATCGACTCCCGGCCGGTCGAGGTGGACGAGATCGAGCGGGCGGTCCGCCGGCTGGAGATCGAGGAGATGGCGCTGGCCAAGGAGCCGGACGCCGCCTCCGCCGAGCGGCTGGAGCGGCTGCGCAAGGAGCTGGCCGACAAGCGCGAACAGCTCACCGTGCTCTCCGAGCGTTGGCAGACGGAGAAGAGCCACATCACCAAGCTCTCCACAGCCAAGGAGGAACTGGAGCGCCTGGGCGGCGAGGCCGAGCGGGCCGAGCGCGACGGGGAGCTGGAGCGCGCCGCCGAGCTGCGCTACGGCCGGATCCCCGCGCTCAAGGTCGAGCTGAAGCAGGCCGAGGAGGAGCTCGCCCAGCTCCAGGCCGACGGCGCGATGCTGAAGGAGGAGGTCGGCGCGGACGACATCGCCGCGGTGGTCGCCTCCTGGACCGGCATCCCGGCGGGCCGGCTGCTCGAGGGCGAGACGGCCAAGCTGCTCCGGATGGAGGAGTCGCTGGGCTCACGGGTGGTCGGCCAGATCGAGGCGGTGGGCGCGGTCTCCGACGCGGTCCGCCGGGCCCGTGCCGGCGTCGCCGACCCGGACCGCCCGACCGGCAGCTTCCTCTTCCTCGGCCCGACCGGTGTCGGCAAGACCGAGCTGGCCAAGGCGCTCGCCGGGTTCCTCTTCGACGACGAGCGGGCGATGGTCCGCATCGACATGAGCGAGTACGGCGAGAAGCACTCGGTGGCCCGCCTGGTCGGTGCCCCTCCCGGCTACATCGGCTACGAGGAGGGCGGCCAGCTCACCGAGGCGGTGCGCCGCCGGCCGTACTCGGTGATCCTGCTGGACGAGGTGGAGAAGGCCCACCCGGACGTCTTCGACGTGCTGCTCCAGGTGCTCGACGACGGTCGGCTCACCGATGGTCAGGGCCGCACTGTGGACTTCCGTAACGCGATCCTGATCCTCACCTCCAACCTCGGGTCGTCGGTGATCAGCGACCTGACGCTGGCCGAGGAGCAGCGCCGCGAGGGGGTCCTCGCCGTGGTCCGGTCGCACTTCAAGCCGGAGTTCCTCAACCGGCTGGACGACATAGTGGTCTTCGCCTCGCTGCGGGGTGACGATCTCCGGTCCATCGTGGACATCCAGCTCGACCGGATGCGGACCCGTCTCGCGGACCGCCGACTCGGCCTGGAGATCACCGACGCGGCCCGAGGTTGGCTCGCCGAACACGGCTACGACCCGATCTACGGCGCCCGCCCGCTCCGCCGCCTGGTCCAGACCGCGATCGGCGACCAGTTGGCCAAGGCCCTCCTGTCCGGCACGATCCGCGACGGCGACACCGTCAAGGTCGACCTGACCACCTCCACCAACACCCTGACGGTAACCCCCGCCTGACCCACCTGTCCTGTCCGTGCCTCCCGGCCCGGCCCACCCGCGTTGATCATGAAGTTGTTGCCCTCCGGCTCGGCGAGTCGTGGCAATAACTTCATGATCAACAGGGTCGGGGCGGTGTGGGCGGGGAAAGGATGAGGGCATGTTCGGCATCGGGAAGCAGAAGTGGGAACGGGAACTCGACTCGGCCGTTGACGAGTTGGTCGCGGCGGACACGCTCGCCTTCGGTGGGGTCGGGTTCGCCGGCACGCTGCTGCCGGTGACCGAGGCGTACCAGCGGATCGAGGCCACCCTCGACGACCACCCCGAGGAGGTACGCCGGCAGCTCGACCGGGTGCTGGCCGACGGGTCGCCCGCAGGCCGGGCGTACGCGGCCACACTGCTGGAGCGGATCGACCCGACGGCGGCCCGGGCGGCCTGGACGTCACTGCGGGACGATCCGACCGAGTTCACCACCTTCGTCGGCTGCGTGATGGGGCGCACCACTCTCGGCGACTACGCCGCCGAACGGCTCGCCGCCGCATGATCCGTTTGCCGGGCGGGAATAGTCCGATCGGTTCCGCTCCAAGTTCGTCCACAGTGCCGCCGACCACGCCGGGCGACAATCCGGCCGCCGTCCGTAGCTGAGCTTTCCGTCACGACGCGAGTCGCTCCGGTGTCAGAGGTTGTTACCGTCTGCGCCGACGTACCTGGGGAGGTGGTCGGTGGACGGGTCGATGACTTACCTGGTGGCGGCGGTGGCCGTCATCGCGGTGGCCGTGATCGTGATCATCGTGCTGGCCCGACGACGGGCGGCGGCCCGGCCCGGCGGTGCGGTGCCCGGCGGACGGCCGCCGCGCGGCGGTCCGCACCGACTGGCCCCGGGCGACCGCGTGCGGATCCGCGAGCGGGAGTACGCGGTGAGCGGCACGATCCGCCTGGTCGAGGGGGACTGGAGCTGGGTGCAGCACCTGCTCGACGATGCCTCCGGGACCCGCCACCGGTTGTCCGTGGACGACGGCCTCGACCTGGAGTTGGTGCTCTGGACCGCCGAACCGGGCGCGACCGTCACCCCGGGCGCCCCGACCATCGACCTCGGCGGGCGGCGCTACACCTGGGCCGAGACCGGGCAGGCGCGTTACACCGCCATTGGCGAGACCGGGCTGCCGGCAGCAGGGACGATGCGCTACCACGACTACGAGTCCGGCGGCGGCGCGCGACTCTCCTTCGAGGCGTACGGCGAAGAGGGTTGGAGGGTAGCCCGGGGCGACCTGCTCGACCCCGCCGAGCTGACGATTCGACCCACCGCCGAAGAGCGCTGAGCCGGGCCCGAAGGGCGCGCCGGGATGGGCACGGCATGCCAGAGTGGCCAGTTGCCGATACGGTGTGGGCGATCTTAGGGAAGGAGAATCGTGGTCGATTCCCAGAGCACGCCGGCCCGCCAGCGGCCGTCCATCGTGACGATTTCCAGCTACCTGCTCTTCCTGTTCCTGGCGTGCCAGGTGATCAGTCTGATCCTCACCCTCGCCACCATCGGCAAGACCCGTGACGTGCTCCGTGAGGCGTACGAGGGCAGCTCCGCCGACGGTGCCGAGCAGGTGGCGGACTTCTTCTTCGCCTTCGGCATCGGCACCAGCATCCTGCTGCTGCTGCTCGCGGTCGCCCTGGGCGTGCTGGCCCTGCTCAACAACCAGGGCCGCAACGGCGCCCGGATCACCACCTGGATCATCGGCGGCATCATGGTCTGCTGCGTGGGCGGCACCCTGCTCAGCGGGGCCGCCGGCAGCTTCACCACCGGCGGGAACACCGGCGGCGACATGCCGAGCGGTGAGGAGATCCAGCGCCGGCTGGACGAGGCGCTGCCCTCCTGGATCACCCCGGTCAGCCTCCTGCTCGGCGTGGTCAGCCTGCTCGCGCTGCTCGCGGCGCTGATCCTGCTGGCGCTCCCGAAGGCCAACGAGTTCTTCCGCAAGCCCACCGCGGGTTGGGAGCCGCCGACCCCGGGTGCCAGCTACCCCGGTTACCCGCAGGCGCCGGGTCAGCCGGGCTACCCGCAGGCTCCCGGTCAGCCGGGCTACCCGTCGGGTGGCGAGCCGGGTTACCCGTCGACGCCGGGCCAGACGACCGGGTCGGAGCCGGGTTACCCGCCGCCGCCCGGGCCGTCGCCCTCGTCGGGCCCGTCCGGCACGGACCGACCGGACGACACGCCGCCGGCCGACCGTCCCGGGCCGACCCCGCCGTCGACGAGTTGACCGCTCGATAACCACGACGCCGACGATCCCTCCGAGTAGGTTGCAACCCGACGCCTACCGGAGGGATTCGTCGTGTCGTACCCGGAATCGGCACCGGCGCGCCGGCCGGCCGTGGTCCTGCTGGCCACGGCCGTGCTGCTGGTGATGGCGATCGCCGCACTCGCGTACACCGTCATCGACCTGGCGGTGCTCGGCCGCACGGTCGACGCGTTCCGCTCCGCCGCCCGGGACACCTCGGCGAGCCCGCAGCAGATCGACGATGTGGTGACCCTGCTGCGTGCGTCCGCGGCGGTTTCGGCGGTGGTGACGGCACTCTCCGCGCCGGTGCTCGCCGGCCTGGCCCTCGGGCTGCTGACAGGTCGTGCCGGCGTCCGGATGGCCACCTGGGTCGTCTGCGGGCTCGGCCTGCTCGCTGGCTGCTGCAGCGTGGCGGTGCTCGTCGGCGAACGGGCCGCGCCGCTGCGGTTGGGCGCCGGTGAGCGGGGCACCGCCGAGTTGCTGGGCCTGATCGGTGACGCGTACCCGTCGTGGTGGATCCCGCTCAACGCGGGGCTTTCCGTCGGACAGGGCCTCGGTTACCTTGTGGTAGCTACGCTGCTGGCTCTGCCGGCGGCCAACGCCTGGTTCGGTCGGCACCGCCCGACAACGCCGACCGTTCCGTCCGCCCCACCCGGGTTCGCACCCGCCCCGCACCAGCCGCCGCCGGCGCAGACCGCGCCCCCGTACCCGCCCAGGTGAGGACCGCCCGTGACGCTCGACCCCGCCACCGCCGAGCGACGGGCCCTGATCACCGGCGCGACCGCCGGCATCGGCGCTGCGTTCACCCGTCGGCTGGCCGCTGACGGCTGGCACCTGGTGCTTGTCGCTCGGGACGCGGGCCGGTTGACCGAGCTGGCCACCGAGCTGGGTGCCCGACACGGCCGCGAAGTCGAGACGATCTCGGCGGACCTGTCCACCGACGACGGCTGCGCCGTGGTGGAGCAGCGGCTCACCGACGGCAGTCCCGTGCACCTGCTGATCAACAACGCCGGGATCAGCCTGAACAAACCGTTCCTGCGCTCCTCCGCCGAAGACGAGGCCCGCCTGCTGCGGCTCAACGTGCACGCGGTCATGCGGCTGACCATGGCGGCCCTACGGCCGATGACCGAACGGCGCGATGGGGCAGTGATAAATGTCTCTTCGGTTGCCGGATTCGGCGCGGTGATGCCGGGATCGACCTACTCGGCCAGCAAGGCGTGGGTGACCAATTTCAGCGAGTCCGTTGGCCAGTCGGCACGGCCGTACGGGGTCCGGGTGATGGCCCTCTGCCCCGGCTACACCCGTACGGAGTTCCATCAGCGGGCTGGCATCAACATGTCGAAGACGCCCGAGTGGATGTGGCTGCGGGCCGAGGATGTGGTCGGCGAAGCCTTGCGTGACCTGGGCAAAGGCAAGTTGGTCAGCATTCCTGCATGGAAGTACAAAGTGGCCGTCGCCGGTCTGCGGCACGCGCCGCGGAGGCTGCTCCAGGCGGTCGCCCGGGACACCCGCGGCAGGATCGGCCGAGACGAGAGCTGAGCCTCCACGGGCCGCCCGGTCTCCCGGCGCCGGTGCCGGTGCGTTGGCTCGCCGCAATCGGTCCGATTGCTGAGCGTAGTCGAACATCGCCAACCATCTGTCCCCCACCGGGCTGATCAGGGTGGACCCCACACGCGGCGTTCAGACTTGCGCAGTAACCTCTATCGCCATGGGGGACCACGACGACCTGCGTAAATTCATTACCGACCTGGCTGTGGTCCACGGACGGGTCGTGCTCTCCTCGGGGCGGGAGGCAGACTGGTACGTCGATCTGCGTCGCGTCACGCTCCATCACCGGGCCGCTCCGTTGGTTGGCCGGGTGCTGCTCGACCTCACCGCCGACTGGGAGTACGACGCCGTCGGCGGGCTCACCCTGGGCGCGGACCCTGTCGCGCTCTCGATGCTGCACGCCGCTGTTCCGACCGGTCGGGCCCTGGACGCTTTTGTGGTGCGCAAGGCGGGTAAGGCCCACGGTCTACAACGGCGTATCGAGGGACCGGAGGTGGTCGGCCGCCGAGTGTTGGCGGTGGAGGATACGTCCACGACAGGCGGAAGTGTGTTGACCGCGGTCGAGGCGCTTCGTGAGGCCGGGGCTGAAGTCGTGGGCGTGGCGGTTATTGTTGATCGAGGTGCCGGCGACGCGGTGCGAGCCGCCGGATTGCCGTACCGGGCGGCCTATACGTTGGCTGACCTCGGCCTTGTGGCGTAAAAGTTTGCCGATTCGGATCTGCTGATATGCAGGCGGATCGATGCTGCTGGTGGAAGGATGGAATACGTGGGAACTGCGTTGGCCGAAATGACTATGCCTCAGATCTCGCCGCTTGCCGGTGAGCCGATCGAACGTGCCGATGCCGAGCGTCTCGCGGGGGTCCTCAAGGCCCTTGCCGATCCCGCTCGGCTGCGGCTGCTCAGCCTGATCCAGTCGGCCCCTGAGGGCGAGGCGTGCGTCTGTGACCTGACGGCGCCGCTCGGCCTCTCTCAGCCGACGGTCAGTCACCACTTGCGTATCCTCACCGAGGCCGGCTTGCTGGAGCGGGAGAAGCGCGGTGTCTGGGCGTACTACCGGCTGGTCCCGAGTGCGATCGCGACGATCGCCGACCTGCTGACCCCGCCGCGTAAGCGGGCCACCAAGAAGGCCCGCTGAAGCAGGCGCTGCGCATCGTCCCGCGCCGGGATGGTGTTCGGTGGCGAGCCAGGGGTGGCGCCACCGCGCGGTGACGCCTGCTCGTCCCCGGCCGCACCGCCGGAGGCCGGGTCCGACATGTCGACGGCCGACCCCCTCACCAGGGGGCCGGCCGTCGTCGTACCCAGGGTTCAGCGCTCCTGCCCGTGCTCCGGGCGCTGGCGGCCGTGCGGGTGCTCGTCGTGGTCGAACGTCTCACGGGCCGCTTCGACCGCGCCGACGGCGCTGGCCGCCGCGACCACCGCTACCGCCTCGCCACGCTTGCGGGCCCGCCGGTCGCGGAGAAACTCGAAGAAGATCGGCAGCACCGAGATCACGATGATCAGGGCCACCACCGGCAGGATGTAGTGGTCGATCTTGTCGCCGATGGCCTGGTAGATCTGCTCGGCCAGCAGGTAGCCGATCAGCAGGATGCCGTCCACCCACAGCACCGCGCCGACGATGTTCCAGAGCAGGAACTGCCGGGCCGGCATGCCGAGCGCGCCGGCGACCGGGTTGAGGAACGTCCGGACGATCGGGATGAAGCGGGCCAGCACCACGGCCTTCGCCGGGCCGAACTTCTGGAAGTAGTACTCCGCCTTCTCCACGTACTCCTTCTTGAAGAGTCGGGAGTTGGGGCGCTCGAACATCCGCCGGCCGTACCGCGCGCCGAGCCAGTGCCCCAACTGGGCGCCGAGGATCGCGCAGATCGGGCCACCGATCAGCAGGCCGGCCAGGGAGAGCCGGGTGCCGTCGCCGAAGATGGCGTCCGCCACGGGCGAGGCGGCCACCCCGGCCAGGAACAGCAGCGAGTCGCCGGGGAAGAAGAAGCCCACCAGCAGGCCGGTCTCGGCGAAGAGGATCACCCAGACGCCGATGAGCCCGAAGGTCTGCAACAGCTCCTTGGGATCGAGCGGGTTCAGGGCGACGCTCTCCGCGAGCGTGCGGGTCTTCTCAGCTGTGTCCACGGCCACAAAGGGTACCGAAGGCCGGGTCTCGTGCCGCGCCGGACCGGGCCCACACCACCCGCTGGCGCATCCCCCGAGGCGAGGGGTGCCGCAACGACGGTGCCCCGCCGACCGGGTGGTCGGCGGGGCACCGGTGGTGCGGGTTGGGTCAGGCGACGAAGCGGGTCCGGCGGCGCTTCGCCACCAGGTAGCCGCCGACGCCCGCGGCGAGCAGCAGCGCGCCGATGCCGGCGATCAGGCCGGTCGACTGGCCGGTGACCGGCAGGCCGCCACCGTCGCCACCGCCCTCACCGCCCTCGCCGCCCTCGCCGGACGCGTTCACCAGGATCTTGGCGGTGTCGTTCGCCGGCTTCAGGTCGGCGTAGAAGCCGCCGTCGCACCGGCAGGGCAGGTTGATCTTGACAGTGCCGGTGTCGTTCGGGACCACCTTGTCGATCCGAAGCGTGAAGTCGGCCGTCTCCTGGTCGCCAGCCTTGATGAACGGCGTCGGGTAGCAGCCGTAGAGCCGGCCGCCCGGCTCGCCCGGCTCGCCCCACTCGTCACCGGTGATCGGGAAGCAGAAGTCCGGAGCCGCCACGACGGTGGTGTTCTTCGGGATCTCCACGTTCATGTGAGTGACCGGAGAGCCACCACGGCTGTGGTCCAGCGTTGCCGGACCGTTGTTGCGGAAGCCGACGGTGACGTCGACCTCGTCGCCCTTCTTGCCGGTGGCCTTGTCGCCGATCGCCTCGAGGTCGGTGCCGTTCTTGCCGGTCACCGTGACCTCAAGCAGGGACCGGTTGTTTTCCGGGTCGATGTCGGCCTGGAACCCGCGGGCTCCGGACTTCGTGGGGAGCTCGACGAGGGTGAGCTTCCCGCCGGTCCCCGGCTCGCCCGCCGAAACCCCCGCGCTGTCGAGATACGCCTCGTAGTCCTCGAACTCCGCGGGCGTCATCCAGACAATCTCGCCGACCTGGGAGCCCGGAGCGTACGTGTCCTTCCCGAGCCGGTAAGCGAGGTTGACGCCGTAGGTGGCGTCCGGTGCAAGATCCTCGTCGAAGTGGCAGCTGCGCAGTGTGTCGTCCACATAGGTGCAGTTGCTGTAGTGCTTGTCGGCGAGGATGCCGTAGTCGTTGTAGAAGACGACGCTCGCGCCCTTGGCGGTCGTCTCACCGGTGTTGCTGACCTTGAGGGCGCTGGTGAACTTTCCGCCGGGTGCCGCTGACACCTTTGTACCGGGCCCGGCGGCGAGGTCGACACCCTCACCCACACGGATCTTGGCGTCGTGGCTGACGGCGTCGAAACCTGGGGCGCTGAACGTCACCTTGACGGTGCCCGCATCCCCGTCCTTCGCATCCTCGGTGGGCGCGATGACGACGGGGAAGAAGCCGCCGAGGCCCCACTCGTCCACACCGACCTCCCACGGTTCGGTGCAGAGCAGGACGCCCTTCTCGGGCGTGGTGCAGTCGCCCGTGCCTGCCTCCCGCGCGATGGTGACCTTGTCCGCCAGGCCACGGTAGTCGTAGCGGACAGTGACATCGCGGAGCACGACGGGGGCGCTGCTGTAGACGGTTGCGGATTCCATCTTGCCGGGGGAGTTGAGCGCGATGGTCGTGTCGCCGAAGTAGACGCCCAGTTCGATGGGCGCTTCTTCGGTGGCGACGGCCGGACTGGCGGAGGCGGCGACGAACGCGCCTGCTACGCCCAGTCCGGCGAGCCAGCGCCGGGTGGAGTGGGTGAGCATGAGGGGGTTCCTCCAGTGGGGGATTCAGGTGGAGCGTGCGGATCTTAAGCAATCAATGAGCTGACCACCGCCCGGACCGCAGCCGGGATCCGAAGATCGGCCGAAAGGTTGACGGGCGTCACCGCAACGTTCGGTCGGCCCGCTTCCGTCATCTGAGGCAGGAGACCTGGGAGGTGCAGTGACGTACGAGGAGTTCGCGGACACGCGGCTGGCCCCGCTGCTGCGGTACGCGGTGATGCTCACCGGCGATCCGCACCAGGCGCAGGATCTGGTTCAGGAGACGATGGTCCGGGTCCAGCTCAACTGGCGACGGGTCGCCCGGGCGGACTCGCCCGAGCGCTACGTGCGCCGGATGCTCACCAACCAGTACGTCGACTGGCGGCGCGGCTCCTGGATGCGCCGGGTGCTGCTGCGCGGGGAACCCGACGAGGCGCTGGTGGCACCCGTCGACCACGCCCAGTCCGCCGTGGACCGGGACCAGATCTGGTCCTGGCTGTCCCGGCTACCGCGGCGGCAGCGGGCCACCCTGGTGCTGCGCTACTACGAGGACCTGCCCGACGCCGAGATCGCCGACATCCTCGGCTGCGCCGTCGGGACCGTACGTTCGTCCATCTCCCGCGCCCTGGCCACGCTCCGGGCCGAGTACGTGGAGGCCTGCTCATGATCGAGGACGACCTGCGTGCCGCGTTCGCCCGGCACGAACCGCTTACCCCGCCGACCGGCCCGCTGCGGGCCGCGATCGACCGGCTGGCGACCGGCCGACGGCGACGCCGCCGTCGGTGGCAGGCCGGCGGTACGGCTCTGGCCCTGCTCGGCGTACTGGGGATCGGGGCGCCGCTGTTCACCCCGGAGCGTTCCGGGCCGCCGCAGGCTGGCGAGTTGCTCGGTGAGTCGGCCCGTCCCGCGTCGACGGACCCGGTGACCATCCTGCTGGTCGGCATCGACCGCCACACGTCGCGGTCGGGCCTACCGTTGGCCGATTCGGTGCTGCTGCTGCACATCCCGGCCGACCGCAGCCGTCCGTACCTGATCTCGCTGCCGCGTGACCTGAAGGTGTCGATCCCCGGCCATGGGACCGACAAGCTGAACGCCGCGTTCCCCTTGGGCACCGCGACCAAGGGGTCGGACCTGACCAAGGGGTCGGACCTGACCAAGGGGTACGAGCTGACCCGGCGGACGATCACCGAGCTGACCGGTGCCCGGGTGGACACCGGCTTCGTGCTGACGTACCCCGCGCTGCGTGGGCTCACCGACACGGTGGACGGGGTGCCGGTCTGCCTGCCCCAAAGTGTGCGATCGGTCCACACCGGGCGGCTATTCCCCGCCGGCTGTCAGCGTCTCGACGGCGCCGCCTCCGTCGACCTGCTCCGTCAGCGACGGGGGCTGCCCCAGGGCAGTCAGGACCGGGACCACAACGCCCGCCTCTTCGCCGCCGGTCTGGTCCGCCAGGCCAGGGAACAGGGCGTGCTCACCAACCCGGTACGACTCTCCAAGCTGCTGGACACCGTCGGCCCGGACCTCGTGGTGGCTCCTGACGGTGCCGCCATGCTGGACCTGATCCGGCTCGTGCCCGCACTGCGATCCGTCGACCCGGTCGGGCTCAGCCTGCCGATCAGCGAGCCGACCGGCCGGGACCGGTACCTGTTCGCCGACCCGGCGCTCGCCCCGGAGTTCCTGACCGCGCTGCGCGAGGATCGGCTCGGGGACTGGGCGGCCCGCCACCCGGACCGGGTCGACCCCGCCGGCTGACGCTCTCCGGGGGCGCGGCGTCAGCGGTAGTCGTCGTCGTCCCCGGTGACCACCCGGGCCTGCTCCATCGCGTCCCAGTCGTCGACCTCCAAGCCGCGGTGCGGCTCCCCGTCGACGTCGGCGGGATCGACCACCGCTGCCTGCTCGACCGCGTCCGCCGGATCCGCCTCGGGGTCGCGTTCGTCCGGGGCGAGGTGGTCGCCGGGGGTGAAGTCCTCATCGGGCTGACCCATGGTTCCTCCCGGGGCTCGGTGCTCGGTTCCCACCCACCGTACGGGCTGTGCCGGTGGCGCGCGAAAGTCGAGTCGGCCGAATCACCCGTGGGCGGCGCGACCCGGTGCCAGGATGGGGCCGTGGGATTCCTCATCCGGCTGGCGATCACCGCGGTCGCGTTGTGGGTGACCACGCTGATCGTCCCCGGGGTCGAGGTGCACGGACGCTCGGGTGGCAACACCGTGCTCACGCTGATCGTGGTCGCGCTGATCTTCGGTGTGATCAACGCGGTGCTCAAACCGGTGATCAAGGTCGTCGGCTGCGTGTTCTACCTGCTGACCCTGGGCCTGTTCGCGCTGGTGGTCAACGCGCTGCTGTTCCTGCTCACCGACCGGATTGCCCGCGGGCTCGACCTGCCGTTCCAGGTGGACGGTTTCTGGGCGGCGTTCTGGGGCGCCATCGTGATGACCGTGGTCACCTGGCTGATCAGCGTCATCGTGCCGGACCGGCTGGACAACCGGTGACCGGATCCTGGCCAGCACCCGGGCCGGTTTTTCCGGCGCACCTCACCTACGGGATACTGCCGGGCGGAGGACAGCGCGGTCCGGCGCACCCGTGAACAACAGCGGCCAGCACGGCCGAGAGTGGTAAGTAAGGAGCGTTCGATATGCCCATCGCTTCCCCCGAGGCTTACGCGGAGATGCTGGACCGCGCCAAGGCTGGCCGGTACGCGTACCCCGCGATCAACGTGACCTCCTCCCAGACGCTGAACGCGGCGCTCAAGGGCTTCGCCGACGCGGAGAGCGACGGCATCATCCAGGTCTCGACCGGTGGCGCCGAGTACCTGTCCGGCCCCTCGATCAAGGACATGGTCACCGGCGCTGTGGCGTTCGCCGCGTACGCGCACGAGGTGGCCAAGAAGTACCCGGTCAACATCGCGCTGCACACGGACCACTGCCCGAAGGACAAGCTGGACGGCTTCGTCCGGCCGCTGATGGGCATCTCGCAGGAGCGGGTCAAGCGGGGCGAGCAGCCGCTGTACCAGTCGCACATGTGGGACGGCTCGGCCGTGCCGGTGGCGGAGAACCTGCAGATCGCCTCCCAACTCCTCGACGAGGCCGCCAAGGGCAAGATCGTCCTTGAGATCGAGGTCGGCGTCGTCGGTGGCGAGGAGGACGGCGTCGAGAACGCCATCAACGACAAGCTCTACACCACAGTCGAGGATGGCCTGGCCATGGTCGAGGCGCTCGGCCTCGGCGAGAAGGGCCGCTACATGGCGGCCCTGACCTTCGGCAACGTGCACGGCGTCTACAAGCCGGGCAACGTCAAGCTCCGGCCGGAGATCCTCAAGCAGATCCAGGACGCGGTCGGCGCGAAGTACGGCAAGGACAAGCCGCTCAGCCTGGTCTTCCACGGCGGCTCCGGCTCCCTGCTGAGCGAGATCCGCGAGGCGCTGGACTACGGCGTGGTGAAGATGAACATCGACACCGACACCCAGTACGCCTTCACCCGGCCCGTCGCGGACCACATGCTCCGCAACTACGACGGCGTGCTGAAGATCGACGGCGAGGTCGGCAACAAGAAGCAGTACGACCCGCGTACCTGGGGCAAGGCCGCCGAGGCCGGCCTGGCCGCCCGGGTCGTCGAGGCGTGCGAGCACCTGCGCTCCACCGGAACCACGATGTCCAAGTAACGACGTCCCACCGACGGCCGGCCCTCTCGGGGAGCCGGCCGTCGTCGTTTCCGCGCGACGGCCCCGCCGGTGTTAGGAAGGGGCCCTTCCTATACATCAGGCGTTAAGAAGGTGCCCTTCCTTACGTTGTCAGCAGGTGGACGGCCTCGCGGACGTCGTCGGTCAGGTGGATCGTCGACGACAGGTCGCCGAACGGGGAGGCGGCCAGCAGCGGGCGCAGCAGCTCCTCCACCGGCAGCTCCCGGGTCCAGTACGCGCGGTCGAGGAAGACGTAGGCGCCGCTGACACCGTCGGTGCCGTAGTAGGTCTTGGTCGCCGCCTGGAACACCTCCTGCACCGTGCCCGCCCGGCCAGGGGCGAAGACGATGCCGCCCCGGGCGAGCCGCAGGATGGTGTCCTCCCGGATCGCATTCGAGAAGTACTTGGCGATCCGCCCCGCGAACAGGTTCGCGGGCTCGTGCCCGTACAGCCAGGTCGGAATGGCCAGCCCGCCGGCCCGCGCCCACCCCGCGTCGGCGCCGCGCTGCCGCGGCACGCCCGCGTACCGCTGCCGGACCGTCAGCGCCACGGCGGTGTACCGCTGGTGGTCGGTGAAGTCGGGCGCGGTGGCCAGCAGGTCGATCGCCGCGGTCAACTCCGCCGCCGGCTGATCCGCCAGGTAGGCGCCGAGGTTCGCGGCCTCCATCACCCCGGGACCGCCGCCGGTCACCACCAGCCGGTCGGCCCGGGCCAGCTCCCAACCCAGCACGGCCGCCATCCGGTACGCCGGGCTGCCCCGCCGCACCGCGTGCCCGCCCATGATGCCCACCACCGACTGCGGCCCGTGCTCGGCCAACCAGACCCGGGTGGCGTCGGCCAGCGCGTTGTCCACGCCGTGATCATGCAGACGCTGGCCGAGGGCCTCCCTGACGTCCGGCATCGCTCCGCCGTGCGCCCGGTAGTGCTCGTACACCCGGGTGTCGTACATCCCGGTGAACCCGTCCTCGGCGAACCCGGCGGCCAGCTCCTCCGGGGTGTAGAGGTGCGCCGGTTGGGTCGGGTACGGCAGCCCGGAGAACGGCGGCACCACGTTCGCGCCACGCCGGACCAGGTCGGCGCCGACCTCCCGGGAGGCGAACCGGCAGCCGACGAAGAGGGTGCCGGTGACCTCGACGCCGGTCAGGTCGGGCACCGGGGCCAGGTCGAGGCGGAGCCCCTGCACTGTCAGCCCGGTCAGGCGGCCGGTGGCCAGCTGCTGGTCGAACTCGTCGCGGGTCTGGACCTCGTTGGCGTGCAGGTGCGGCTCGATGACGTCCGCGGGAGGTGGGGTCGGCACCGGGCCATCCTGCCCGTCCGGCGGGGACGGCCAAACCCCGGGCCGGGGCGGAACCGACAGGAGCCCGGCGGCCGTGGCCACCGGGCTCCTGCGTAACCGGGTCCTGGGGAGGCTCCGGACCATTAGTTGTAGTGGAAAACACCTGGCGGCGGCATAGGCCGCAGGCGTGACCAACTCCTCAGCCGTTCAGCGGAGCGCGTCGGCCGACCCGCTCGCGTGTCGCACTGTCCAGCGGGTTGAATGGGACGATGCAGAACCTGTTGCCAGAGCCACCGGCCACCCTCCTGCCCGCGAACCACGAGGCCGACGCAGCCCTGGCCGCCGCCGAACAGGCCGGCAGCGACCAGGCGTACGCCGAGGTGGCGGCCCATTTCCCGACCTACAGCGCTGCCTGGGCCGAGCTCGCGGCCCGGTCGTTCGCCCAGGGCCAGGTGGTGACGGCGTACGCCTACGCGCGCACCGGCTACCACCGGGGCCTGGACCAGCTGCGCCGGAGCGGCTGGAAGGGCCACGGCCCGGTGCCGTGGTCGCACGAGCCGAACCGGGGCTTCCTGCGCTGCCTGTACGTGCTCTCCCGGGCAGCCGACGAGATCGGCGAGGCCGACGAGGCGGCCCGCTGCGCCCAGTTCCTCCGCGACTGTGACCCTGCGGCGGCGGACGCGCTGGCCAGCAACTGACACCCGGCCCGACGGTCGGTCCGGCACACGTCCGGGCCGGCCGTCGGCGGGCTACAGCCCCTCGGCGACCGCGGCGGCGATCTTGAGCCAGGCGTCCCGGGTGGCCGAGGAGAGCCCTCCGTACCGGATCGGCTCGCCGCTGTCGATGAGCCGCTCGTAGGGTGCCAGCAGCACCGCCCTGGTCCGGGCCGCGAAGTGCTCCTGGATGGCCGGCAGGTCGATCTCCTTGCGGGACGGCGGCATCGACACCACCGTCACCGCCTGCCGGACCAGCCGCTGCCGGCCGCTCTGCTCGAGGTGGTCGAGCATCCGGGCGGCGGTCTCCGCCGAGTCGTTACGGGCGGACATGGTGACGACCAGTTGGTCGGTGGCGTCCATCGAGGCCTGCCAGTTCTGCGCCCGGACGTTGTTCCCGGTGTCCACGAAGATCAGCTTGTAGAACCGGCTGACCACCTCGCGGATCTCGGCGAACGCGGCCGCGGTGAGCATCTCGCCACCGGTGGCCGACTCGTCCGAGGCGAGCACGTCGAACATCCCCTCGCCCTGGGAGCGGACGTACTGCGACAGGTCGCCGACCCGCCCGTGCGCGCCCTGGAACTGCCCGAGGTCGCGCAGCATGTCCCGCACCGTGCGGGAGTGGAAGTCCTGTTGGGCCCGCATCCCGAGCGTGCCCTGGGTCTCGTTGTTGTCCCAGGCCAGCACGTAGCCGCCGCGCTTCTGGCCGAACGTCATCGCGAGCAGCAGGATGGCCACCGTCTTTCCGGCGCCGCCCTTGGGATTGACCACGGTCACCTGTCGCAGCCCGCCGAAGTTGCGACGCACCATCTCGATGTCCCGCTTGAGCTCCTGCTCGTGTCGCCCGGGCGCCAGCCGGAGCAGCCCCATCTTGTTGACCACCGCGCGGACGCCCATCGTGGCCACCGGATCGGCGGGTCGTACCTGCCGGCGCCGGGCGAAGTCCTCCGCGGTCGGCGCCGCAGTGGTCTCCGGCTCCCAGGTGGCGTCCGGATAGCCGGTGGTCGGCACCCGGGTCACCCCCGCGGCCTCCTGATACGACTGCGGCTGCGCCGGTGGGGCTCCGGGGGTGCTCTGCTGCCAGGGCGGGGGATACCAGCCCGGCGACGGCGGGAACGGACCCGGAGGCGGGGCCACCGGGCCACCCTGCTGCGGCGTGGGGCTGCCGTGCGGCGGCTCGGCGAACTGCGTCGGGCCGGGCGGGGGCGGGATCGGTGCCGGGCCGGCGGGACCGGGGATCGCGGGCGGGTACGTCTGACCGGTGTGCATCTGGCCGGGGTACGTCTGGCCGGGGTACGTCTGGCTGGGGCCGGCGTGCGGGGCGGGCGGGCCACCCTGGTGCGGTGGCTGGGGGACGGGAGGCGCGGGGACCGGAGGCGTTGCGGGGGCCGCCTCGTCGTGGGCCGTCCCGGTCGCGCCGGCAGGCCGCTGCGGCGGGTACGCCCAGGGCGACTCGGCCGCCGGCCGTGCCGTTCCGGTGGATCCGTCCTCCCCGGTGCCGGCCCGGCTCGCCGTCGGTCCAGCCGTGGTGGGGTCCGCCGTCGCGTCTTCGGGTGCCGCCGGTGCGGCCGGGGCCTGGCTGATGGCGGGCGTGGCGGACGCCGCCGGGCGGTCCAGGGAGAACGGCAGGTCCAGGTCGACGCCGCCCGGCACGATCGGCGGGACGGCGACCGGACCCGGATTGTCGGCCCGCCCCGGTGCCGCTCCCGACGCGGAAGACTCCGCCCCGGGCAGGATGGCCGCCTGCGGCGCGGGGCTGGCCGCCTGCGGCGCGGGGCTGGCCGCCTGCGGCGCGGGGCTGGCCGCCTGCGGCGCGGGGCTGGCCGCCTGCGGCGCGGGGCTGGCCGCCTGCGTGGCGTCGGCTGGCTGCGGCGCGGGGTTGGCTGCCTCCGGCGCGGGATCGGGTGCCTGCGGGGTGGGGTTTGGTGTCCCGGACGCGTTGCCTGCCGGCTCCGGCGCGCTGTTCGTGGCCGTCGGGGCGGTGCTCGGTGTCGCGGCGCTGGCCGAGTCACCGTTGCCGCCGGGCGAGTCGGTGCTGCCGTTCGCGGGACCGGTCGAGCCGGTCGCCGAGCCGGCGGCCCCGACCGCCGCGCCGTTCGATGGGCCGCTAACCCCGGCCGGGGCGGGGCCGGTAGCCGGGGCGCTGGACGCGGCACCGGTGGTCGACGGCGTGGGTCGGGCGTCGTCATTCGTCGCGTCGGCAGCGTCGGGGGTTGGTGGATCGGCCGACGGTGGCCAACTCGGCTGGGCCGGGGCCCAGCCCGACGCGGTGCCGGAGGGGCCGGTGACGCCCCAGCCGCCGGGCGCCGGTACGGCACCGGTGAGCGACGGGTAGTCGGACGGGGACGGAGGCGTCCGTGCCGCTGCCCCGGACTGCCCGGAAACCGGCGGACGGCCCGTCGGCGGCGCGGCCACGGGCGGCAGCACGGTCGACGGCGGCACGGCCGACGGCGGGCCACCCCGCTGCTCCGAGATCGACGCCCATGGCGGTGCCGCGGCCTCCGCGCCCGGGTCGGCCGGATCAGGTGGCCAGAGTGGTTCGATGTCCCGCTCCGGCACCGGCTGCTGGCCGGGCAGTTGCGCCCGGTCGGCGTTCTCGTCCATTACGGTTCCTCCCCAGTCCTCCTGCGAGGATAGGCCCACCTGCCGACGAGGGCCGGTCGGCGCAGCCGGGGTCAGCTCGCCCAGACCGCCCAGGCGCCCGGTTCGATCCACCAGGACCGCTTCCGGGTCAGCTCGCCTTCGACTCCGTCGTCGAGGTAGGGCACCTTTCCCTCTCGGGGCAGCACCGACACCGCCCGCCCGCGGGCGCGCCGCACCTCCAGGCGTACCCGCTTCCTGCCCAGCGCCGAGCGGACGACCACCGGCACGGCCACCGCGACCTCGACCTGGCCGTCGGCCGGATCCGGCGCGGCCAGCAGCGTCACGTCGTCGAGCATCGCGTACCCGCCGGCGTTACCGATCGCACAGGCCAGCAGCAGTTCGTCACCGTCGGTGAGGATGGTGTCGTCCACCTCGACCCGGGCTCGCCACTGCAGCGGCCGGCCGGCGTCGTCGGCGGCGCCGAGCAGGGCGCCGTCCAGGGTCACCGAGCCGCCGTCGTTGCGCAGCAGATCCAGCCGGCGCGGCGTGCCGCCCAGCACCGCGGCGGCCACCGCAGCGGGGTCGCGGGGCAGCCCGAGCTGCGCGGCCAGGTCACGGTGGGTGCCGCCGCGCGCCGGGTCGAGCGGGAGTACGGCCACCGGGGGCAGGTCGGGCAGGGTTCGGTCAGCGGGCAGGTCCGCCGGGCGGCGGCTCGGCGCCGGCGCGTACCGCCGGACCAGCCGGCGCAGCACGGCGCGCAACTGCCCGTCGCTGGCCGTGGCGACGACCAGCCGGGTCTTGCCGTCCGGGTCCGGCCAGGTGAGGCCGTCCGGACGCGGCGGACCGTCGAGGCGGGACAACACCTCGTCGATCTCGGCGTCCGAGCGCGCGGTGACCGTCTGCACCCGCGCACCGCGGGCGTTAAGCGCATCGGCGCAGGCCAGCACCGGCACCCGGGGCTGCCCGGTGGCGCACCTGTCCGCATCGCCCGGCGCCCCGCCGTCGGCACCGGTTGCCGGGTCGGTGTCGGCTCCGGTCGCCCCGCCGCAGCAGGCCCCGCCGCCGCCGCAGCCTCCGGAAGCGTCCCGCTCCGAACCGAGGGTGAGCAGCACCACGTCGTACACCGAAGGAGCCTCCTGCCTCTCGCCGCGACCCCTGCCGGCCGCGCCGTCACTACTTGTTAACCTGACACCCCGGGCTCGCCAACCGGTCGCCACCTGGCACCCGAGCCTTCTGGAGGCGGAAAAGATGCCAGCGATCGTGCTCATCGGCGCTCAGTGGGGCGACGAGGGCAAGGGCAAGGTTACCGACCTGCTGGGTGAGCGGGTCGACTACGTCGTGCGCTACTCCGGTGGCAACAACGCGGGCCACACGGTGATCACCCCGGACGGCCAGAAGTACGCACTGCACCTGATGCCCTCCGGCGCGCTCTCGCCCAGCGCGATGATCATCATCGGCAACGGCGTGGTGGTCGACCCGAAGGTGCTGCTCACCGAGATCGACGGGCTGGCCGAGCGGGGCGTGGACGTGTCCCGGTTGCGGATTTCCGGCGACGCGCACCTGATCATGCCGCACCACCGGGCGCTGGACCGGGTGATCGAGCGGTACCTCGGCTCGTCCCGGATCGGCACCACCGGCCGGGGCATCGGCCCGGCGTACGGCGACAAGGTCGCCCGGATCGGCATCCGGCTCCAGGACCTGCTGGACCCGGGCATCCTGCGCAAGAAGCTGGAACTCGCGCTGCGCGAGAAGAACCAGATCCTCTTCAAGGTCTACAACCGCAAGGCGATCGACCTCGAGGCGACCGTCGAGGAGTACCTGGGGTACGCGGAGCGGCTCAAGCCGTACATCGCGGAGACCCGGGCGATGCTCTGGGACGCCCTGGACCGGCACGAGACTGTGCTGCTGGAGGGCGCCCAGGCCACAATGCTCGACATGGACCACGGCACGTACCCCTTCGTCACCTCGTCGAACCCGACGGCTGGTGGCGCCTGCGTGGGTGCCGGCATCCCGCCGACCGCGATCAGCAAGGTGATCGCGGTGAGCAAGGCGTACACCACCCGGGTCGGCGCGGGCCCGTTCCCGACCGAACTGTTCGACGCCAGCGGCGAGCACCTTCGCAAGATCGGCGCGGAGTACGGCACGACCACCGGGCGGGAACGCCGGTGCGGGTGGTTCGACGCGGTGGTCGCCCGGTACGCCTGCCGCCTCAACGGCGTCACCGACCTGGTCATCACCAAGCTGGACGTGCTCACCGGGCTGCCCAAGGTGCCGATCTGCGTCGGCTACGAGATCAACGGTGTCCGGGTCGACGACATGCCGATGAGCCAGACGGACTTCCACCACGCCAAGCCCGTGTACGAGGAGCTCGACGGCTGGTGGGAGGACATCACGAAGGCCCGCACCGCCAACGAACTGCCGGAGAACGCCCGCCGCTACATCGCGCGCGTAGAGGAACTCTGCAACACCAAGGTGAGCGTCGTAGGCGTAGGCCCCGGCCGCGAAGAAAACGTCCTCCTCCACCCCCTCCTCCCCTAACACCCCGCCCCGGCCCGCCCGGTCCCACCGGCCCGCCCGGGCCTAGCCGCCTCGGTGATCATGAGGTTGGCGGGGACTGTGGAGATCAAATCGCCCGCCAACCTCATGATCGACAGGGGTTGGCGGGCGGTTGTCCACAGGGAGGCGCCGGTTATCCACAGGGGCGGCGGACGGGGCGGGCGAGCCGCCAGTTTGGGTGTGTGGACCGTGCCGAACTGCTTCGCTCCGTTACCGCCGTCCAGGACGGCTTGACCACTCGGGCCCAGGCACTGCGCGCCGGGTTCAGTCGGCACGACATCGATCACCTGGTGGCGGTCGGCCAGTGGCGGCCGCTCGCCCGCGCGGTCTATCTGACCGACGGTCGACACGGCGAGCCGGCAGCACGCCGGTGCAGGATCCGTGCCGCTGTGCTCTCGCTGGGTCCGGAGGCGCACGTGGTCTTCGGCACGGCAGCCGAACTGCACGGCATCGCCGGTCTGTCCTGCGGTGACGAGGTCCACGTGGCGTTGCCGGGCCGGGCCGCGAAGCTGACCCGCGTGTCGGACCCGGCCATCGTGCTGCATCAGCTCGAGCACGCGCCATCAGCGGTGCGGCCGGTAAACGGGATCGCCGCGACGACGCCTCTGTGGACCGTCGCCGAGATCATCCTGCGCGAGCAGCGGTACCCAGCGGTCGCGGTGCTCGACTCCGCACTCAATCGGGGGATGCTCACGGCCGAGTGCCTGTCAATGATTCGGGCGCTGATCAGGGGGCGGCGCGGTGCGGTGGCGGCCCGGGGCTATCTCGCCGAAGCGGACGGACGGGCCCAGTCGCCGCTGGAAACACGCACGAGGCTGCGGTGTGTCGACGGCCGGGTGCCGCCGGACGTCCTCCAGTTGGAAGTACGGGACGGGGACGGTCACCTGCTCGGTATCGGCGATCTGGGCTGGCGCGGCCCGAGAGTGTTAGCGGAGGCTGACGGCCGGAACGCACACGGCACCCCGGCTGCCGCATTCGCCGACCGCCGTCGGCAGAACCGTCTGGTGAACGCCGGCTGGACGGTCCTCCGCTTCACCTGGGCCGACACCCTCCAGCCTGACTACATCCCGTGGACCGTTCGCCAGGCCCTCGCTATGACCCGCTCGCGTTGATCATGAGGTTGACGGGGTTCCAGGTGATCGAATGCACGGCTAACCTCATGATCGGCAAGCCTGGCGGGTGGGCGTGGGGGTGGGGGACAGTAGGATTCCGGGTTGTGCGGGTTCTTCTGGTGGGTGGTGGGGGGCGGGAGCATGCGCTCGCCCTTGGATTGGTGGGCGATCCGGCCGTCACGGCTCTGATCGCGGCACCGGGTAATCCGGGGATCGCCGACGTGGCTGAGCTGCGGGCGGTCAACGCCACCGATCCGGCGGCCGTCGCGGCGCTGGCGGTCGAGGTGGAAGCCGACCTGGTGGTGATCGGGCCGGAGGCGCCGCTGGTCGCCGGGGTTGCCGACGCGGTACGCGCCAAGGGCATCGCCGTGTTCGGGCCGTCGGCCGAGGCCGCCCGCCTCGAGGGTTCCAAGACGTTCGCCAAGGACGTGATGACCGCCGCCGGCGTCCCGACCGCGCGTGCGTACACCTGCGCGGACGAGGAGAGCACCGCCCGGGCGCTGGACGAGTTCGGCGTGCCGTACGTGGTGAAGGACGACGGGCTCGCCGCCGGCAAGGGCGTGGTGGTCACCGACGACCGGTCGGCCGCGCTGGCGCATGCCCGGGACTGTGGCCGGGTGGTGGTCGAGGAGTTCCTCGACGGCCCGGAGGTCAGCCTCTTCGTGGTGACCGACGGCGAGGCGGCGGTGCCGCTGTTGCCCGCCCAGGACTTCAAGCGGATCGGTGACGGCGACACCGGCCCGAACACCGGCGGCATGGGGGCGTACGCGCCAGTGCCCTGGGCCCCGCCCGGCCTGGTTGACGATGTGATGCGGGATGTGGTGCACCCGACGCTGGCCGAGCTGCGCGGCCGGGGCACCCCGTTCGCCGGTCTGCTCTACGTGGGCCTGGCCATGACCGCCGAAGGTCCGCGGGTGATCGAGTTCAACGCGCGCTTCGGCGACCCGGAGACGCAGGTGGTCCTCGCGCTGCTGGAGACGCCGCTGGGCGGGCTACTGCACGCGGCGGCCACCGGCACGTTGGCCGGGCATCCGCCGCTGCGCTGGCGGCCGGGCGCCGCGGTCACAGTGGTGCTCGCCGCGCAGGGCTATCCGGCGGCGCCGCGCACCGGCGACGTGATCACCGGCGCGGACCGGCCGGGCATCATCCACGCCGGCACCGCCCGCCGGGCCAGCGACGGCGCCTTGCTGTCCGCTGGCGGCCGGGTTCTCTGCGGTACGGCCACCGGCACCGACCTCGCCGCAGCCCGGGACTCCGCGTACGCGCTTGTGGACGGGGTGGAGCTGGCCGGATCGCAGCACCGCACCGACATCGCCGCCGCCGCCATCGACGGCCGGATCACGATTCCCGGCTGACCGGTAACCCCCGGCGCAGTCGCCACCCGCGGGGCCACCTGGGGTGACCGTGGCACCCAGTGGCGTTGACCCGACCACCGTACGACCGGACCGGCGAGGTTCGCCGGCCAGGTTCTAGGCGCGTACCCCCGCCGGGGGCTGCCCCGAGGGGCTCTTCCTGAGCAGCCAGCCGACCGGCGGGCTGACCAGCGGACGCAGTGCCCACACCACCGGCCGGCTTGCGGTGACCCAGACCACCGCCACCACCACGGCGACGAGCGCCAGCAGGGCCGGGATGCTGTCGACCCGACTGTCGAGGGTGGACCAGGCGAAGGCCAGCACGGCGAACCCGTGCAGCAGGTACGGGTACATGGAGTTGGCGCCCCAGCTCGTGAGAAACGTCTGGCGGCGCGGAGCCAGCATCATGATCGCCCAGGTCATCGCGGACGCGACGGCCATCAGTCCGAGCCGGATCAGGACGCCGTCGGTCAGGTCCACCCCGATGCGCTGGTAGGTGCTGTTCCAGTACAGCCAGAGGTTCGGCAGGCGCGAACCGACCAGGTAGGCGATCGGCACGGCAGCGACGAGTACGGCGACCGCGGCGAGCCGCACCCGAGGAGACGGGCGGTAGGCCAGCCTGCCGCGTCCGAGCCAGACGCCGAGGACGAAGAAGGGCAGCATGCCGGCCACCCGGTTCAACGCCAGGGGGTGGCTGAGGACCGTGGTTGCTCCGGCGAGAAGGGAGATCCCGATCGCGATCAGGACGACTCCGCGAAGCTGGGCGAAGAGCGGAGTGAGCATCCGCCAGATGAGCAGGGCGGGCAGGAACCACAGGTGGTAGACCGGGGTCAGGAACTGGTTGACCGTCCAGTCCATGGGCTTGTCCATGGCCGTGTAGAAGCCCATGTAGAGCAGTTGGAACACCACGTACGGCGCGACCAGGTCACGGACCAGCGACGCCGCCCGGCGGCCGGTGAGCTCGGTTGCCGAGAGCATCCCGGACAGCATGGCGAAGGCCGGCATGTGGCACAGGTAGACCAACGTGTAGATCGTTCTGCCGCCCGGCGAGGAGCCGACCGTCTGACCCACTGTGTGGCCGAGCACGACCAGGAGGATCAGCAGCCCTTTGACGTTGTCGATGTACGGGTCGCGGGTGGCCGGCGCGACCGCGAGGTCACTGCTCTGGGGCCGCACCAGGGTTGTCACGCGGCAAGGCTGCCGGGTCGCCGATACTTGATCTAGTTGAAGTGACAAACATCACCAGGTCGGTGGGCGTGCCGGGACGTCACGTCGGTTGGATCAGCCGTAGTAGCGGCGCAGCTCGCGGCTGACCACCTTGCCGGTGGCGTTGCGGGGCAGGTACTTCACGAAGATCACGTCACGGGGTACGGAGAAGCGGGCCAGGTAGTGCCGCACGTACTCGCGGACCGCCTCCGGATCGAGTGTCTCGTCGGGGTGCAGGGCGAGGAACGCGGCGAGGCGCTGGCCGTACTCCGGGTCGGGCACCCCGATCACCGCGGCCTCACGGACCTGCGGCAGCCGGGCGAGCAGGTCCTCCACTTCGGACGGGAAGACGTTCTCACCGCCGGAGACGATCATGTCGTCGGCGCGTCCGTCGACGAAGAGCAGGCCATCGGCGTTGACCCGGCCGAGGTCGCCCGTGTCGAGCAGGCCGTCATGGGTCTCCCGCGTCGCTCCTGACGTGTAGCCCTCGAACAGCATCTCGTTGCCGACGAAGATCCGGCCGACCCGGCCACCGGGAACCGGCTCGCCGTTGTCGTCGAGGATCTCCAGCCGGGTGCCGTGCGGCGGCCGACCGGCGGTGGTGGGTGCGTGCCGCAGGTGGGCCGGCCCGGCGATGGAGGCCCAGGAGACCTCGGTCGAGCCGTACAGGTTGTAGAGCACGTCGCCGTAGGCGTCCATGAACGCCGGGGCGAGCCCACCGGGCAGCGCCGAGCCGCTGACCGCGACCACCTTCAGCGCGGGCCGCGGGTCCGGCGGCGGCACCTCCAGCAGTCGCTGCAGCATCACCGGTACGGCGAAGAGGGCGTCACACCCGTGCGCGGCGAGCGCCGCCAGCGTGGCGGCCGGGTCGAAGCGGCGTTGCAGCACGATGGTGGCCCGCAGCGCGAAGGACACCTGGAGCGCCGCGAAGCCCCAGGTGTGGAAGATCGGTGCGGCGATCATCACCGTGTCCCGGGTGTGCAGCGGGATCCGGTCGATGATGGACACCAGTGGGCCGAAGCCGTTCGGGGTGGGCCGGCGGGCGCCCTTCGGGGAGCCGGTGGTGCCGGAGGTCAGCACGATGATCCGGCCGTCGCGCTCCGGTGGGCGCAGGTCGCCCGGCAGCGCCCCGGCGATCAGCTCCGCATGGGCGCGCTCGTCTACCCGGTGCAGTTCGGCCGGGAGCCCGAGGACCAGCTCGGCGAACTCGTCGTCGTGCACCAGCACCCGTAGTCGTTGCTCCTCGGCGACGGTGGCCAGTTGCGCGGCGGACAGGCCGGTGTTGACCAGGACCGAGTCCACGCCGAGCAGGGTGGCGGCCACGATCGTCTCGATCAGGCCGTGGTGGTTGCGGCAGAGCACCCCGATCCGGTCGCCGGCCTGTACGCCGAGCGCGGCGCGCAGCGCGCGGGCCAGCCGCTCGGCCCGGTCGAGCAGCTCCTGGTAGGTCAGCTGGGTGCCGTGCTCGTCGAGCACCGCCGGCCGGCCGGGGTCCCGGGCGGCGGCTTGGCGCAGCTCACCGGCGAGGCTCCAGCCCCAGGTGCGTAGGGCGTTGAGCTGCGAGGCGACGCGGATGGGTCGGCCGGGGGTGAGCAGGCCGCGTCGGGTCAGCGTGGCGACGACGAACGGCAGGTCCATGCCCTTGGGCCTCCTTCGGGGTGCACGGATGGGCCCCCGGAGGGGCCCATCGTCGGGCTCTGCCGTCGATCATGCACCGGATCCGCCGAGCTGCCCAACCGCTGTGATCAGCGGATCTGCATTCCGGAGATCGCCCGGGAGATCACCAACCGCTGGATCTCGGAGGTGCCCTCGAAGATGGTGTAGATCTTCGCGTCCCGGTACCAGCGCTCCACCGGGTGGTCGCGCAGGAAGCCGGCCCCGCCGAGCAACTGCACCGCCTTCTCGGTGACCGACACCGCGACCTCGCCGGCCTTGAGCTTGGACATCGATCCCTCGCCGGCGGTGAACGGGCGGTTGTTGCGGCCCATCCAGGAGGCCCGCCAGACCAGCAGCCGCGCCGCGTCGATCTCCATCCGCATGTCGGCCAGCGCGAACGCGACCGCCTGGTTCTCGATGATCGGTCGTCCGAACTGGACCCGATCCTTCGCGTAGTCCAGGGCGTACTCGTAGGCGGCCCGGGCCACGCCGAGCGCCTGGGCGCCGACTGTGGGCCGGGACAGCTCGAAGGTACGCATCGCGGCCTGCCCGCTGGCCCGCTGCCCGGAGCGGGCCCGGTCCAGGCGTTCCAGCAGGGCGTCCCGGCCGCCGAGCAGGCAGCGCCCGGGCACGCGTACCCCGTCGAGGAAGACGTCGGCGGTGTGCGACGCGCGCAGGCCCAGCTTGCGCAGCTTGCGGGTGGCGGCCAGGCCGGGGGTGCCCGGCGGTACGACGAACGCCGCCTGGCCCCGGGAGCCGAGCGTGGGGTCGACCGAGGCGGTGACCACGTGCACCCCGGCGATCCCGCCGTTGGTGGCGTACGCCTTCTGCCCGGTCAGCACCCACTCGTCGGTGGCCTCGTCGTAGACCGCCCGGGTGCGCATCGCGCCGACGTCGGAGCCGGCCTCCGGTTCGCTTGTGCAGAACGCGGCGACGGTCGGCGAGTCGACGTCGCCGAAGCACTGCGGCACCCACTCGACCATCTGCTCGGGGGTGCCCGCGCCGTAGATGGCGGCGACGGCGAGCGAGGTGCCGAAGATGCTCAGCCCGATGCCGGCGTCACCCCAGAAGAGTTCCTCGCTGGCGATGGGCAGGGAGAGCCCCGTCGGGTCGGCCCAGCAGGTGGCGAGGAACTCGAAGCCGTAGAGGCCGACCTTGGCGGCTTCCTGGATCACCGGCCACGGGGTGTCCTCGCGCTCGTCCCACTCGGCGGCGGCCGGGCGCACGACCTCGGCGGCGAAGCCGTGCACCCAGTCGCGCAGGTCCCGCTGTTCCTCGTTCAGGTCGAGCGAGAACTCAGCCATGTCAGGCCTTGGGGATGTCGAACAGGTTGGCGATGTTGGCGGCGAGGCCCAGGTCGCCCTTCGCCTTCAGCATGCCGGTCATGAACATCATCACCGGGTTGGCGCCACCGGAGACGATCTTCAGGAACTCCACCGGGCCCATGGTCAGGCTCAGCTTCGGGTCGTGCTGCGGGGTTTCGTTCACGTCGCACTTGCCGTCGGCGATGACCACCTCGTAGGTGTCGCTGCCGCCGTCCGGGCGACCGGTGACGACCCAGTGGATGACCGCGTTGGTGGAGCCGGCCCGGTCCGCGCGGAACAGCGACGGCATCCGGCCGAACACCTCGCCCAGGACCTTGCCGCGCAGATCACCGGACATCACCTGGGCGATCTTGTCGTCCGGAGTGGACTTGACCAGCTGGGCGAACTCCTTGGGCCCGACGTTGGCGAAGGTGGCCGGGTCGAAGTCAGTCATGAGGTGCGCCTTCCGGAAGATTTGGCTACTCGCGCGTAACCCTACGCACGAGTAGGTATGCTCGCAAGGTGTCCACCGCTCCCGCGTTCAAGCGCCTGCCACGGGCCGTCCGTGAGCAGCAGATGCTCGACGCGGCCGTCAAGGTCTTCTCCCGGCGTGGCTTCCACGCCGCCAGCATGGACGAGATCGCGGAGGACGCCGGCATCTCCAAGCCGATGGTCTACGCGTACCTGGGCACGAAGGAGGAGTTGTTCGTCGCCTGCCTGCACCGGGAGGGCACCCGGATGATGCAGGCCATCGCCGGCGCCGCCGCCCCCGACCTGCCGGCCGACGAGCGGCTCTGGCGAGGGTTGCGGGCGTTCTTCGGCTTCGTCGGCGCGTACCGCGACGGCTGGGCCGTGCTCTACCGGCAGGCCCGGGGCGAGCAGCCGTTCGCCGGCGAGCTGGCCACCATGCGGGCCCGGCTGGTCGAGGTGGTCGCCGGGATGCTGGACCACGCGTTGCGGGCGGAGGGCCGCGAGGTGGCGGGCACCGACCTGGAGGTGGTCGCGTACGCCCTGGTGGGCGCGACGGAGTCGCTGGCCGACTGGCTGGCGGACCACCCGGAGGCCGACCCGGAGAAGACCGCCACCCGGATGATGAACGTCGCCTGGCTCGGCGCCGGCCAACTCCTGCACGGCGTCACCTGGCGTCCGCCGGCCGACTGACGACCCCGGCGGAGACAGCGTCGCTGCCCGGCTCGTCGGCCCGCGCCGCAATGCGGCGGTTGCGGAGCCAGCGGACCACCTCGACGACCACAGTCACCGTCAGGGCGAGGCCCAGACCGAGCAGGAGACCACGCAGCGGGTCCTGCTCGAAGGCCAGCCCACCGACGTAGCCGACCAGCGCCGAGTAGAGCCCCCACGAGCTGGCGGCCAGCGCGTCGAAGGCCAGGAACCGTCGCCGGGGATAGCGCACCGCGCCCATGGTGAGGGTGACCGCCGTCCGGCCGCCCGGGATGTAGCGGGCCACGGTGAGGATCAGACCTCCCCGGGTGGCGATCCCCCGACGGGCCCGGTCGATGGCGGCTCGGCGTCGACCGTCGGGCGGCAGTCGGTCGAGCAGCCGGGTGCCGCCAGCCCGCCCGATGGCGTACGAGATGTGGTCGCCGACCAGCGCCCCGGCGGCGGCCACCAGGATCACCGCCGGTAGGTACGGCGCTCCGGAGGCCGCGAACACCCCCGCGGTGATCACCGCCGTCTCGCTCGGCACCACCGGGAAGAAGCCGTCGAGCACCGCGATCGTGAAGATCGCCAGGTACACCCAGGGCGAGGACATCGTGTCGTGCAGCAGGTCGAGCAGATCCATGATCCCGATGCTGGTCGGGGCCGTGGCTCCCGACATCGGCCAGTGGTCAGGTGAGCGCCACTACTTAGGTAGCGGCCGTCCCCGAGGGTGGGTAGGGGTCTTCCCCCACCGCGCCCCGGTCCGGCGGCGCACGGCAGCCCGATCGGTCCGTGAAGCCCTACGCTCGCTGGGTGGCCTTTAGCGCCGTCGTCTTCCGGCGGGCCGTCCAGCGGTACGCTCCGCCGCTGCTCGCCGTCCTGGTCGCCGCGGCCGTGTGGGCCAGCGCGACCGGTGACATCGGGGTCCGCTCGCCGTTGCCGGGCGCTGTCGTGCTGCTGATCGCGCTCGGCTCGGCGTGGGCCGCCGGCACGGTCCGGACCCGCCGCTGGCCGTTGTTCCTGGCCGCGGCGGTCGGCTGGTTGGTGCTCGCCGCGGCGGCCGCCGGTGTGCTGGCCTCGTACCAGGCGGGTCTGCGGTTGCGCGGTCGCCAACTCGCCGGCTACCTCGCCGGGGCGGCCCTGGTGCTGACCGGTGGGGTGCTGGTCGGGTTGGCGGTGGGTGGCGTACGCCGGATCACCACCGCCACCACCGGCAACGTGCTGCTGCTCGCCGCCTGTCTGGTGGGGCTTCCGTTGGTCTTCGGCCTCTGGGTGCGGGCCCGTCAGGACACGCTCGCCGCGCTGCGGGACCGGGCCGAGCGGCTGGAACGCGAGCAGGAGGCCCGCGCCGACCGGGTCCGTGCCGAGGAGCGCACCCGGATCGCCCGGGAGATGCACGACGTGGTGGCACACCGGGTCTCGTTGATGGTGGTGCACGCCGGGGCGCTGGAGGTGACCGCCGAGGACCCGGCGACCGTCGAGGCCGCCGCGCTGATCCGGACGACCGGCCGGCAGGCGCTCACCGACCTGCGCGAGGTGCTGGGCGTGCTGCGCCAGGCCGGCCCGCCCGTGACGCCGGAACGGGGGCTCGACACGTTGGACGAGTTGATCGGGGAGTCCCGTGCCGCCGGGCTGCGGGTGTCCCGGCAGGACGAGGGTGTGCCGACGGCACTACCGGCGACGCTGGGGCGTACCGCGTACCGGGTGGTCCGCGAGGCGCTGACCAACGTGCGCAAGCACGCGGCCGACGCCGAGACGACCGTCTGCCTGCGCTACCTGCCCGACGGGCTGGAGGTGCTGGTCCGCAACGGCCCGTCCGAGGGCGGGTCGGCGCTGCCCGGTGCAGGGCAGGGGCTGCTCGGGCTGCGTGAGCGGTTGGAGTTGCTCGGCGGCCGGTTGGAGGCGACTCCGGTGGACGACGGCTTCCTGGTCCGGGCCCTGATCCCGCTGGCGGGTGCGGCGTGATCCGGGTGGTGGTGGTCGACGACGAGCAGCTGGTCCGGGCCGGGCTGCGGCTGATCCTTGAGGCGGCGGAGGACATCACTGTCGTCGGTGAGGCAGCGGACGGCCCCGGTGCGCTGGAGCAGGCCCAGCGGTTACGCCCCGACGTGGTGCTGCTCGACGTGCGGATGCCGGGCGTCGACGGGCTGACCGTCGCGCCCGACGTGGTCGCCGCCGGCCCGAAGGTGATCATGTTGACCACCTTCGACCTCGACGAGTACGTGCACCGAGCGCTGCGGGCCGGCGCGGTCGGCTTCCTGCTCAAGGACACCCCGCCCCGCGAGTTGGCCGCCGCCGTTCGTACGGTGGCCGCCGGGAACGCGATGCTCGCCCCGACGGTGACCCGGCGCCTGATCAGCTCGTTCGCCGAGCGTGGTCCGGCCCGCCGGGACGCGGCGCGGCAGCGGCTCGCCCCGCTGACCGAGCGGGAGCTGGCGATCGTCCGGGAGGTGGCGCGCGGGCACGGCAACGCGGAGATCGCCCGGCGGCTGACGATGAGCGAGGCCACCGTCAAGGCACACGTCAGCCGGGCGCTGGCAAAACTTCAGGCGGGCAATCGGGTGCAGCTGGCCATCCTGGTGCACGACGCCGAGCTGCTGTGACGGGTGTCAGATCGGTCCGGCCCGGTCGGTGGTGGCGGTGGCGCGGCCGCGCGCCCGGTGGCGCAGCCAACGGGTGCCCTCGATCCCCAGCGTGACGATCACCGACAGGCCGATCCCGGCGAGGACGCCCTTGACGGGGTGCCGTTCGAAGGCCAGCCCACCGAAGTAGCCGAGCAGCCCGCAGTACAGGGCCCAGGTGACCGTCGCGATCGCGTCGTACAGCAGGAACGACCGGCGGGGATAGCGCACCGCGCCCATGGTGAGGGTGACGGCGGTCCGCCCGCCCGGCAGATACCGGGAGGTGGTGAGGATCAGCCCGCCGCGCCGGTTCAGCGCGCGCCGGGCCCACTCCGAGCTGGCTCGTCGGCGGCTGCCATCGGGAAACCCGGCGAGGCGTCTGGCGCCGCCACCGCGCCCGATGGCGTACGAGACGTGGTCACCGGCGCATGCGCCCAGCGCGGCGGCGACGATCACCGCAGCCAGCTTGGGATTTCCACTGGTGGAGAGCACGGCGGCGGTGATGACGGCCGCCTCGCCGGGTACGGCCGGAAAGAACGCGTCGACCGCCGTGAGCCCGAAGATCAGCAGGTACAGCCACGGTGAGGTGACCAGCTGTCGGAGCAGGTCGAGCGCGGAGTCCATGCCCCCATGCTCGCGGGGTGCGACCCGCCCGGTGGCCGAAGCCGCTGGATAACCCCCACCCCGCCCCCGCCCCGTCAATCGACGGGGTGGGGGCGGGGTGGGTCAGGCCGTGCGGACCAGGGTCGGTGGGGCTAGCAGCGGACCGTGCGTCCTCTTGTCGTCGGAGGCGGGGCCGTGCGAGGTGAGCACCACCGGGGTGTCCAGCTCGGCGCGTACCGCTGCCGGCCAGTCCTGCGGTTTGTCGTCGTACAGCGGGCGGGAGCGCAGCAGGCGGGCGGTGAGCGCGGCCTGCCGGTCCAGGTCGCCGGGTGGGCCCGGGACGAGCCGGTCCGTGGTGTCGTAGCGGCGGCAGATCCGCAGCTCCGGGCCGGCGAGGTCGAGGTGGGTCAGCGCCAGGCCGTCGACCCCGCCGGCCGCGGCGAGGGCGTACCGGTGGGCGACCGCGTCGAAGTGGCCGAACCGGAACCGGCCCTGCCACGGGTTCGTCGGGTTGTGCGGATCGGCCAGCGGCAGTCGGGGGTCCTCGGTCACCAGGGGGCCGGCCCCGTGCCGGGTGGTGACCAGCCGGAGCACTCCGATTCGGGTCGCGCCGCCCGGCAGCCCCGCCTCGGCGAGCAGACTGTCGGCGTTGGCGAACGTGGTGGTGCTCCACGTGGTGTACGGGTGGAAGCCGTGCCACTCGTCGAGCAGCACGCCCTGCGCGCCCTCGAAGACGCAGGTCCCCGCGCGCAGCGCCCCGGCGAGCCAACTCCGCTCGACGATCGCGACCCGCCCGGCGAACCCGGTGAACGCGGGCAGGCAGTCCTCGACCGGCGGCGCGTCCAGCGGGCCCAGCTCGGCGGCCAGCCGGTCCCGCAGGGCGGTCAGTCTGCGCCGCAGCAGCGCCGGGCTGCGGCAGTCGGCGACCCGGGGCGCGTCGTCCGGGTGGGCGAGACCGTACGCGACGGCCTCGCCCACCCCGAGCCCGCAGGAGCCGTGCCGGTCGGCTCCCCGGGCGATCTCCCGGGCCCGGTTGGCGGCCCGGTGGTACGGGGTGGCGAGCAGCGCCTCCCCGTCGACGGTCAGGCGGTCGAGCGCGTCGGGCACCCCGACCGTGGCGAGATGGTCGGCCTCGGCGGCCAGCGCCAGCGGGTCCACCACCACGTGCCGCGACAGGTGCGTACGCACCGCGGGATGGAATGTGCCGGCGCCGAACTGCGCGAACGTGTGGTGCCGCCCGTCGCGCAGCACGACGTTGTGCGCCGCCTGCGCGCCCCCGTTGAAGCGGACCACCGTGTGCACGGGGCGGGTGGCGCAGAGCCAGTCCACCACCGTGCCCTTGCCGGCGTCGCCGTAGCCGAGGTCGACCACCGCCACATGCCTCACAGCCGGGTCACCCCACCGGCGGTGTCGCGGAAGGCCGGCAGCGGCGACACCTCGGCCCGCCGCCCCCGGCCGAGGCGGGCCAGCGCCTTCGACACGGTGCCGGTGGCGCCCGATCCCGTCCGGTCCAGGTGTCGCAGGCCCTCGTCCAGGTCGATGGCCTGCTCGCCGAGGCCGATGGTGAGCGCGATGGTCTCGCAGACCGCGTCGAGGTCGTCGAGCACGACGGCGTTCTGCCCGAGCAGGTCCCGCCAGAAGTCGAGCACCTTGGCGTTGCCGGCGTAGTGGCTGCCGGCGGGGAGCAGGTAGTAGGTGTCCCAGCGGCGGGTCACCTCGTCGACGACCTGCCGCAGCGGCACGTCCTCGGGCAGGTCGTCGCCGATCAGGCGGGCCACCTCCCGCGCCTTCACCCGCGGGTACGCCAGCTCGTCGCCGATGATGAACAGGTAGCCGCGCCGGCCGCGCTTCTCCCAGCTGTCGGTGGCGGTGTGTCGGGCCATGAAGTACATGGCCAGCTCGTACGACTCCGTCATCTGCCCGCCGCCACCGCCTTCGAGGACGATCCGGCCGAGGTCGTCGTCCATCCGGTTGTCCGACTCGAACTGGCCCACCTGCAACGGCACCCGGTCACAGGTGGCGTCGCCGATCGCGCCGAACATGATCTGCGGGTCGCTGGCGTAGCCCTGCCGTTGCAGCAGCCCGAGCAGCTGCGGCAGCTTGGTCTGCAGGACGCGCGGCACGTTGCGCATCGAGCCGGTGACGTCGAAGAGGACCGCGATGGGCGTCGACCGGGGGTGCTCGTCGGAGTCGCGGCTCTCGCGCGTCGCGTCGCGGGGGTCGAGCGCCGGGTGCACCGTGCGCGCGCCAGTGTCGCTGTAGGAGAACGCGCTGCGACCGGTGGTGCGCCGGTAGCGGTCGGCGGCGTCGTACACGTCGGTGGACCAGATTCCACTGCCCATGACAGCTCCTTAGGAGGTGAGGGTGAAGGGTCGGAAGGCGCGTGGCCCGTAGAGCCGGTCCAGCACCTCGTCGAGTTCGCGCAGCAGGCGCCAGGCATCGTCGGGCCGGGAGCCCAGGGACGGCTGCCGGCAGGCGTGTGCGAAGTCGAGCAGCTCGCGCGGTGCCTGGCGGTTCATCAGGGAGGTCATGCAGCGGCTGGCCATCGCGATGTCGGTGCCCGGCCCACAGGGCAGCTTCCTGAGGACCTCGCGCGGGTACCAGTCCTCCTGCCCCGGCACCAGCGCCGGGACCGTGCTCCCGACGGGGGTGGAGAGGCACCAGTCGACCAGCACCACGCCGTGGGCATCCGGCTCGATCAGCACGTGTCGCGGCAGGACCTCGCCGTGCACCACGCCCGCCCGGTGGGCCAGGCCGAGCGCCACCAGCAGCCGCCGCCACATCCAGGCCACGTCCCGGGCGTCCAGCCCGTCCGGGTACGCGCGCCGCACCTCGGTCAGGTCGTGCAGGCCGGGCGCGGTGGCGAGCACGTTGATCCGTCGTTCGGCGCCGGTCGCGGCGTCGCGGTGCGGGAACTCGTCGACAAGCCGGGGCACGTACGGCAGGTAACGGGGGTCTCCGCGCTCCGCGATGGTGCGCAGGGCGTGCGCCTCACGGGCCATCAGGTCGTTGTCGGTGGGCCGTCGGGGGAGCTTGAGCAGCCGGTCGTCGCCGACGTCGTAGAGGTCGGCCAGGTCGCCCGTGTGGGCCGGCGAGCCGAGTCGGTAGTCGCCGAGGACGGTGACCTGCCGGGCCCGCCACCGCGCGGTGACCTGGATGAACGCCTCGGTGGCGTCGGCGCGTACCGCCGGGTCGGCCGGCAGCCGGTCGGGGTGCAGGGCCGCGACCAGCTCGCGGTAACGCCGGGCCGGCTGGTCCGTGCCGAACAGGTCCGCGTCGGTGCGGGCCGTCGTGACCAGGTGGACGGCGGCCACCGTCCTCATCGCACCGTCTCCTCGTGGGCGGGGCGCAGCAGCGCCGGGTGCAGCAGTCGGGCGTCGCCGGCCCGGTAGAGCCGGGCGCGGGGGCCACCCCGGGTGCCGCCGCGTTCGGTGCTGGCGCCGGTGCTCTCCACGAAGCCCGGCACGGAGAGCACCTTGCGGTGGAAGTTGCCGGCGTGCAGCGGGTGACCCCAGACCGTCTCGTAGACGGCGCGCAGCTCGCTGATGGTGAACTCGGTGGCGAGGAAGCGCGTCGCGAGCGGGGTGTATTCCAGCTTGGAGCGGGCGCGTTCCAACGCGTCGTCGATGATCCGGCCGTGGTCGAAGGCGAGCTGCCGGCTGGTCAACGCGGTCACCGGCAGCCAGACCGCCTCGTCGGCGTCGCTGCCGGCGGCCGGGTCGGGCAGGTCGGGGGCGAACGCGAGGTGGGCGATCGAGAAGACGCGCATCCGCGGGTCGCGGTCGGGCGCGCCATAGCTGCCCAACTGCTCCAGATGTACGCGGCGCAGCCCCTCGCCGCCGAGCCCGGTCTCCTCGGCCAGCTCGCGTCGGGCACCAGCGGTGAGGTCCTCGTCGGGGCGGACGAAGCCGCCGGGCAGCGCCCAGTGCCCCTCGAAGGGTGGCTGACCGCGCCGGATCAGCAGGAGATGCAGTGCGGCGTCGCGGATGGTCAGCGCCACCACGTCGACGGTCACCGCGACCGACGGGTAGGCCCGGGGGTCGTACGCGGCCAGGAACTCCTGCTCGTCAGTCATGTCTCTCTCAATCTGAGAACATCTCTGCGTGAGAACAACCTAACGCACGAGCACGCCCCTGCCAAGCCCGAATCCGACTCGGCAGGGGCGTCAGCTCACGAGACCAGCCAGGTGTGGTCGACCGCGCGAGTCGTGCAGGGCGAACCCACCATCCGGCAGGAGGGCGAAGCTCACCGTGCTCGGCAGCGGTACGGGCAGCTTGAAGGCGACCTCGACGGTGTAGGCGTCCGGCAAACGGTTCTCCAGTGCGGCCAGGCAGCGCGCCTTGCTCCACATGCCGTGCGCGATCGGCCGGCGGAAGCCGAACAGCCGCGCCCCGAGCAGGGAGGTGTGGATCGGGTTGTGGTCCCCGGAGACGCGCGCGTACTGCGTGCCGATACGGGGCTCCACCCGCCAGCGGGCCGTGGCGGCCGGCGCCTCGGGGTGTCCGCTCCGGTCGCGCCGCTCACCGCCGTCGGGCTTGTGCTCCCGACCGAGGTACGTCGAGACGCCGCGCCAGACCTCCTCCCCGTCGACCGAGCCGACCAGCACCACGTCCACCTGCCGCCCCCGGTCGTGCGGGCGCAGGTCCTCGGCGTACGTCGTGAAGTCGAGGGTCTCGTCGGCGGTGATCGGTCGGCGGACGGTGATCCGGTTGCCGACGTGCACCACGCCGGTCAGCGGGATGGGGAACTCCGGTGCGGTCATCAGCCGCAGGGCCAGCGGGAACCCCATGACGTGCGGGAACGTCGCCGGCAGGCGGTCGGTGAGCCGGAAACCGCAGACCCGGTCGTAGTCGGCCAGATGCGCGCGGTCCACGGTCACCCCGCCCGTGGCCAACTCGACCGCCGGCAGGCCGGGCCCGCGCCGCCCGCCGCCGAGGCCGGGCAGCGCGCCGAGCAACGCCCGTCGGTGGAGCGCACCGGCTGCCGGCATCCGGGGCAGTTCGACGCGCGTACGGCCACCCGGGTCGGGCATACCCGCCGCGGCCAGGGTCTCCGCCGACAGCGCCTCCGTCGGGCCGTCGATCAGCTCGTGCAGGGAAACGTCGTCGCCCGACCCGTCCGCCGGCTTCCTCCGCGCGCCCATCACGCCCCCAGCAGGCTCTGGCCGCAGACCCGGACCACGTTTCCGCTGACCGCGCCGCTGGCCGGCCAGGCCAGCCAACCGATCGTCTCGGCCACGTCCACCGGCAGCCCGCCCTGGGCCAGGCTGTTCATCCGCCGGCCCGCCTCGCGGACCACCAGCGGGATGCGCGCGGTCAGCCGGGTCTCGATGAAGCCGGGGGCCACCGCGTTGACGCTGATCCCCCGATCGTGCAGGGCGGGGGCGAGCGAGTCGACCAGACCGATCACGCCGGCCTTGCTGGTGGAGTAGTTGGTCTGCCCCCGGTTGCCGGCGATCCCGGCGATCGAGGAGACCGACACGATCCGCCCGCCGGCCGGGATGAGCTTCCGCTCCAGCAACACGTCGTTGATCCGCTCCTGGCTGGAGAGGTTGACGTCGATCACCTGGTCCCACCGGTCGGCGTCCATCCGGCCGAGCGTCTTGTCGCGGGTGATGCCGGCGTTGTGCACCACCACGTCGACCCGGCCGTGCCGGCTGCCCAGGTGGTCGGCGAGCCGGGCCGGCGCGTCCGGCGCGGTCAGGTCGAGCTGGACGGCTGTGCCGCCGATGTCGTTCGCCACCGCCGCGAGGGCGTCCCCGGCGGCGGGGATGTCCAACGCCACCACCTGGGCGCCGTCGCGGGCGAGCACGCGGGCCAGCGCGGCACCGATACCCCGGGCGGCGCCGGTGACCAGCACGACCTGCCCGTCCAGCGGGCGGTCCCAGTCGGCCGGTGCGCTCGCGTCGCCGGTGCCGACCCGGATCACCTGCCCCGAGACGTACGCGGACCGGCCTGACAGCAGGAAGCGCAGCGTGGACTCCAGACTGACCCGGGTGGCCGCGTCGGCGTTCTTCGTGACGTACACCAGTTGGGCGGTGACACCCAGGCCGAACTCCTTGCCGATGCTGCGGACCAGCCCCTCCAGGGCCCGCTGGGCGGTCGCCTCGCGCGGCGTCGGACACTCCTGCGGCGGGGTGCCCAACACGATCACCCGACCGCTGGGCAGCACCGCCCGGGCCTGCGGGTGGAAGAAGTCGTAGAGCTGGCGTAGCTGGGTGGAGTCGGTGATGCCGGTCGCGTCGTACGCCAGGGCGGCGAAGCGCGAGGCGGCGGCGGGGTCGGACAGCTCGACCCCGGCGGCGCTGAAGATCTTGCCGACCGGCTCGGCGAGCCGGCCGCCGGTTGACGAGCCGAGCAAGACCGGCCCGGGAACGAGCGGGTCGCCCGGCGTGTGCCGGCGGAGTCGGGGCGGGTCGGGCAGCCCGAGGCGCTTTACCAGCGCGCGACCGGCCCCCGTTCGGACGAAGCTCGCGTAGCGGTCGCTCATGACCGTAGCCTACTGACGAGTAGGTTCGATGCAACCCCTTCGCCGCCGTGGTCGGTCGTCAGGCGTCTGAACCCGGCCCCGCCGTTCGTAGGGCCCGCCATCGGTCCACCAAGGCGGGAAGTTCGCGGAACATGAAGCCGTAAAAGTCCCGCATCTCCGCCAGTCGCCTGGCGGCCGGGCTGCCCTTCCCCGCTGCGGCGATCCCCTGGTCGGCCGCCTCGAACATGGCCTGGACCGTCCCGTTCTGCGCCGACATCAGGGTGGCCCAGGCACCCTCCCGCAGTCGGTAGTGCTCACGGCGGCTGCCCGGCGCCGGCACCCGTTCGATCAGTCCGACCGTGGACAGCATCTTGATCGCGCCCGACACCGAGCCCGAGCTGACGCCGAGCTCCTCGGTGAGCTCGGTCGCCGTCACGCTCTCCGAGTCGGCGAAGAGGAACGCCGCCATCACCCGCGCGGTCGCTTTCTGCAGCCCGCCCTCGGCCAGGATCAGCGCCATGCGTTCGGCCGCCGCGGTGGTGTCCGCCAAGGTTGCCGCCTCCTTCTGTGTCGGCGACTACTTTAACATCTCTCAGTGTTCAAAAATCTCTGAACACTCTGATAGCTTGTGCCCATGCCTCCCGCTATCGAGCTCAACGGGCTCACCAAGACGTACGGATCCCGGCGCGGCCTGACCGCTCTCACCCTCGACGTGCAGCCCGGCGAGGTGTTCGGCTACCTCGGCCCCAACGGCGCCGGAAAGTCCACCACCATTCGGCTGCTGCTGAGCCTGATCCGCCCCACCGAGGGCTCCGCCCGGGTGCTCGGGCTGGATCCCGCCGTCGACGCCGTCGATCTGCACCGCCGGATCGGCTATCTCGCCGGTGACTTTGTGGTCGACGGCCGCCAGCGGGCGGGGGAGTGCCTGACGTTCCTGGGCAACCTGCGCGGCGGCGTACCGGCGGCGCGGATCGTCGAGCTGGCCGACCGCCTCGAACTGGATCTGACCGCCCGAATCAAGAGCCTGTCCAAGGGCAACCGGCAGAAGGTCGGGCTGGTGCAGGCGTTCATGCACCGGCCGGAGCTGCTGATCCTGGACGAGCCGACGTCGGGGCTGGACCCCCTGGTGCAGCAGACGTTCCTCAAGTTGGTCGCCGAGGCCCGGCAGGACGGCGGAACCGTCTTCATGTCCAGCCACATCATGAGCGAGGTCGAGGCGGTCGCCGACCGCGTCGCGATCATCCGCGAGGGCCGGCTCGTCGCCCTGGACACGGTCGCCGCCCTCCAGGCCCGGTCCGAACTGCGGATCCAGCTCACCTTCGGCGAGCCAGTCCGGGCCGCGGAGTTCGCGGCCCTGCCCGGTGTCCGGGACGTGCTCGTGAGCGGTTCCGTCCTCGAGTGCCGGATCAACGGCACCCCGGACGCCCTCATCAAGGCCGCTGCCCGGCACGCCGTCACCGGGCTGCGGGCCGACCGGCAGGACCTGGAAGAGCTGTTCCACGGCTACTACACCGGCGGCGCGCGGCAGGAGACCAGCGATGTCGCCTGACGCCCGCAACTCCCTTCCTTTCAGCCACTCCGACGCCCACGAGGGCGCGGCAACGAACGGCGGCAAGATGAATCCAGCAACGGCAGGTGTTCGGCCGGCCCGGCCGGCGACCTCCACCGTCGGCGTGGTCCCGGGCACCTCGACGATCGCCCGGGCCTTCAGCCGATCGGTGGCCGGCAAGACGCTCTACGACAACCGCCGCATTTTCACGGTCTGGGCGCTGGCCACCGGCCTGCTCACGATGGCCTACGCCAGCTTCTATCCGCAACTGTCCGCCGATTCCCCGACGAGCGTGCCGGAGGCGATGAGGGGCTTCGGACTGGACGACAACGCCACCGCTGCCGGCTACCTTCAGGGAGCCGTGTTCGGGCTGCTCGTACCGCTGCTGGTCACCTTCTACGGCGCGGCGACCGGAGCGCGGATGACCTCGGCTGACGAGGAGTCCGGCTACCTCGACCTGCTGCTGGCGCACCCGATTGGGCGGGCCCGGCTGCTGCTGCACCGTTTCGCGGCCCTCGCCGTCGGCGCCGTGCTGCTCTCCGGGGCCGTCATGCTTGCCGTGCTCACCGTGCGGATGTCCGCCCGACTGGACTCGATCAGCGTCGCCAACTTCACCGCCCAGACAGTCAACCTGGCGTTGCTCGGTCTGTTCTTCGGCGCACTCGGTACGGCCGTCGGCGCGGCCACCGGGAAGAGCCGGGCCACGGTCTTCGGCCTCACCGCCGGCCTGGGCGTGCTCGGGTACGCCCTGAACGGGTTCGCGCCACAGATCGGCGCGGAGTGGTCGCGCCACCTCACCCCGTTCCAGTACTACATCGGGGGCGAACCGTTGCGGTACGGCTTCGTGCCGGTCGACGCGGCCGTCCTAGCCGTCGCCACGGCCGTCCTGCTCGGGGCGGGCATCCTGCGGTTCGCCCGGCGAGATCTCGGCCGCTGAGCCGAAAAGCAGGGCCCTGTCAACGCCTCGCGTTGTACAGGGAGCCCCTGTTCAGATCTGCCGGCCGGCGGCGACCGGCACGGGCCCGGCGAGCCGGGCCGGCAGACCCGGGGCTCGCGCGGTGGTCACCGAGCGGCGTAGCCTACTGGCGAGTAGGGTTCGAGCAACACATGTCGAGGAGGCGGATCGTGCAGAGCATCCGGCGCGTCGCGGTCATCGGGGGCAACCGAATCCCCTTCGCCCGTTCCAACTCCCGCTACGCGGACGCGTCCAACTCGGACATGCTCGGCGCGGCGCTGGACGGTCTGATCGCCCGGTACGGGCTGGCCGGGCAGCGGGTTGGCGAGGTGGTGGCCGGGGCGGTGCTCAAGCACTCCCGTGACTTCAACCTGACCCGGGAGGTCGTGCTCGGCTCCAGGCTCGACCCGCACACCCCGGCGTACGACATCCAGCAGGCCTGCGGCACCGGCCTGGAGGCGGCGATCCTGGTCGCCAACAAGATCGCCCTCGGGCAGCTGGACGTGGGCATCGCCGGTGGCGTCGACACCACCTCCGACGCGCCCCTGGCGGTCAACGAGGAGATGCGCCGGACGCTGCTCAAGCTCAACTCCGCCCGCACGCTGGGCGAACGGCTCAAGATCGCGGCGAAGCTGCGCCCGCTCCAGCCGTTCAAGCCGGAGATCCCGCGCAACGCGGAGCCGCGTACCGGGCTGTCCATGGGAGACCACGCCGCCCGCACCGCTCTGCGCTGGCAAATCGACCGGCGTTCCCAGGACGAGTTGGCGCTGCGCTCGCACCAGCGGCTGGCCGCCGCGTACGACAGGGGCTTCTTCGACGACCTCATGACGCCGTACCTGGGCCTCACCCGCGATGCGAACCTGCGCCCCGACACCAGCCTGGAGAAGCTCGGCTCGCTCAGGCCGGTCTTCGGCACCCGTGGCCCGGACGCCGAGCAGGCCACCATGACTGCCGGCAACTCCTCGCCGCTCACCGACGGCGCGTCCACCGTGCTGCTGGCCAGCGAGGAGTGGGCGAGCGCGCACAACCTGCCGGTGCTGGCCTGGTTCAGCTGGTCGGAGACGGCGGCGGTGGACTTCGTGCACGGTGACGAGGGGCTGCTGATGGCCCCCGCGTACGCGGTGCCCCGGATGCTGGGCCGGGCCGGGCTGACGCTCCAGGACTTCGACTACTACGAGATCCATGAGGCGTTCGCCTCGCAGGTGCTGGCCACCCTCGCCGCCTGGGAGTCGCCGGAGTTCTGCAAGGACCGGCTCGGACTGGACGCCCCGCTGGGCGCCATCGACCGGGACCGGGTGAACGTCAACGGCTCCTCGCTGGCCGCCGGGCACCCGTTCGCCGCCACCGGTGGACGGATCGTGGCGACCCTGGCCAAGCTGCTGGCCGAGAAGGGCAGCGGACGCGGACTGATCTCGATCTGTGCCGCCGGGGGTCAGGGCGTCACGGCGATCCTGGAGCGCTGACGGCCGCACCACGCCGGTGATCCCGCCCTGGTCACGGTTCGCGGGGACGGTGACCCCGTCCGGGGATGGGCACCGGGTGCGGGAGAATGGGCACCGTGACGACGATCCCGAACGTGCTCGCCAACCGGTACGCCTCGCCCGAACTGGTCGCCCTCTGGTCACCGGAGGAGAAGGTCCGGATGGAGAGGCGGCTCTGGCTCGCCGTGCTCCGCGCTCAGCGCGATCTCGGCGTGGCCGTGCCGGACGGCGTGGTCGAGGCGTACGAGCGGGTGCTCGACCAGGTCGACCTGGCCTCCATCGCGGAGCGGGAGCGGGTCACGCGGCACGACGTGAAGGCTCGGATCGAGGAGTTCAGCGCGCTCGCCGGGTTCGAGCACGTGCACAAGGGGATGACCTCCCGGGATCTCACCGAGAACGTCGAGCAGCTCCAGGTGCGTGCCTCGCTCGAGCTGATCCGGGATCGGGTGGTGGCCACCCTGGCCCGGCTCGCCTGGCTCGCCCACGAGCACTCCGAGCTGGTGATGACCGGGCGTTCGCACAACGTGGCGGCGCAGGCCACCACGCTGGGCAAGCGCTTCGCCTCGGCGGCGGAGGAGCTGCTCATCGCGTACGAGCGGCTGGAGGAGCTGATCGCCCGCTACCCGCTGCGCGGGATCAAGGGGCCGGTCGGCACGGCCGCCGACCAGCTCGACCTCTTCGACGGCGATCCCGACAAGGTGGCCGAGCTGGAGCGCCGGGTCGCCGAGCACCTGGGCTTCTCCCGGGTGCTGGACAGCGTCGGGCAGGTGTACCCGCGTTCACTGGACTTCGACGTGCTGGCCGCGCTGGCGCAGACCGCCGCCGCGCCGTCGTCGCTGGCCACCACGATCCGGCTGATGGTCGGTCAGGAGCTGGTCACCGAGGGCTTCAAGCCGGGTCAGGTCGGCTCCAGCGCGATGCCGCACAAGATGAACACCCGGTCCTCCGAGCGGGTGAACGGCTTCGCGGTGATCATTCGGGGCTACCTGTCGATGGTCGGCGAGCTGGCCGGTGACCAGTGGAACGAGGGGGACGTGTCCTGCTCGGTGGTCCGCCGGGTCGCCCTGCCGGACGCCTTCTTCGCCGCCGACGGGCTGTTCCAGACCTTCCTCACCGTCCTCGACGAGTTCGGCGCGTACCCCGCGGTGATCAACCGGGAGCTGGAGCGGTTCCTGCCCTTCCTGGCCACCACGAAGATCCTGGTCGCGGCGGTCCGGCGGGGCGTCGGTCGGGAGGTCGCGCACGAGGTGATCAAGGAGCACGCGGTCGCGGTGGCGCTGGCCATGCGCGAGAAGGGCTCGCCGGAGAACGACCTGTTCGACCGGCTCGCGGCGGACGGTCGGCTCGGCCTGTCCCGCGCCGACATCGACACCCTCGTCGCCGACCGCACCGCCTTCGTCGGCGCCGCCCCGGCCCAGGTCGCAGCGGTCACCCGCCGCATCACCGCCGTGGTGACGGCCCACCCGAACGCCGCCACCTACTCCCCACCCCCGATCCTCTGAACCCCCGCCCGGCCCCGCGCGCCCGGCCCGCCCCGGCCGGTCCCGCGCGGTGACCGCTCCCGCGCGTGATCATGAAGTTATTGCCGCGACACGCCGAGGCGGACGGCAATAACTTCATGATCGACCGGGTGAAGGCGGGCCCGGGGCGGCCGGGCCCGGCCGGGCCGGGGTGGGTGGGGTTAGTCGCCGGTGGGGGTTTCGGCGGCGGTGCGGAGGTTCGGGGCGCTGGCCGGTTCGGCGATGCCGCCGGGCGACTCGGTGAAGCCGGCGTCGTGCGCCGTTTCCGCGGCGATCGCTGGCTGATCGGCGGGCATGACGTCCGGCATGACGGGTGCGACGATCACCGCCGTGCCGTACGCGCAGATCTCCATCCACATCTCGCCACAGTCCCGGCTGTCGAACCGCATGCCGATCACCGCGTTGGCGCCGAGCCGCAGGGCCTCCTCGCCGAGCCGGGCCACCGAGTCGGTGCGCCAGCGGGTCAGGTTGTCCGGGGCCAGCGGGTCGTACGCGCCACCGCGCAGGTTCTTGACCCCCTCGCGGTACGGGTTGCGCGTCCTGGCCATCGATGACACCACCTCACCGAGAATCTGGCGGATTTCGTAGCCGGGCAGTTGCTCCGTCGTCACGACCAGCACGGTTCCGATGCTGTCAGGAGCGGCGTGACCCGATCGTGTGCATTGTTCACCTGATCGGATGCTGCAAAACGACGCGGCGCGGACGGCCGGCGCAGGGCCTGCCATCCGCGCCGCGCGGGGCGCTAACCGTCAGACACCGGCCGTCGAGGTGATCCAGCCCCGGTTGTACGCGACGCTGCCGTAGTTCTGGATGCTGGAGCCGTCGGCCGTCGAGGCCACGCCGACCTGCCGGCCGTTGTAGAACTGCGGGCCGCCCGAGTCGCCCCGCCAGGCGTTGCCGTTGATCCTGGTGCTGCGGATCGCCTGGCCGCCGTACGCGTCGGTGGCGCTGTTGCTGGTCACCCGCACGGTGGCGGTCTTGAGCTGGCTGGACGCCGAGCAGCCGCTGTAGCAGGTCATGCCCCAGCCGTAGATCGAGTTGGTCGAGTTGATCGGCGGGTTGCTGCTGGCCAGGCTCACCGCCGAGGTGCTGACCGTGCTGGAGAGGCGCATGAGGGCGAGGTCGTTGCGGGTGTAGGTGGCGCTGACGGTACGGGTGACCCCGCCCGAGGAGCGGTAGACGCTGCCGACCCGGACGGACATGGTGCCGCTGATGCAGTGCCGGGCGGTGAGCACCCACTGCGGGGCGATCACGCTGCCGGAACAGGTGAACGAGCCGTTGCTCATCACCGCGGCGGCCCAGGGGGCGGACGAGACGGTGCCGCCGCCGATGATGGGTTGCGGGCCGGCCGGGGCGGCGACCGCGCCGGACGCGGCGCCGAGGACGCCGGTGAGCGCGACGCCGAGCAGGGCGAGCAGGGGACGGATGCGCATGGGGTGGACTCCTTGGACGGGGCGGACCCGGGGTCGCCGGGTGCGGGAGGGCGACAGCGGGGGGTCCCCGTCATCGCCAACATCGAATGATATCGATACAATAGGGCCCTGGGCGGCTGTTTTCAAGGATTTGATTGAGGTTGATCAATGTAACGATTCGGCCACCCTCAGCGCCGTATATGCCCTGGTGAGACCGCGTGTCCCGCGCGGCGACCCATCCCGGCCGCCGGTTGTGCAGCGCACCGCCTGAACTGCACCCGGCCGGTGCGTCCGCGGCCGTATCTGCCAGGTACGCTGGCTGCGCTCGCCCGTTGTGGGTCGGCACCCAACTGCGTACACAGTCAGGAGTGCCCAGTGCCTCGCGTCGTCGTCGACGTCATGCTCAAGCCCGAGATCCTCGATCCGCAGGGCCAGGCCGTCGCAAACGCGCTGCCCCGGCTCGGCGTCAGCGACGTCGCCTCGGTTCGGATCGGCAGGCGGATCGAGATCGAGTTCACCGGTGAACCGGACCTGGACCGAGCCCGGGAGATCGCCGACAAGCTCCTCGCCAACCCGGTCATCGAGGACTTCACCGTCCGCCTGGTCGAGGCCGACGAGACCGCGGACGCCCGCTCGTGACCGCCCGGGTCGGTGTGGTCACCTTCCCCGGCTCGCTCGACGACGGGGACGCCGCCCGCGCCGTCCGGATCGCCGGGGCCGAGCCGGTCCGGCTCTGGCACGGTGACCCGGCGCTGCACGGGGTGGACGCGGTCGTGTTGCCCGGCGGCTTCTCCTACGGTGACTACCTGCGCTGCGGCGCCATCGCCCGGTTCGCGCCGGTGATGGAGACGATCGTGGACGCCGCCCAGGGCGGTCTGCCGGTGCTCGGCATCTGCAACGGCTTCCAGATTCTCTGCGAGGCGCACCTGCTGCCCGGCGCGCTCACCCGCAACCAGCACCTGCACTTCCGCAACCGGGACCAGATCCTGCGCATCGAGTCGGCCGGCACCGCGTGGACCAACGCGTTCCAGCCCGGCCAGGAGGTGCTCATCCCGGTGAAGAACGGCGAGGGTTGCTACGTCGCCGACACCGCGACGCTCGATCAGCTCGAAGCCGAGGGTCGGGTGGTCGCCCGCTACGTCGGCGGCAACCCGAACGGGTCGCAGCGCGACATCGCCGCGATCACCAACCCCGCAGGCAACGTGGTCGGCATCATGCCGCACCCCGAGCACGCGGTGGAGGCGCTCACCGGCCCCTCGCTGGACGGCCTCGGCTTCTTCACCTCGGTCCTCAAGCACCTGGTGGGGGCGCCAGCGTGAGCGCGCAGTCGCGAACGAAGTGTGGGGCGGTGACCGGCGGCACGATCATCGGTCAGCTCAACCGCCGGTCGGGCGGGCACGAGCGCAGCGAGGAGAGGTCATGACCACCCATCCGGACCCGGTACGGGACACACCGGAGGCGTACTCCGCCCCGGCGCAGCCGACCGAGCCGAGCCCGGCGCAGCCCGCCGCCCCGGCGCCCGCCGCCGCCCAGCCGGCCGCCGTCGACTGGACCGAGGGCGTGGACACAGTGCCGCGCGCCGGTGGCACCCCGGGAGAGCTCCAGCCGTACACCGAGCTGGGGCTCCGTGACGACGAGTACGACCGGATCCGGCAGATCCTCGGCCGTCGGCCCACCCAGTCCGAGTTGGCGATGTACTCGATCATGTGGAGCGAGCACTGCTCCTACAAGTCGAGCAAGGTGCACCTGCGCCAGTTCGGTGAGAAGGCCCCGCACAGCGACCGGCTGCTCGCCGGCATCGGCGAGAACGCCGGCGTGGTGCAGGTCTCCGACGAGCTGGCGGTGACCTTCAAGGTCGAGTCGCACAACCACCCGAGCTTCGTCGAGCCGTACCAGGGTGCGGCGACCGGCGTCGGCGGCATCGTCCGGGACATCCTCGCCATGGGCGCCCGCCCGGTCGCGGTGATGGACCCGCTGCGCTTCGGTGCCGCGGACCACCCGGACACCGCCCGGGTCCTCACCGGCGTGGTCGCCGGCGTGGGTGGCTACGGCAACTGCCTCGGCCTGCCCAACATCGGTGGCGAGCTGGTCTTCGACCCCTCCTACCAGGGCAACCCGTTGCTCAACGCGCTCTGCCTGGGCGTGCTGCCGGTCAACCGGTTGCAGAACAAGGCGGCCGCCGGCCCCGGCAACGTGGTCGTGCTGATGGGCGCCAAGACCGGCCGGGACGGCATCGGCGGTGTCTCGGTGCTGGCCAGCGCCACCTTCGACGAGGGCAGCGAGCAGCGCCGCCCCGCCGTGCAGGTCGGCGACCCGTTCACCGAGAAGCTGTTGATCGAGGCCTGCCTGGAGCTGTACGACGGCCAGCTGGTCGTCGGCATCCAGGACCTCGGCGGCGCCGGGCTGACCTGCGCGCTCACCGAGACCGCCGCCGCGGCCGGCACCGGCATGCGGGTCTGGCTGGAGCGGGTGCCCCTGCGTGAGCCGTCGATGGACCCGCACGAGATCCTGGCCAGCGAGTCCCAGGAGCGCATGCTGCTGGTCGTCGAGCCGGACAAGCTCGACGCGGTGCTCAAGACCGCCGAGAAGTGGGGCGTGCTCGCCACCGCGATCGGCGAGGTCACCGCGCCGGAGCCGGACGGCAGCCCGGGCCGGTTGCTGATCACCTGGCAGGACCACCTGGTGGTCGACGTGCCGCCGGGCTCGCTGGTCGACGACGGCCCGGTCTACGCCCGGCCGATGCGTGAGCCGGCCGACCTGATCCTGCTCCAGGCCGACCGGGCCGAGACGCTTCCCCGCCCGGCCGACCCGGAGGCGCTGCGGGAGACCGTGCTGCGCATGATCGCGTCGCCCAACCTGGCCGACAAGACCTGGGTCACCGAGCAGTACGACCGCTACGTGCTGGGCAACACCGTGCTCGCCCAGCCGGAGGACGGCGGCGTGATCCGGATCGACGAGCGGACCGGGCTCGGCGTGGCGCTGTCCGTGGACGGCAACGGCCGGTACGCCCGGCTCGACCCGTACAACGGCACCAAGCTGGCGCTGGCCGAGGCGTACCGGAACGTGGCGGTGACCGGCGCGAAGCCGATCGCCGTGACCAACTGCCTGAACTTCGGCTCCCCGGAGGACCCGGGCGTAATGTGGCAGTTCGCCGAGGCCGTACGCGGCCTGGCGGACGGCTGCCTGGAGCTGGGCATCCCGGTCACCGGCGGCAACGTCAGCTTCTACAACCAGACCGGCGCTGCGGCCATCCACCCGACCCCGGTGGTCGGCGTGCTGGGCGTGCTGGACAACGTCGCCGACCGGGTCCCGATGGGCTTCGTCCCGCGCGCCGCCGGCGACCACGACCAGCTCTACCTGCTCGGCGAGACCAACGTGGAGCTCTCCGGCTCGGAGTGGGCCTGGGTGACGCACGAGCACCTCGGCGGCATCCCGCCGCAGGTCGACCTTGCCCGGGAGAAGGCGCTGGCCGACCTGCTGGCCGAGGCCGCCCGGGTCGGTCACCTCACCTCGGCGCACGACCTCTCCGACGGTGGCCTCGCCCAGAGCCTTGTCGAGTCCTGCCTGCGCCGCGGCGTCGGCGCCCGGATCGCGGTGCCGGAGCACTTCGCCGGCGGCTCGATGCCGTTCGTCTACCTGTTCAGCGAGTCGGCGGCACGGGCGCTGGTGTCGGTGCCGCGCGGCCACGACAAGGCGTTCGCGGCGCTCTGCGCCGAGCGCGGGGTGCCGTTCGAGCTGATCGGCGTCACCGACCCGGCTGGTGGTGCGCTGGAGGTGCACGGCCAGTTCCGGATCGGGCTGGACGAGCTGCGCGCCGCGCACACCGAGACGTTGCCGCGCCTCTTCGGTGGCGCCGCCGACGTCGAGGTGCCCGCACCGGCGGCCGGCGTGGCGGGCGCGGTCGAGGCAGTGCCGCTGCCGGTCGCGCAGGCCGAGCCGGTTGATGCGGGAGAGGTCGTCTCCGAGCCGATCGCGTCGGCCGGCCCGGCTCCGCAGACCGGTGCCGTCGAGCCGGTCGCCGAGGCTGCCGAGAGCCCGGTCGAGGACACCGAGCCCGCCGGGCCCGGTGAGTCGTCCGAGGCTGGCTCCGGTGTCACCGAGCCGTCGCCTGACGAGCGCTGAGGCATTGGCGGCCGCCGTCTACGGCCAACCCGGCTCCGGTGCCCGGTTCGACTGGGGGCTGACCGGCGCGGCGGAGCTGGGTCGGGTCTGCGCCGCGCTGGTGGTGGTGGACGTGCTCTCGTTCACCACCTCGGTGGAGGTGGCGGTCGGCCGCGGCATGCGGGTGCACCCGTTCCCGTGGGGTGAGCAGGCGGCCGAGTACGCGTTGCGGGTCGGCGCGGTGGCCGCGGTGGGCCGTCGGCGGGTTACGGCGGAGCACCCGTGGTCGCTCTCGCCCGCCGCGCTGAGCACCGCGCCGGTGGTGGCGGACCTGGTGCTGCCCTCGCCGAACGGCTCCGCGATCAGCGCCGCCGCCAGTGCCACCGGGCTACCGGTGGTCGCGGCGTGCCTGCGCAATGCCGGGGCCGTCGGGCGTTGGCTGCGCCGCCAGGGGTACGGCACGACGGACGCCCCGATCGGCGTCATCGCGGCGGGGGAGCGGTGGCCGGACGGTTCGCTGCGCCCGTCGGTGGAGGATCAGCTCGGCGCGGCCAGCGTCCTCGACGCCCTCTCCGGCGTGCCGGGTGGGCTCTCCGTGGAGGCGGCCATGGCGCTCGCCGCGCTGGCCAGCACCCCGGACGTGCCCGCCGCGGTCCGGGGCAGCGTATCCGGCCGGGAGCTGACTGAGGGTGGCTTCGCCGAGGACGTCGACGTCGCCGTCCGGGTCGGCGTGTCGGACGTCGTCCCGGTGCTCCGTCAGGGCGTGTTCTCCGCCGCCTGACCGAAGTGGACCTTGCGACAACGAAACGGCCGCCCGGAGATCCGGGCGGCCGTTTCCTGTGCCGTGGACAGTGCGTGCCGGGTCAGTCGTCCAGCCAGTCGAGGCGTCGACCACTCCGCTCGGTCGGCGGCGGGCTGTCCGCCGGCCGAGCCCGGCCCGACTGCTGGCCGTAGCCGCCCTGGTCATAGCCGCCCTGGTCGTAGCCCCGGTCGTCGTAGCCGCCGCCGCGCTGGGCCGGGGGTTCCTGGCCGTAGCCGCCCTGGTCGTACCCGCCAGCGGGCTGTTGGCCGTAGCCGCCCTGGTCGTAGCCCCGGTCGTCGTAGCCGCCGCCGCGCTGGGCCGGAGGTTCCTGGCCGTAGCCGCCCTGGTCGTATCCGCCAGCGGGCTGCTGACCGTAGCCGCCCTGGTCGTACCCGCCGGCCTGCTGGCCGTAGCCACCGGTCGGCTCCGCCGCCCGACCGCCGTACGGGGCGGGGTCGGACTGACCGTAGCCCTGGCCCTGCTCCGGCTGGTAGACGCCTGTGGCGTACGGGTCGGCCGGAGCCGGGTACTGCGTGCTGTCGCCGGTGTACCGGCCGGTCGGCTCGTCGAAGCGCTCGCCGTAGCCCGCGCCTCCAGCGGGAGCCGGCGGGTAGCCGGCCGCGCCGGCCGGGGCCGTGTAGTCGCGGCTGCCGTAACCGCCGCCGGAGGACGGCGCGCTGCCGTAGCCGCCGTTGGAAGACGGTGCGCCGCCGTAGCCCGCACCTGAGCCGGGCGTGGCACCGTAGCCGTCACCGGCCGCGCCGGCACCGTAGCCACCCTCGGGGGTCACCGCCGTGCCGTAGCCGCCGCCCGAGGCCGGAGCGTTGCCGTAGCCGCCCGCGCCGTACCCGCCGGGCGCCGGCTCGTCGCCGTAGCCGGCGCCGCCCCAGCCCTGCTGGCCCGCCGCGCCGTACGGCTGCGCTGGCGCGCCGTACGGGTCCGGTGGGACGTCGTCGACCACCGGGCGGTGCATCATCGTCGGCGCCTCGCTCAGCGCCGCACCGCCGACCATCGTCGGGTCAGGTGCGCCGAGCGGGCGGTTGACCACCCGGGTCTGGTCGTCGCCCGCGCGGAACCCACCCCGCGCCGCCGGCACCGCGCCGGCGCCGGCCGGGTCGTCGTCCTCGTCGCCGTTCTCCTTGCGCTTCATCCAGAGCATCACGATCGTGCCGACACCAGCGGCGACGAGCAGGCCGCCGAGCAGGATGATCATGTACGGGCCGAGGCCGCCGCCGTCCTCCTCGTTGGAGGCGTTCGCCGGTGCGCCCGCGCTGGCTTCCTCGGTGGGCTCCTCCTCGGTGCCCTCCTCGACCGGTTCCTCGCTGGGGGTGGCCTCAGCGCTGGCGGACGGGGTGGGGCTCGGGGTCACCTCGACCTTGAGGGCCAGGCTGACCCGCTGGCCGGTGATGGACTGCCCGGCGCTCGCGTTGATGGTCTTCCGCCCGAGGACGTTGTCGAAGCTGGCGCCCAGTTCGAGTCTGCCGGGCGCGATCGGATTGCCGGTGGTGCCGGTGAAGCGGAAGTTGCCGCTGCCGTCGCTGGTGGTGTCGTGGCGCTTACCCGCGCTGTCCAGGAGCATCACCACGGCGTTCGGCACAGCGTCGCCGTTGGCCTGCACGACCACCTTGCCGGAGACCGTCTTCACAGTCTGCGCCTGCGGCGGTGGCGCAGCCTTGGCGACCAACGTGACGGTGGTCGAGGCGTCTCGGCTCTGCTTGATCGGGCCAGTGGAGTCTGTGGCCTTCACGGTGACACTGGCGCTTCCGTTGGCAGCGTCATCCGCGAGCTTGAAGGTGGCTTCATAGGTGCCGCTCGCCGTCACTCGGCCGCGTGAGCACCCGTCAACGCAGGTCAGCTTCCCATTGCTTGAGCTGAAACTGATATCAGCCGGCTCAGAGCCATCCTCGAAGTCGAGCTTGTAGCTGATCTTCGTAGTCTTACCGGCCTCAACGCTGCTTGGCGAGGCCGACACATCTGTGACGTCGGGTGCGGCCAGGGCTGGTGTGGCGGGGACGGCGAGCAGAGCGCCGGCAACCAGCGCTACGACCACACCGGCCCGCTGCTTCCAGGCACGTCGGTGTGTTGACACGTCCACCGCCTTCCGGACTGACTTCCCTTTGACCGGCGGGGCGCCGGGCCCGGGATCATCACGGTACGAATACGCCGTCGGCAACTATGCCTTGTCTTACTGGATCGGCGCGACCCAGGGCCAACGTCGGGTGCTCCGCCCGCGGGTCGTATCGTCCCGTCGTGTCCTCTCCGTACAGTAAGTCCGCCGCCGTTGCGGCGGCATTGTCGGCGCTCGACGAGGGGCGTACGCCCGAAAGGCCGGTATTCCGGGAGGCGGTCCGGTCGTTGTTGGCCGGCCTCGCGGAGCGCGCCCCCGGCCGATCGGTGGAGGTGCGCGTCCCACCATACGGTGCGATCCAGTGCGTTCCTGGCCCTCGACACACCAGGGGAAACCCGCCAAACGTGGTCGAGATGTCCCCGGACACCTGGCTGGCGCTGGCCACCGGGCGAATTGGTTGGGCCGAGGCGGTCACCGAGGGTCGCATCCAGGTGAGCGGGGTCCGGGCGGACCTCTCGGCATATCTGCCCCTCTAGCTGCCCCGATGTCCGGCCCTCCGTGACGCTCGGCAGGGAAACCGTGACTTTCTGTATCGACGGCGATTCGCGTACACTGTCAGGCGACGACAGTGGTCCCGGCAGAGGAGTGTGGATCCACCCGTGATCCCCGCCAGGCCGGTCCAGACCAGCATGAGGGAGCGGTAGTGCCCCGAGGCGACGGCCGGCTGAGCCACGACCTTGACCCCCAACGACCCGGCCCCCAGGACGCCTGCGGCGTCTTCGGCGTCTGGGCCCCCGGTGAAGAGGTCGCCAACCTGACCTACTTCGGTCTCTACGCACTGCAGCACCGCGGCCAGGAGGCGGCGGGCATCGCGGTGAGCGACGGTTCCGGCGTGGTGGTCTACAAGGATCTCGGCCTGGTGGCCCAGGTCTTCGACGAGCCCACCCTGGCCAGCCTGCGCGGCCACCTGGCGATCGGGCACGCCCGCTACTCCACGACCGGCGCCTCGAACTGGGAAAATGCCCAGCCGACGATCCGGTCGACGAGTTCCGGCACGACCATCGCCCTGGCCCACAACGGCAACCTGGTCAACACCACCGAGCTCGAGAAGGAGGTCGCCGAGCGCGGCCTCGTCGCGGACGGCTCGACGAACGACACCTCGCTGGTGACCATGCTGCTGGCCAGCCGTCCGGACCTGTCGGTCGAGGCGGCCGCGCTGGAGGTGCTGCCGCAGCTGCGGGGCGCGTTCAGCTTCGTCTTCATGGACGAGTCGACGCTCTACGCGGCCCGCGACCCGCACGGCGTACGCCCGCTGGTGCTCGGCCGGTTGGAGCGCGGCTGGGTGGTGGCCAGCGAGACCGCCGCGCTGGACATCGTCGGCGCCAGCGTGGTGCGCGAGGTCGAGCCGGGCGAGCTGATCGCGATCGACGAGGACGGGCTGCGCTCGACCCGGTTCGCGTCGCCGGAGCCGAAGGGCTGTCTCTTCGAGTACGTCTACATCGCCCGTCCGGACGCCACGATCGCCGGGCGCAACGTGCACGCGGCTCGGGTGCAGATCGGCCGGCAGTTGGCCAAGGAGCACCCGGTCGAGGCCGACCTGGTGATCCCGGTGCCCGAGTCCGGCACCCCGGCCGCGATCGGCTACGCCGAGGCGTCCGGCATCACCTACGGCGCCGGCCTGATGAAGAACCCGTACGTGGGGCGCACCTTCATCCAGCCGTCGCAGACCCTGCGCCAGCTCGGTATCCGGCTGAAGCTGAACCCGCTGCGGGAGAACGTCCGGGGCAAGCGTCTGGTGGTCGTCGACGACTCGATCGTCCGCGGCAACACGCAGCGGGCCATCGTGCGGATGCTGCGCGAGGCGGGGGCGCTGGAGGTGCACGTCCGGATCTCCTCCCCGCCGGTCAGCTGGCCGTGCTTCTACGGCATCGACTTCGCCACCCGGGCAGAGCTGCTGGCCAACGGGTTGGACAACGACGGCATTCGGCGTTCCATCGGTGCCGACACGCTGGGTTACGTTTCGCTTCCTGGCCTGATCGCCGCGACCGAGCAGCCGAAGACCCGGCTGTGTCGGGCGTGTTTCGATGGGGAGTACCCGATCGAGCTGCCGGCTGGCAACCTGATCGGCAAGCACGTGCTCGAAGGGGTGGGCCGACGGGTCGCCAACTCGGCACCGGAGGCCCCGCACACCAACGGCCCGCTCGTCGCCACTCCGAGTGGCGTGACCGCAAACCGCCCGTAGCACCAAACTGGCGCGGCCCGGCCACCGCCGGCGCGGCACCGAGAACCACAAAGGGGAGAACCGTGACGCACGTGTCCGAGCGCAGCGGCGCAGGAAGCAGCCCGACCGGCGCCGGCGGCGACCGCCAGCTCTGGACGGCCGGCGCCGGCCGTCAGGCGCGCAAACGCTCGGTCTCGTACGCCGACGCCGGGGTCTCGATCGATGCGGGCGACCGCGCGGTGGAGCTGCTCAAGTCGAAGGTGCGCCAGACCCGTCGCCCGGAGGTGCTGGGCGACCTCGGTGGCTTCGCGGGCCTGTTCCGTCTGGACACGACGAAGTACAAGAACCCGATCCTGGCCTCCTCCACGGACGGCGTGGGCACCAAGCTGGTGATCGCCCAGCAGATGGACATCCACGACACGGTCGGCATCGACCTGGTCGCGATGGTCGTCGACGACCTGGTGGCCTGCGGTGCCGAGCCGCTCTTCCTGCTCGACTACATCGCCACCGGCGAGGTCGTACCGGACAAGGTCGCCGAGATCGGAGCGGGCATCGCCGACGGCTGCCGGTACGCCGGCTGCGCGCTGCTGGGCGGGGAGACCGCCGAGCACCCCGGCGTGCTCCGCCCGGACGAGTACGACATCTCGGCGACCGGCGTCGGCGTGGTCGAGGAGAGCGACATCCTCAGCCCGGACCGGGTCGAGGTGGGCGACGTGGTGATCGCCATGCGCTCCTCCGGCCTGCACTCCAACGGCTACTCGCTGGTCCGTCACGTGCTGCTCGGCGCGGCCCGGATGCGGCTGGACATCGTGATCGACGACTTCGGCCGGCAGCGGACCCTGGGCGAGGAGCTGCTCACCCCGACCAAGATCTACGCCAAGGACTGCCTCAAGCTGATCGCCGAGGCCGAGGTCCGGGCGCTGGCCCACGTCACCGGCGGTGGCATCCCCGGCAACCTGGTCCGGGTGCTGCCGGAGCACGTCGACGCGGTGGTCAACCGGTCCACCTGGAAGCCGCAGCCGGTCTTCGACCTGATCCAGTCGAAGGGCCGGATCGACGACCCGGAGATGGAGTCCACCTTCAACATGGGCGTCGGCATGTTCGCGATCGTCTCGGCCGAGGACGCCGACCGGGCGCTGGCCACGCTGACCGGCCGTGGGGTCGAGGCGTGGCAGGCCGGCGAGATCATCGAGGGCACCGGCAACGTGCAGATGGTTGGCCAGCACACCCGGGGATGATCACGCTCTGGTGATCGTACGGGCACCTGATCAGGGCTTCACCCGAGTGGCCAATGCCGCCTAGCCTGAAGGGCACCCTCAGGCTAGGCGGAGGAGGGCGATGGCTGCTCGGGGACAGTCGTTCAGCGGGATGCGTGGCCTGGCCACGGTCCCGTCGTACGTCGTCATGCAGCCCACCACGCTGTGCAACCTCGACTGCGCGTACTGCTACCTGCCCTTCCGGGCTGCCGACCGCCGGATGCCGGTGCCGGTGGCCGAGGCGGTGGCGGCGGCGGTCAACCCGTGGGCGGCGGCCGGCCGGTTCTCGGTGGTCTGGCACGGCGGAGAGCCGCTGGCGACCGGCCGGGAGTGGCTGGCCGACCTGATCGCGCCGTTCGGGCCCGAGGTCGAGCATCACGTGCAGACCAATGCCACGCTGATCGACGACGAATGGTGCGCCTTCTTCGCCGAGCATGACGTGCGGGTGAGCGTGAGCGTCGACGGGCCCCGGGAGCGCAACGGCGACCGGGTCAACCGGGGTGGCCAGCCCGCGTACGACCGGATCATGCGCGGGGTGGACGCGTTGCGCCGACACGGCCTGCCCTTCTCCGCGCTGGCCGTGGTGTCCCGGCCGGAGCCGGGGCTCGCCGCCGAGCTGTACGACTACTTCCTCGGCCTGGGCTGCGACGTCCTGGGCATCAACATCGAGGAGACCGAGGGGGTCAACACCCGGGACAACCGCCACGACCGGGCGGCGGTGACCACGTTCTGGGCGGAGCTGGTGGCGGCCTGGCGCCGGGAGCCGCGGATCCACCTGCGCGAGATCGAGTGGTCGCTGCGCTATGCGGCGGCGGTGCTCGACAACTCGGCGGACGCGGTGCTGCCCCGCCGGCTGGACCCGATCCCGACCATCGGGCACGACGGATCGGTGACCGTGCTCTCCCCGGAACTCGCCGGCTTCACCGACGCCCGCTACGGCGACTTCAGCAGCGGTAACGTGCTGACCACCCCGCTGGCCGAGATTCTCACCGGCGCCGGGGCGACCCCGTGGGTGCGCGAGTTCCTGGCCGGGGTGGAGGCGTGTCGGGCGTCCTGCCCGTACTTCGGCTTCTGTGGCGGTGGTCATGCCGCCAACCGTTACTTCGAGTTGGGGCGTTTCGACGGCACGGAGACCGAGCACTGCCGCAACAGCAAGATCCGCCTATTGGAGGGAGTGTTGGAGCATGCCCGAGACCACCAGTCACCGGCGCCCTGAGCGCGGAGCGGATGACGCTCCGGACGGAGTCGCCGAGCGGGTGCGGGACGTGGCCCCGGGGCTCGTCGCGCTCCTGCAGGAGGCCGAGGACGCGCGACGGCTGCGGGCGGAGGTGCCGGGCGGAGGCGGCGCCAGCGCCGTCTGCGCCTGGAACCACTTCGAGAACATCCCGACCTTCTACAACTGGAACAACCGCCCGCGCTGACGGGTGACCGCGATCAGGGGCCTGTCGGCGGGCCGGAGTGGTATCCGGCCCGGGCAGGCCCCTGATCGTCGGCACGGTGTCGCTCCCGACGGCACATGCTGTCGCTCCCGACGGCACATGCGTGAGCACGCGGGGGTCACCGCGTGCTCAGCTACGTCGAGAGGTCAGCGGGTCGGACGGATCCAGGGATCCGGGTCGTCGTCCGCGTGATCCTCATCATCGTCGTCGACGAACTCTTTAGAGTCGTCGTCGAAGTGGTGCTCAGACTTACCAGCACCCGCCAGTTCACGCTGCAAGGCGGTGAGGTCGGTGTTCGGGGAGTGGTACTTCAACTCCCGGGCCACCTTCGTCTGCTTGGCCTTAGCACGGCCGCGCCCCATGGCTCGACCCCCTCGCACAGAATGCGGGGCAGCCCGAAGGCGGGCCCCGATGACGTCAGGCATCTCTCGTGGCTCTTACGGTACATGGGGATGCCATCGTTCGGCACCTCGGGTTACCGTCAGCCGGCTCTGCGAGTCGCGGCGATCCGGCCGTCACCCAGTGTACCTGGTAAGGAGCGGAGCGGAGAGCACCCGTGACACCGGACAAAACACCCTGAAGTTGACCCGGCCCCAGCCTACCGATCGTGGGCCGGCGCGGGGCCCGGAGGCGGATCCGGTCGGTCCGCCTCCGGGAACGCTCAGCGCAGGTGGATCGTGCGAAGGCGGCCGACGTCGGCCATCCGCCGCTCCGCCAGCCGGTCCGCGGCCACCGCCGGCGGCACGCCCTCGGCGTCGGCAAGGTGCAGGATCTGCCGGGTGGTGTCGTAGATCCGCGTGGCCCGGAGCTTCGCCCGGTCGAAGTTGAAGCCCTCGATCTCGTCCGCCACCTGGATCACGCCGCCAGCGTTGACCACGTAGTCCGGGGCGTACAGGATGCCCCGGTCGGCCAGCAGCTTCTCGATGCCCGGGTGGGCGAGCTGGTTGTTCGCCGCGCCGGCGACAACCTTGGCCCGCAGCGCCGGCACGGTCTCGTCGTTCAGCGCGCCACCCAGCGCGCACGGCGCGTACACGTCGATGTCGGCGGCGACCAGCGCGGCGGCGTCGTCCACCAGGGTGACCTGCGGGTGGTTGGTCCGTGCCCACTCCAGCGCCTTCGGGTTGACGTCGGTGGCCACCACCTCGGCGCCGTCCTCCAGCAGGTGCCCGGTCAGGTACTTGCCGACCTTGCCCAGACCGGCCACACCGACCCGGCGGCCGCGCAGGCTCGGGGTGCCCCACACGTGCTCGGCGGCCGCCCGCATGCCCTGGAAGACGCCCCAGGCGGTCAGGATCGAGGAGTCGCCCGCACCGCCGTGCTCCACGCTGCGGCCGGTCACGTAGCGGGTCTCCCGGGCCACGACGTCCATGTCCGCCACGTACGTGCCGACGTCGCAGGCGGTGTAGTAGCGGCCGGCCAGCGACTCCACGAAGCGGCCGTACGCGCGCAGCAGCGCCTCGCTCTTGATCTGCTCGGGGTCGCCCCAGATGACCGCCTTGCCGCCGCCCAGGTCAAGCCCGGCGAGAGCGTTCTTGTACGCCATCCCGCGGGACAGGTCGAGCACGTCGGCGAGCGCCGCGTCCTCGTTGGCGTACGGGTAGAAGCGGGTGCCGCCCAGCGCCGGCCCCAGCGCGGTGGAGTAGATCCCGATGATCGCCTTCAGGCCGCTCTGCTTGTCCTGGCAGAACACGATCTGTTCGTGACCGGTCGATACCGGGTCGTCGGTGCTCGCGAATACGCCCATGGCTTGCTCCTGGAGTGGTGTGCGCCCTTGTGGGACGCGGACCTGGTGGACCCCGGCGGGGATGCTGCCGGTGTGGTCGAGCCTAGTATCGGCCGTCGTGGCGTCGCCCGACGCGCCGCTGCCGTCTCACGTTGCGGCGCGCGTGGTCCGGCCGCTGACCGCGTAGGGGTGCGGTTCGTGGGAGGATCGCGCCGTGCCGTCGCTCTTCGCTTCTTACCTGCGCGTGTACGAACCGCTGACCGCCTTCGACCGGGACCGCCAGAGTTACTGGCGTCGCTACGTCTCCGAGGGGCGGGCGGTGGCCCCGGTGGAGGGCCCCGGCCGGCAGCGGACGGCGGTGATCGAGGCGCTGGGTGCGGGCTGGACGCGGTTGCCGGACCCGCCGGAGGAGGCGTACGTCCTGGAGACGGACGACAGCCTGCTGGTCTGCCCATGGAACCTGCGGATCCGGGTCGCTGAGGCGGCGCTCAGCGCCCGGGACGGGGTGCCCTCGGTGCTCGCCGACGCCTTCGTGCCGCCGGTGCTGGCCGGGCAGGCCAGGGCGGTCGTGGACGACTGGCGCAGTGGCGCCCGGGTGCTGGAGCACGGGGTGCCCCGGGTGCACGAGCAGATCGCCACCTGGGGTGTGCCGCTGCGCTGGTTCGTGCTCTTCGACCCGGCGGAGCGGGACCTGGTCACCCAGCCGGGCCGTCGGGCGCTGCGCTACCGCACCGAGATCTCCAAGGCCCGCCGCCGCTCGTCGCGGGCACTCTCGGTGCTGCGCAAGTCGGTGGGCGAGGCGCCGATCACCGAGGCGGTGGAGGAGGCGGCCCGCTGGCTGGAGGAGTTCCACCCGCGTTCGGTGGTGGAGCTGGACTACGGCGGTCTGGTCGACCTGCTCTCCGATGAGACGCTGGCCGCGGACGACTCCCCTGAGCTGGTCGCCGGCGGTCTCGCCGGGCTGTCCCGTGGTGAGGCGGACGAGGCGTCCGCCGCGTACGACAAGCTGGTGGCACGGTGGCGCGCGGTGCAGCTGCTGGAGCGGTGCAACTGAGGCAAATCGCCCGTAGAGCGCTCTCAAGGCGAGGTGCACTCGTAATTGACGCATCACGAACCGTGATCATGAGTCCGAATAAGGTACTTTCTGCCGTGTAAAAGTCGTAAAAATCGGGCATGGTTCATCCGTCCGTCTAGGGACCTTCATCCGTTCGGCCCATGTCGGACATCGGGGACTAGCCGGACCATGGGAGACGCGTCGGCCGGCGGGACCCCGGCCGATGTCTATACATGTGGAGGAGTGACCGATGGCATCGCGAACGCACGAACCAGAGCCGCTACTCACGCCGGCCGAGGTGGCGTCGATGTTCCGTGTCGACCCGAAGACGGTGACCCGGTGGGCCAAGGCTGGCAAGCTCAGCGCCATCCGCACGCTGGGTGGTCACCGTCGATACCGCGAGTCGGAGGTCAGGGCGCTGTTGCAGGGCCAGATCCCGCAGCAGCGGCAGGGCGACTGAGCCGGCAGTAGTTTGCGGAAAGGGGCGGCGGATCGCGATCCGCCGCCCCTTTCCATGTCCGACCGGCGTCATCCGGGCCTCAGCCCTGCTCCTCGGCCAGCGTCACCCGGATGCCGACCGTGCCACCCTCGCCCCGGCGCAGCCGGCTGCCGAGCAGGCTCAGTCGACCGAGCAGCCGGTACTTGTGCTTGAGCAGGTCGCGCACCCGGCCGGTGTCGCCGTTGCCGTAGATCGTCGCGTGGGCGGGCACCTCCGCACCGTGCGGCCGACCCCGAACGTCGCACGGCGCCACTGTCACGTCGCCGTTGCGGCGGATCCGCTTCACCTTGCCGGAGTCGGCCCGGGTCCAGACCGCCAACGCGTCGCCGTCGCGGACCGACCAGACGGGAGTCGGCACCGCCCGACCGTCCTTGCGGAAGGTCGTGAGCAGGATGTACTTCTCCACCGACAGTCGGTCCAGCGTGGTCACGCCGCCAGGATACGGCCGCTGCGGGCCGCTGAGTGGCCGGATAGCGTGACGTCATGACGGGGGAGCCTCAAATCGGTGACGTGATCGGCGAACTGCTGCGGGACACGCTCGCCGTGGCCACGGGGGTGGGCCCTCGACCGCTGGTCGGCGGACGGCTGCCCCGACCGGTCATCGAGATCATTGAGCGGGACGACGGGTTGATCAACGGTGCGCCGGCAGCGCACTACCTGGACGGGCCAGCGGACTGGCAGCCGTACGACCACCGGGCGGTGGACCGGGTCCGGGGCGAGACGCTGGACATCGGCACCGGCGCCGGCCGGATCGCGTTGCTGCTGCAGGAGCGCGGCGTACCGGTCACCGGGCTGGACACCTCGGCCGGCGCGCTGGAGGTGAGCCGGCGCCGCGGGGTCCAGCGGCTGGTGCACGGCACCGTGGACACGCACGTCGCCGACGGCCAGCGGTACGACACGTTCCTGCTCCTCGGCAACAACCTGGGCCTGTTCGAGGGACGGGAGCGGGCACCGGAGTTCCTGGCGGCGCTCGCCGCGCTGGCCCGGCCCGGGGCGCAGATCATCGCGCACGGCACCGACCCGTACGGCACCCGCGACCCGCTGCACACCGGCTACCACGAGCGCAACCGCCGCCGGGGCAGGCTCGGCGGCCAGCTCCGGCTCCGCCTGCGCTACCGGGAGCTGGGCACCGAGTGGTTCGACTACCTGGTCTGCTCTGCCGACGAGTTCGCCGAGCTGGTGCGGGGCAGCGCCTGGCGGCTGACCGATGTGGACGACCGGGACGCCCCCTACTACCTGGCCACCCTGCGCCTCGCCGACTGACCGACCGCCCGGGTGTAAGGAAGGGTCCCTTGTTATCGCCAGGCGATAACAAGGGACCCTTCCTTACACCTCAGACCTGGACGGTTGGGGGGAGTTGCTCGGGCGGGAGGCCGCCGTCGCCGTCGACCACCTCGTCGGGGGTGCCGTCCTCGTCGATGTCGACCATGGTGATGTCCACCTTGCCGTCACCGTCGGTGTCGAACTGGAACAGGTCGGCCTTGCCGTCGCCGTCCGTGTCCACCACCCACACGTCGGTCTGGCCGTCGTTGTTGGTGTCGGCGCGCAGCAGGTCGACGCGCTCGTCTCCCCGGGTCTCCACCGTCTCGGAGTCGGTGCTGCCCGGGTCGGTGACGCTCTCCGGTGCCTGGCTCATGTCGACTGGTCCTTCCCTCGGTTGACGGGGCGTCTGTACCCGATCCCATGCTCCCCCACGCATGGGCCGGGTCCACGTGCTGAATAGGGTCGCACCATGAGCGAGCGGACCAGGCGGATCACCCGGGCCGGCGTGGCGGGGACCCCGCGCGTCGCCGGGCGGGACAGGGAGGCGTGATGAGCGATCGTTTCGTGGTCGTCGGTGCGGGCACGATGGGGCTCGGCATCGCGTACGTGGCGGCCGGGGCCGGGCACGCCGTCGAGCTGGTCGAGGTGGACCCGGACCGGGGCGCGACCGCGCTGAACCGGCTCGCCGAGCTGTGGGAGCGGGCCGTGCAGCGCGGGAAACTGGGCGCCGACCAGGCGGCGGCGAACCGTCAGCGGGTGACACTGCGCCCGACTCTCGCCGAGGTCGCCCCCGCCCCGGAGGTGATCGTGGAGGCCGTGCCGGAGCGGCTCGACCTGAAGCGGGCGGTGCTGCGTGACGCCGCCGCGCTGCACCCGGCGCTGCTGGGCAGCAACACCTCCAGCATCGCCATCGGTGACCTGGCCACCGGTCTGGACCGGCCCGAGCGCTTCCTCGGTCTGCACTTCTTCAACCCGGTCTGGGCGATGGCGCTGCTGGAGATCGTGGTCGGCCCGGCCACCGCCGAGGAGACCACCACCGCGGCCGTCGCGCTCGCCGCCCGGCTGGGCAAGGACCCCGTCGTGGTACGCGACCTGCCGGGTTTCGCCACCTCGCGGCTCGGGGTCACCCTCGGCCTGGAGGCGATCCGGATGGTCGCCGACGGGGTGGCCAGCCCGGCCGACATCGACAAGGCGATGGTGCTGGGCTATCGGCACCCGATCGGGCCGCTGGAGTTGACCGACCTCGTCGGCCTGGACGTGCGGCTGGACATCGCCCGCACCCTCCAGGCCGCGTACGGCGATCGCTTCGCGCCGCCGCCGTTGCTTCTCGAGATGGTGGCCGCCGGACGGCTGGGCAAGAAGTCCGGGCACGGTTTCTACAGGTGGGACGGCGGTGCCAAGCAGTGAGCGGGGGACTGCGGATCGAGGAGCGGCCGGACCGGCTGGTGGTCACCCTGGACCGGCCGGAGAAGCGCAACGCCATCGACGCCGACCTGATCGCCGAGCTGCACCAGGTCTGTGCCGAGTTGGAGGCGCGCCCCCGCCTGCTGTTGCTCACGGGGGGCACGGCGGGCATCTTCGCCGGTGGCGCCGACATCGGTCAGCTCCGTGAGCGGGGCCGCACCGACGCCCTGGCCGCGATCAACTCGGCCGCCTTCGCCCGGATCAGGGCGCTGCCGATGCCGAGCGTGGCTGCCGTGGACGGTCCGGCGCTGGGTGGCGGCGCGGAACTGGCGTACGCCTGCGATCTGCGGGTGTGCACGGCGCGGGCGGTCTTCGGCCAGCCGGAGGTCCGGTTGGGAATCCTGGCCGGCGCCGGCGCGACCCACCGGCTGCCCGCGCTCATCGGCGAGGCCCGGGCCAAGGAGCTGCTCTTCACCGGCCGGCGGGTGGATGCCACCGAGGCGCTGCGGATCGGCCTGGTGAACCGGGTGGTGGACGAGCCCGGCGACCTGCTGGCGGTGGCGCACGGGCTGCTGGACGAGATGGCCCAGGGCTCGTCGCTGGCACTGCGGCTGACCAAGCTGGCGGTGGACGCGCCGGCCGCCGCGCACCCGCAGCTCGACCTGGTCAGCCAGGCGGTGCTCTTCGAGGACGAGGAGAAGCACCGCCGGATGACCGAGTTCCTGGAGCGCCGCCGGCCCCGGTGACCCCGGGACGGAGACGGCCGCACCGGCGGGATGCCGGTGCGGCCGTCGAGTCCGCTGTCGGTGCTCAGTGCACGATCTGCACTCCGCTGTCGGCGAGCGCCCGGATCACCTGGGCGGATTCGCCGAAGCCGATGACCAGCACGGCGTCCGCGCCGAAGTCCTTGATCTCCTTCGCGCCACCGGCGAAGTCGACCGGGGCAGCCTTGGCGTCGGCCGGCGGGTCGTAGGTGAGCAGCTTGATGCGGTCCTCGGCGATGCCGGCCTTCTGCAACTCGTCGCGGACGGTGGCCTGGAGGCCCTCGCCGTACGAGTCCTTACGGGCGACGATGGAGATCTTCTGCGACCCGTCGCGGAGGATCACGTCGGCGAGCGCCCGGCCCTGGAGGCTGTCCGGCGGGGCGGTCCGGAAGTAGAGACCCTTGTCCTCCACGTCGGTCAGGCTGGCGTCGGTGTTGCACGGCGAAAAGAGAATCTTTCCGGCCTTCACCACGTCCGGCAGCACCTCCCGGGAGATACCGGATGCACCGGCGCCGATGATCAGGCTGACGCCGTCCGCCACGTGCTTGGCCACGGTCGCCTTGGCCACCTCCGGGTTGGTGCCGTCGTCGCCGTCCAGCCAGGTCACCGGCTTGCCCAGCGCGCCGCCAGCGGCGTTGACCTCCTGAATCGCCAGCGCCGCGCCGGCCGCCATCGGCGCATAGGAGATCGCCAGGTCGCCGGTCTTCGGCAGCAGGCCGCCCAGAACCAGCGGCTCCTGGTCGTCTTTGCCGCCCGCAGGCTGCTTCCGCGGCTTCGGCGGGGCCTTGGTGCTCGCCGCCGACTCGGTGCCCGCCCCGACGAACTCGGTCTTGCCGTCGTTGATCTGCTGCCCGTCGAAGGTCAGCGTCGCGTAGCTCGCGGTGGCCGGCTCGCCCTTGTCGGTGAAGCCCGCCCGGGTCAGCGACACGCTGCGGTACTCGATGTCCTGCCCGGCGCGGGCCAGCGCCAGGCAACTCGCCGGGTCCTCGCAGCGTTGACCGTTGTTGGTCACGCCGATGATCTGCTTCGCGATGGCCGCCGGGTCGGTGCTCCCGGCCAGTTGGGCGGCGAGCACCCCGATCACGACCGCGTCGTACGTCTCGGCGGAGTAGAGGTAGTCCGTCAGCGCCGGATCGACGGACCGTAGCCGGCTCTTGAAGTCCTCCGGTAGCGGGGTGAGCGGCGTCGTTCCCTTCATTCCATCGACGAGATTGGCACGTTCCTTCAACTCCGCAGGGTAGGAGTTGAGCATGTTGCCGTCCGTGCCATAGAGGCGCACCTGTTGGGCGCTTTTCTCCTCGGCCTTGTCATTCCCGCAGGCGCTTGTGGCAAGCAGGATCGTCGCGCAGGCGGCCAGTGAGGCCACCCGCGAGCGGCGTGATACGAGCATGGTCGTCCTTCCTCCGGCGAAGGTCCGCTGCGCACATTAGCGTGCCGGGCCCAGCGGCGGGACCGTGGAGGTGGCGTAATGCGCAGGTCGCCCGCCTTGAACACGGAGAGTGACGATCGACAGGTGCCTTGACCGGCCCTCCTACTGTGCGCTGAGTGACCGACCTACCACAGCAGACGTTCGATGACGCGGCCGCCGTGCTCCGTTCGGCGCTCGCCGGGGATGGCGACGCGGTGGTGGGGACATTCGACGCGGTCGTCGAACGCGCCGGCCTGAGTGGCGCCTACGGGGTCGCCTGGTGCCTGGCCGCGACGATGCTCGGTGACGCGCCGCCCGGCAGCGGCTGCGCCCTGGACTTCCCCGGAATCGATCAGGCGGATTACGACACCCGCTGGGTGGCGCGCTTCGTCAGCGCGTACGCGAACCGGGACGTGCCGACCGGGGAGGCGCTGTTCGGCGCGGCGGAGGCCGACGGGCTGCTCCCCGACTGCCTGCTCACCCTCGCCGGGTCGACGATCGCCACCCTGCGCAGCAGGGGCGCCTGACGGCGTCGCCCGTCGCGACGGCCGTCGGGGTCGGACGTCGCGACGGGTGGATCGCTCAGAACGCGTGGTAGGCGACCAGCGGCTCGTACTCGTAGCGCAGGTTGTCGAAGCGGACCCGGAAGTTGACCCCGTCGCGGACGTTCGTCGCCACCACGACCCAGCCTGAGCTGGCCGGTAGGTAGGTCCAGTAGTTGCAGGCGCCCGTCTTGTCGACGAATATCACGCACGCCTCGGTGCCGTACGCGCTGGCGTTGCGTACGTTGATGTCCCCGCAGCGGCTCGTGGTGCGGTACGTGCCGGCCTGGCCGCCGTAGCCGCCGGTCTGGAAGTAGGAGCGGACGGCCCCGCCGTAACAGGTGGCGAGCGGGGCGGAGAGGTTCACCTCGGGGGCGGCCTGCGCGGCCCCGGCGGGTGCGCCGATCGAGAACAGCGCGGCGGCCGTGGCGGTGGCGAACAGGCGGGCGCTCGGGGATGACATGCTTGCCTCCGGAACAGTTGATCTGACCGTCCGTATCGGACGCTGGAGTCGATCGTGACGATGATACGGATCGATCGATGCCGGCGCGGCCCCGTGCCGGGCGGTGGATGTGATAGCTCTGGGGGCATGTCCGAGGCCATGCTCAGCAAGGTGCGCAAACTGCTGGCCCAGGCCGAGGACCCGGCCTGCACGCCCGCCGAGTCCGCGGCGTTCACGGCCAAGGCCACCGAATTGATCGCCCGCTACGGAGTGGACCGGGCACTGCTCGCCGCCCGGGACCCGGCCACCGACCCGGTCGGCGACCGCGTAATGGACATCGTCGCTCCGTACGCCCGGGACAAGGTCGGCCTGCTCGCCGCGGTCGCCGAACCGCTGCGCTGCCGCTGCGTACGCCGTCGGCAGGGCAACGGGTTCGCGTTGCACCTGTTCGGCTTCGCCAGCGACCTGGAACGGGTGGACCTGCTCTTCACGTCGCTGCTCGTGCAGGCGGCGCACGGCCTGGCCGGCACGGCGGTGCCGGCCGGCGAGCATCCGGCCGCCTTCCGCCGGTCCTGGCTCGCCGGGTTCGCGCAGGTGATCGGGGGGCGGCTCTGGGCGGCCGAAACGGCGGCGGCCAGTGACTCGGGCACGCCGTCGGTGGCACTCGTGCTGGCCGACCGCTCCGACCGGGTGCAACGGCGACTCGCCGAGCAGTACCCGCGGCTGCGCACCGCACCGCCGCGCCGGCTGGCCGGCACCGGCTTCGGGTCCGGGGCGCAGGCCGGACGCCGCGCGGACCTGGGTGGCCGGGACCTCGGCGGCACGGCCACCGAACGACAACTCGGCCGCTGACCTACCGGAATGGGGCCCGTCGGTCAGGCAGCGGTGGTGGGGTCGCGGCGCGACACCGCGGCGAGGTAGCGGGTGAGCAGCTCGTGCCAGCCGGCGGTGAGCGCCTTGCGGTACCCCTCGGCCGCTTCACCGTGCCGGTCGAAGTGCCGGTGCTCCAGCTCGACCCGGGTGCGCTCGGGGCCGTCGGGGAGGAACAGCACCTCCACCTCGCTGGCCCGGGCCGGGTCCGGTACCGGCACCCGGTCCGGACCGATCTGCCAGACGAAGACCAGCCGACGCGGCGGATCCCAGGTGAGCACCCGGCCCCAGTCGGCGCGAAAGCCGTACGGGCCGATCTCGTAGAGCATTCCGCCGGCCCGCGGTTCCATGCCCAGCTCGGCCAGGGCCTCGGGGCCGGACCAGGTGTATTCGGTGACCCACCAGTCGGTCAGGTCGGCGGTGAAAACCGCGAACGCGTGCTCGGCGGGACCCGGGACGAGGAGTGTGCACCGTAAGGAGAACCGTTCCAGGTCCTGCCGGATGTCGGGCGGATCAGTCATCCCCTGTCCCATAGGCCCGGACCATACCGGCTGATGCGCGGGTGTGCAGCTTCGCGAGGTGCCCGGTTCCGGACAGTGGGTCGTCGGGCCGTCACGGACGGGATGCCCCGCCGGAAAGCGGGTAACCGCGCCGGACGGCCCGGACCAGCCGGGCGGGAGTGCGGTGGAGCGGGAGAGCATGAGCGAGAGCGCGCAGCAGCGGGAGCCGGACCGGGCCGACGGCGGTGGGGATCCGGATGTCCTGCTCGACATTCCGAAAGTCTCGGTCGACTCGATCCGGCTGGCCGTGGACGGGCTGGACGCCGATCTGTCCCTGCGGGCCCGGCTGGCCAACCTGCTCCAGCTCGACGCCGGCGTACGGGTGCACCTGCAGGGCGTCGAGCTGGACATCAACGGGGTGCACGCCGAGGCGCAGCTGCGGGTGCGGCTGGAGCAGTTGGTGGCCATTCTCGGCCGGGCGCTCGACACGATCGACAACAACCCGCAGATCATCGAGGCCATCTCGCGGACGGCCGGCACCGCGATCGACGACGTCAACCGCGGCGCGCAGCAGTTGGCCGCGGGGGCCGCCGAGGTCACCGGGTCGGCGCTGCGCTCCCGCGACGTACTCGACCAACAGGGCCGGCAGGGCGGCGCGGCCGCCGACCGGCCCCGACCGGGTCCCAGCCGACCGGGGCAGGGCGAGCCGGACCGGGCGGAACCCGCCGGTCCGGCGGGACGCCGACCGGAAGGCCGCCCACCAGAGCGGCAGGGGCCCGAGCAGCAGCGGCCCGAGCGGCAGCGGCCGGAGGGTCAGGGGACCGAGCGGCAGGCCCCTGACCGGGCGGGTGGGTCGGCGGCCCCCGATCGCGGCCCGTCCGGGAATGGTGAGGGCGGTCGGGACGGCGGCGGTGCGCCGGGTGGGGCGCAGGCTGCGGCGCAGAACGCGGCGCAACTCGCCGAGCAGGCGGGGGAGACACTGCGGCAGGCCGGGCGCAGCGTGTGGGAGGCGATCCAGGGCGGTATGGCACAGCACCGTCAGCAGGGACACCGGGACGGCTGACGGCACCAGCCAGGTGACTGGCCACCACTGCGCTGATAGCTTCCAGCCGTGTCGATGTTCCGTACTCCGCAGGTCATCCTCTTCAGTGCCGACGTTCCGCGCGCCGTCAGGTTCTACTCGCGTCTCGGGTTCACCGAGACGTTCCGAGTGCCGACCGAGGGTGAGCCGATCCACGTCGATCTCGCGCTCGACGGTTACAAGATCGGGATCGCCTCGGTCGCTTCCAGCCGCGATGATCACGGCCTCGACCCGGTGCCCGAGGGGCAGCGGGCCGCCGTGATCCTGTGGACCGATGACACGGCTGCCGCGTACGCGGAGGTGACCGCGAGTGGGGCTCCGGCCCTGGCGGCACCCCACGAATGGCTCGGTCGCCTGTTGATCGCATGGACCGCCGACCCCGATGGCAACCCGATCCAGATCGTCCAGCCGCTCTGATCCGCAGGCATCGGCGATTGGCGCAGCCGGACCGGATACAGCAAGATCCCCACCTACGTTTCCGCTGGTGGGGATCTCTGTAGCCCGGCGAAAGGCTATGTGGCCAGGGGCGGGGTCGAACCGCCGACCTTCCGATTTTCAGGCACGTACATTTCCGCAGGTCAGGAAGCCCGCGGAGGCCTCCGTGCGATCTGTCATGCGATTGCGAGCTTGACGCCCCTCTGATGATGGCCACATGAGCCTGTATGACGAGGACCCAGTCACGATCGCCTTGCGGGTGGGGGTCGTGGTCCTCAGCCTGGGAGCGGTTGTACTCGGGGTGCGCGTGGCCGTGTCACGACGGTTTCCCGCAGCCTGGGTTCGGCTTGCACGCGTGAAGTTGGACGAGCGGTCCGAGCCCGTGCAGGTGGGCATCGCCCAGGCCACGATCGGCGTGAGTCTGTTGATCGTCCAGGCACCGTTCTTCATCTCCATGCCTCTTCCTCTTGGACGCACTCTGTTCGCGGTGTCACTGCTGTTGCTGCTGACGGCGGCGGGCGCGTTTTCGCTGCTCCGTCGCTAGCTGCGCATGGTGATGTGCCGGGGTAGCCGTGCGACATCACCGTGCGCCGCGAGTTCCGAGAGGGCTTTAGCGATCTCGCGGTCACGGCCGTCGACGGCGTGCAGGTACCGCCGGGCCGCCGCCATGGACGAGTGCCCGAGTCGCTTCATCAGGTCGGCCAGGGTCGCGCCGGTCTGTGCGGCGAGGGTCTGGCCGGTGTGCCGCAGGTCGTGGAAAGTCAGATCATCAAGGCCGACCTTCTTCCGTGCCCGGACGAACGCCTGATACAAGGTGTTGCCCCGCAGCGGCGTTCCATCGCGGCTGACAAACAGCCGATCTTTGCCCGCGTACGTGTCAAGGCGGCCCGCAAGCGGGCCGCGCCGGCCCGGCCCCGGCCTGCTGGCGACCTGCGGCCGGCATCGGCCGGGCCGGCCGGCCACACTTGAGGACGACCTGGACCACGAAGACCTCGGGGCTCCGCCCCGAACCCCGGCCCTCCTCAGAGATGCCGCCGCAGATCACCTCGCCGGGCACCACAAGGGCTACCAGGCTCCCCGGACGGGGCCAAGGTCGTTCGTCCAGTAGGGCGCTCCACCTTGTCCCCGTCCGGGGAGCCTGGACGGTCTGGCGACTGCCCGACGAGGAGATCCGCCCAGGCTCCAGCGCCTACCGCTTTCGCTGCCCGACCGCGAGTGGCGTGCGTCAGCTGCGGGGTAGCCGCGGGACTGCAAGCCAGCCTCCAAGCACAAGGGACACCATCACCCAGAACGGATCCTTCAGCTCCTCCGCCACGGCAGGATGCTGGCTCTTGAAGCTGAGGTACCAGGCTGTGACGAGGTAGAGAGCCGTTGGAATGCCGACGGCCTTCGCGCGCGGTTGGGTCAACATCATTGCCAGACTGAGTGCCGCCTGCGCCCAAATTTGAGCAAGCCCCCGCTGGCCCAACTCCCTCACAGTCAGGTCCCAACCCGAGACCTCGGCGATTTGGCCGTTGCCTGCGGTTTGGAGATGAGACCGGGCGCCGGTGAGGAAGCCGCTGACAGAGGTGACCGGTCGGAGGCTGTCGGCCATGGTGGTGATCGAGGCCGTGGCGCTTCCGGCGGTCCAGTCCGCCGCGGTGCCGATGAGCCTGAGGCTGTCGGCCATGGTGGTGATCGAGGCCGTGGCGCTTCCGGCGGTCCAGTCCGCCGCGGTGCCGATGAGCCTGAGGCTGTCGGCCATGGTGGTGATCGAGGCCGTGGCGCTTCCGGCGGTCCAGTCCGCCGCGGTGCCGATGAGCCTGAGGCTGTCGGCCATGGTGGTGATCGAGGCCGTGGCGCTTCCGGCGGTCCAGTCCGCCGCGGTGCCGATGAGCCTGAGGCTGTCGGCCATGGTGGTGATCGAGGCCGTGGCGCTTCCGGCGGTCCAGTCCGCCGCGGTGCCGATGAGCCTGAGGCTGTCGGCCATGGTGGTGATCGACGCCGTGGCGCTTCCGGCCAGGACATTGGTTCGGCCGCAGCCGGGATCGGGGGCCGCTGAGCTGGCGGCGGAGCCATCAGTCACAACCTCAGCATCGCTCCCGTGCGGTCCACTCATGGCCATCAGCATAAAGCGCTCCTCCGACACAGAGGGTTACGAGAGGTCGGGCGGCGCGCCCGCTTTTCGTGGCCGGGCCATCCACGGGCCACAAGGCGGTGTCATCGGGGGCCAAACCAGGCCGCGCCGGACCGCGTCGAGCAGGCGTCAGCCCGCCCTCGCGGCCGATCTTGTGCGATTCCCAAGCTGCGAGTCGGATTAGACCTTGTCCCTGAGGTGGCCGTGGGTGCGACGGCGGTCCGCGTCTTGGATCCCATGACGAACGGCCATCCGAATCACTCCGTACAGGACGAGAAAACCGATGATCCACACGGCCACGGAGGAGAGCAGGTCCCCGAGAGCGGAGCCCGACGACGCGGCTGCGAGCGAAGATTCCAAGATCATGGGCTGCACACTAGGCAGCGCTGAGCGTGGCCGCTACCCCCGTGGGTGAGCGGTACAGCCGTCCGTACAGCCAAGCGAACCTACAGAAGCAAATGAGGAGCTGCGGCAGCAGATAGATCGAGCAGATCAGCCGCAGTGGCTGACGCCGGCCGACAGCACTCTTGATCTTTGCAAGGCAGGGTCGGTGGGTGACGCTCTCCCGGCCCAGGCCGGGATGCCGAGTGGCCGTGCGATCTACGTGCGACAAGGGGTGGCCAGCAGAGGGATTCCGGGGTCAACGAGGGTCAGACCGGACAGAGGGGCTTCCGGGGCGAAAAGCAGAGCGCCGACCGGCGTTTCCGCTGATCGGCGCTCATGTAGCCCGGCGAAAGGCTATGTGGCCAGGGGCGGGGTCGAACCGCCGACCTTCCGATTTTCAGTCGGACGCTCGTACCAACTGAGCTACCTGGCCGTATCGCTCGGCTCATGCTACCCGCCAACCGGATGGGCCGCTGGCAGGGTCACACGCTCCGATACGCAGAACGCCGCGCTGGGCGCGGCGTCGGCGCTGCGGTCCTGACGGGACTTGAACCCGCGACCTCCGCCTTGACAGGGCGGCGAGCACTCCAACTGCTCCACAGGACCTAGCTTGTGTTGCTACGGCTTGCGCCGGTCGTGCCCCCAACGGGATTCGAACCCGTGCTACCGCCTTGAAAGGGCGGCGTCCTGGGCCGCTAGACGATGAGGGCGGCCCCGCCATCATTGCACATTCGCAACTTCAAGCGGACTTGCTCCCATCCGGCCCCGCCGGAGGCTTGGAAAGCATACGTGATGCGTGGTCGGTCGACAAAACCGGTATGGCCGGAGCCGCAGTTCGACGCGTAACCGCAGGTCAGGACCGGTCTAGCGCAGTCGGGTGACGCCGAAGCGGCGCTTGAGGTCGGCGATCACGTTCGGGCAGGCGGCGAGCGTCTCGCCCCGGTTGCCGCCGCCGTCGTGCAGCAGCACTACCGCGCCGGGGCGGGCGGCGGAGTGGACCCGCTTGGTGCGAACCTTCGCGCCCGGGACAGCCGCCTGGATGGCCTTGTTCGTCCGGGACAGGTCGGCCCGGATCTCGGCAACCGGCCGGCGAGCCAGCTCAAGGTCGTGCCGCCAGCTGTGGTTGCAGAGCTGGTGCCCCTCCCGGACGATGCGCCGGACCAGCTCCGGGTGGCGCTGCACCTCACGGCCGACCACGCAGAAGGTGGCGGTCACCCGGGCCGCCCGCAGTTGGTTGAGCACCTTGGGCGTCCAGGCCGGGCTGGGCCCGTCGTCGAAGGTCAGGGCCACCGGGCGTACGCCGGTGCTGCGCCGCAGGCCGGCCGGGAGCTTGGCCGGCAGCGGCCGCAGGGTGGGCTTCGGCGGCTTGGCGCGGGTGGGGCGCGGCGACGGAGTGGGCGGCACGGTCGACTCCACCGGCTGCGGCGCGCCGATGGGTGCGAGGGTGCCGTCCGGCTGGGCGCAGCCGGCCAGGGTCAGCACCATGGCGAGGGCGGACGCCAGGACGGCGCGGGCTTGCATCTGTTCGCTCCCGGAGGGGTCGGGGTAGGCGGACGCCCCGACGCTAGTGGACGCCGCTGAGGGCCGACAGCCCCGGTCAGGCTCCCGTCGCCTGGTCCAGCGAGTCACGGACCGCGACGGCGAGCGAGACCGCCTCGGTCAGGTCGCCCGGCCGCACCACCCCGGAGGGCAGAGTCTCGGCCAGCCAGCCGGGGCCGGCGGCGAGGACCAGCAGCGGGCGGCGGGGTGCGGCGAGCAGCGCGCTGAGCTGAGCCGGGTCCGCGGTGGCCCGGGTGTGCGACCAGAGCACCACAGCGGCCGGCCCGGTCCGGGTCACCGCCTCGACGAGGGCGGCCACCGGCACCCGGGCGCCGAGCATCCGGTAGGTGAGCCCGGCCTCGGCGAGCGCGGCGCCCAACGCCTCCAGCGGCAGGCTGTGCTGCTCCTCATCGGCGCAGGAGAGCAGGATCCGGGCCGGTCCGCCGGCCGCGGCGGCCCGGCTGCTCGCCGCGAACGCCTCCGACACGCAGCGGGAGACGAGGTGTTCCACCTCGATCAGGCCGCCGGTGGCGGCGTGCCGGTCACCGATGCCGACGAGGACCGGGCGCAGCAGGTGATCCCAGGTTTCGACCACTCCGCCGGCGGCCAGGGCCTGCGCGATCGTCTCGCTGATCGCCGCCGCGTCCAGCCGCATGGCGGCCCGGGCCAGCCCTCTGGCGGCCGGGCCGGCACGGCCTACCGGGATGGTTCCGCCGCCGTCGCGAGCCGGCGGGCGGATCCGGCTCCGGGTGACGGCGTCGGCGGGCGTGGGATCGGGCGTCTGGCGGGCCCAACGGGCCGCCTCGGCGGGGCTGACCCCCTCGGCGGTGAGCCGTCGCATGATTTCGAGCCGGGCCAGGTCGGCCGGCGTGTACCGGCGGTGGTGGCCCGGGATGTGCTCGCTGGGACCGAGCCCGTAGCGCTGGTGCCAGGTGCGCAGCGTGGTGACCGCGACCCCCAGCCGGCGTGCGACCGCGCCCGCGCTCAGCGCGTCATCGGCCACCTGACCGCTCCGCCGCGTCATCCGCCGACGATCCGGAGGGGGTCACGGCCGGGTCGGGTGCGCCGGACGTCGACTCCGAGGGGCGCAGCAGCCGGTTCACCACCCCACCCAGCCAGGGTGCGTACGACCGGGGGTCCCGGTCGAGCTCGGCCTCCAGGGCGGCGGGGTCGGCCCAGCGCAGCTCGGCCACCTCGTCCGGGTCGGGTAGCAGCGGTGCGGCGGGGCGGAACTCGCCGCGCAGGACGTGGTCGTACTCGAACTCGACCCGCCCGGTGGCCGGGTCCTCGGCGTAGTACACGTAGACACCCACCTCGGTCAGCTCGACCGGGCCGGTGCCCAGCTCCTCGCGCAGCCGCCGGTTGGCCGCCTCGGCGAGCGGTTCGCCAGGTTGGGGGTGGCCGCAGCAGGAGTTGGCCCAGCGCAGCGGGAACCGCGTCTTGACCGCTGCCCGCCGCTGGAGCAGCACCTGACCGTCCGGGTCCACCAGCAGCACCGAGAAGGCCCGGTGCAGATGCCCTGGCGGCTGGTGGGCGGCGGCGACGGTGATCTCGCCGCGGGCGCGGCCGGCGTCGTCCACCAGCTCGACGAGGTGCTCCTCGCGGTTGCTCACCGGCCCTCCCCGGTGATCCGGCCGGCGGCCAGCTTGCCGGAGATCAGCACCATCGGCACGCCGACCCCGGGCTGGGTGCCGGAACCGACGAAGACCACGTTCGACAGGTCGCGGTGCAGGTTCGACGGGCGGAACGGACCGGTCTGGAAGAGGGTGTGCGCGGCGGCGAACGGGGTCCCGGCGGCCATGCCCTGCTCCGCCCATTCGGCTGGCGTGATCGCCCGCAGCACCTCCACCCCGGCGCCGAAGCCGACGTAGCCGCGCTCCTCCAGGGTGCCGATCAGCTGGTCGCCGTAGCGCCGGGTCAGGTCGCCACGCCATTCGAACGGGGCCCGGTCGAGGTTGGGCACCGGGGCGAGCACGTAGTAGGTGTGCCGGTCCGGTGGAGCCACCGACGGATCGGTCCGGCTCGGGTTGGTGACCAGCAGCGACGGGTCGGTCATCAGCTCGCCCCGGCGGATGACCTCATCGAAGGTGCCCTTCCACGCGCGCCCGAAGTGGATGTTGTGGTGGGCGATCTTCGCATATCCCTGCCGTGACCCGACGTGCAGGACGACGCAGGACGGCGAGTAGGTGAGCCGGCGCTGGCGGGCTGCGGGGAGCAGGTCCCGGTACGCGACCGGCAGGTCGGGGTTGAGCACCACCACGTCCGCCGGCACCAGCTCGCCGTCGGCGGTGAGTACGCCGGTGGCCCGGCCGTTCGCGGTCTCCACCCGGGTCACCGTGGTGTCGTACCGGATCTGCACGCCGTGTTTCTCGGCGGCGCCGGCCATCGCCCGGGAGACGGCGTGGATGCCGCCGCGCGGGAAGTAGACCCCGGCCACCGAGTCGAGGTACGCGATGACCGCGTAGATGGCCAGCGCGTCGTGTGGGGCGAGCCCGGCGTACATCGCCTGGAAGGAGAAGATCCGCTGGGTGCGCGGGTCGCGGAAGAACTGGTTGATCTTCGTCTGGAGTCGGCGGAATGCGCCGCCGGCGAGCAGCTTGAGCAGGTTGCCGGTGATCAGGTCGGTCGGCGCGTCCAGGTTGCGCTCGATGAAGTCGGCCCGCTCCAGCCGCCACAGCTCCCGCGCGTAGTCGACGAAGCGCAGGTAGCCGTCGGCCTCGCGGGGCCCGCAGACCCGGGAGATCTCGGCCGCCATCCGGGTGGTGTCGGTCAGCACGTCGAGGGTCGAGCCGTCCGGGTAGTACGCCCGGTAGGCCGGGTCGAGTGGCGTCAGGTCTAGCCAGTCGCGCAGCTCCTCCCCGACCGCGCCGAGCGCTTCGGCGATCAGCTCGGGCATGGTGAGCACGGTCGGGCCGGTGTCGAACTCGTAGCCGTCCGCGGTGAGCCGCCCGGCCCGCCCGCCCGGCACCGGCTCCCGTTCCAGCACGGTCACCTGCCGGCCGCTGCCGGCCAGGTGCAGCGCGCAGGCCAGCCCACCCAACCCGGCGCCGACGACCACCACCCGATCCGTCCGTCCCGTCACCGTCCGCACGCGGCCACCTCCTTGGAGAAGTCGTTCATCAGGCCCGCCGGTTGGTGGCGGCGGTGGCCAGCCCGGTCAGCGCGGTTCGTGCCGTCCGGTCCAGTGGGGTGGCGTCGAGCGCGGCCAGCGCGTCACCAACCCGCTCGGCGATCATCCGCTCCACCCGGGCCACCGCCCCGGTGTCGGCGATCAGCTCGGCCAGCCGGTCGACCCGGCCCTCGCCGGCCCGGTCCAACTCCCTGAGCTGGGCCGGGGTGGCCAACTGCCGGGCCAGCATGAGCAACGCGGTCGGCTTGCCGGTGCGCAGGTCGTCGCCGGACGGCTTGCCGGTGGCGGCCGGGTCGCCGTAGGCGCCGAGCAGATCGTCGCGGAGCTGGAACGCCTCGCCGACGGCCAGGCCGTAGCGGGTGTACGTGGCGGCCAGCGGGTCATCGGCGGACACCCCGGCCAGGCAGGCGCCGTAGAGCAGCGGTCGCTGGACCGTGTAGCTGGCCGTCTTGTAGCGGGCCACCCGCAGCGCGCGATCGATCGACCAGTTGGCCACGTCGTTCTCGCCGAGCACGTCCAGATACTGCCCGGCGATCGTCTCCACCCGCATCTGGTCGTAGCACCGGCGGACCTCGAACAGTCGGGCCGGCGCCACGCTGGCACACGCCAGCAGCCGATCGGCCCAGACCATGCAGAGATCGCCGATGAGCACCGCGACCGCTTCGCCGAACCGGCCGGGGTCGCCCCGGTGGCCGGCGGCGACGTGTTTCGCGGCGAGGGCGACATGGGTGGTGGGCCGGCCGCGGCGGGTGGTGGAGGAGTCCATGACGTCGTCGTGCACGAGCGCGAAGGTGTGCAGCAGCTCGAGGGCGGCCAACGCGGGCAGCACCGGTGGCAGTGGCTCGCCGCCACCGACGGCCCCGCGCCAGCCCCAGTACGCGAAGGTGGGCCGGATCCGCTTGCCGCCGGCCAGCACGGCTGTTCGCGCGGAGGCCGCGAATTCGCCCATCGCCGCGTCGATCTCGGCGAGCGAGTCGACCTCGGCGGTGAGGAAGGTGGTCAGAGTGTCGTCCACCGCCGTGATCAGGTCCTGGGTGTACGCGGCCAGCACGGCGCGGACCGGATTGTCCCCATCGCCCGGCCGTGCCGGCGCCACGCGGATCGCGCTACCGGCAACTGCTTCGTTGGCCATGCGGCCGAGCGTACCCTAGGCTTACGAGTTGCGTCGATTGGTGCGTCGATAAACGAGGAGGGCCGGTGGACCCAGATCTCACCGCTGCCTATGACCGGTGCCGTGAGCTGCACAGGCGCCACGGTCGCACCTACTATCTCGCCACCAGGCTGCTCCCCGCCTGGAAACGGCGGCACGTGCACGCGCTCTACGGATTCACCCGCTACGCCGACGAGATCGTGGACCGGACCGAGGACCTGCCGCCGGCCGAGCGGGCCGCCCGGCTGGACTACTGGGCCAGCCGCTTCATGGCGGGCCTGCACGGCGCGTCGGTCGACGACCCGCTGCTGCCGGCCGTGCTGCACACGATCGCCGTCTTCAATCTAGACCGGAACGACTTCGCATCGTTCCTGAAGAGCATGGCGATGGACCTGACGGTCACCGCGTACCCGACCTACGACCATCTGCTCGACTACATGGAGGGCTCTGCGGCGGTCATCGGCACCATGATGCTGCCGATCCTGGGCAGCTCCGACCCGGTCGCGGCCCGGGAGCCGGCTCGGCAGCTCGGCTTCGCCTTCCAGCTCACGAACTTCATCCGGGACGTCGCCGAGGACCTCGACCGGGGCCGCACCTACCTGCCGGACGAGGACCTGGCGAAGTTCGGCGTCACAAACGACGAGCTGGTCCACGCCCGCGCCCGGGGTCGCGGGACACCCCGGATCCGCGAGCTGATCGAGTACGAGGTGACCCGGGCCCTGGCGCACTACGCCGCCGCCGCGCCCGGCATCACCATGCTCGCGCCGGCCTCGCAGGCCTGCATGCGCACCGCGTACGCCCTCTACGGCGGCATCCTGGACGAAGTGGCCGCGCAGGGATACGACGTCTTCGCCCGGCGGGCCCTGGTGCCGCAGCGGCGCAGGATGGCGGTGGCCGCCCGCGCCCTGCTCACCTCGGCCGGCACCCCGGTCGCCATCCCCGGCCCGAAAGGAAGGGCACCTTATTAACGCCTGGTGTTGTACAAGGGGCCCTTCCTAACGGTCGGTCACAGGCACGAGTGCAGCGCCTCGACCAGCTCGTCCACCCGGTCGTGCTCGGCCAACTGCGCCGTGGCGTACGCGAAGGTGTATCCGCGCTCCGGGTCGGCCCACGCGCTGCTGCCGCCGATGCCGCCCATGCCCCAACTGCCGTCCGGCTCCCACTGCATGCCCAGCGTCCACTGGACCGGACGGTCCAGCACCAGATCCGGCCCGTCGTACTGGACCCGGGTCGCCTCGGCCACCAGCTCCGGGCTGACCAGCCGGACGCCGTCCAGGACACCGCCGGCGAGCAGGCCGGCGTAGAGCCGGGCCAGGCCGGACGCGGTGGCGTGCAGGTTGACCGCGGGCACCTCGGCACCGCGCCAGAGCGGGCTGTTGAGCATGGCCAGGTCCCGTCCGCCGGGTGGGTTGTCCATCGAGCGGGCACGCAGCGAGCCGGGCTCGCCGAGCATCCTCGTCGGCCACTCCGGGTCGCCGTAGCGCAGGTCCGCACAGCGCCGCTGATCGGCCTCGGACAGCCCGAAGCCGAGGTCGATCAGCCACCGGCCGGCGATCTCCTCGGCCAGGAATCGGCCCACCGACCGGCCGTCCATCCGGCGGACCAGCTCGCCCACCAGGTGCCCGTACGTCCAGGCGTGCTCTCCGGCCACCGAGCCGGGCGCCCACTCGGGGTCGGCGGCGGCGAGGTCGCCGGTCAGCAGCGCCCAGTCGGCGATGGCGGTGGCCGGTCGGGGCACCGGGAAGGCCGGCAGCCCGGCGGTGTGCGACAACACCTGACGCACGGTGGCCGGGGTGCGGAACTCCGGCCAGTATCGGGCGACCGGCGCGTCGAGATCGACCCGACCCCGGTCGACCAGCATCAACAGGCAGAGCGCGGCCACCGGCTTGCCCACCGAGTAGACGTTGACAAGCGTGTCCGGTCGCCACGGGTCGCCGCCGGCCGGGCGGTCGGCCCCACCGCTGGATCCGGCGGTGGTGCGGGAGCCGCCGATCAGGTCGATCACCGGATGGCCGTCGTACCAGACGTTCAGGCTGGCGCCGGTCTCCCGACCGGTGGTGAGCAGGTCGTGGAAGCAGTCCCGGACCGGGGCGAAGCGTGCGTGCATCCGGCCACCGTAGGCGTTCCGGCCCGGGCGTGCGCGCCGACTTTTCCCGGACCTCGGGTGGTCGGGGCCGGGTCGCTGGGGGATGCTGTCGGGGTGGCGGAGCCGGAGCTGGTGGATGTGGTCGTGGTCGGGCTCGGGGTCGGCGGCGAGGAGGTGGCCGGACGGCTCGCCGAGGCCGGCCTGAGCGTCGTCGGCGTCGAACGGGACCTGGTCGGCGGGGAGTGCCCGTACTGGGGCTGCATCCCGAGCAAGATGATGATCAGAGCAGCCAACGCGCTCGCCGAGGCACGTCGGGTCGACGGGCTGGCTGGTACGGCGCAGGTTCAGCCGGACTGGGCGCCGGTGGCGAAGCGGATCCGCGAGGAGGCCACCGACACCTGGGACGACACGGTCGCGGTGCGGCGGTTGACGGCTCGCGGTGGCCGGTTCGTGCGGGGCAGCGGCCGACTCGACGGTCCGGGCCGGGTCCGGGTGGGCGACCAGGTGTTTCAGGCCCGGCACGGGATCGTGCTGGGCACCGGCACCCGACCGTCGGTGCCACCGATCGAAGGTCTGGCCGACACTCCGTACTGGACCAACCACCAGGCGATCGAGGTCGAGCAGCTGCCAGAGTCGCTGCTGGTGCTCGGCGGCGGCGCCATCGGGTTGGAGCTGTCGCAGGTCTTCGCACGGTTCGGGGTGCGGGTCACGGTGGTGGAGGCGCTGGACCGGGTGCTGGCCGTCGAGGAACCGGAGGCGTCCGAGGCGGCCGCCGCGGCGCTGCGCGCCGACGGCGTGGAGATCCACACGGGGGTACGAGCTGAGCGGGTCGAGCACGACGGGAGCCGGTTCACCCTGCACGGCGTCGGCGGGGCGGAGTTCACCGCCGACCGGCTGCTGGTGGTGACCGGCCGCCGGGCACACCTGGACGAGTTGGGGCTGGACACGGTCGGCGTGGACGCCGCCCAGCGCTACCTGCCGGTGGACGATCGGTTGCACGTCACCGATGGCATCTGGGCGGTCGGTGACGTGACCGGCGAGGGTGCGTTCACCCACATCGCCATGTACCAGGCGGCGATCGTGATCGCGGACGTGCTGGCCCAGGCCCGGCAGGCGAACGCGGGGCCGGACGCCAGCGGCACCGCCAGCGTGGTCGGCGGCGCGATGGGCGCGGCCAGTTCGCTGGGCGCGAGCGGGTCGAGCGGATCCGCGGGCAGTGTGCCGCGCGCCGACTACCGTGCGCTGCCCCGGGTCACCTTCACCGACCCCGAGGTCGGCGCGGTCGGGCTGACCGAGCGGCAGGCCCGGGAGCGCGGCATCAACGTGCAGGTCGGGTTCACCAAGCTGGGAAGCTCGACCCGGGGCTGGATCCACCGGGTCGGCGACGAGGAGTTCATCAAGCTGATCGCGGACGCCGACCAGGGCGTGCTGATCGGTGCGACCTCGGTCGGCCCGGCGGGCGGCGAGGTGCTCTCCGCGCTGGTGGTGGCGGTGCACGCGGCCGTGCCGCTGAGCCAGCTCCGGCACATGATCTACGCCTATCCGACGTTCCACCGGGCCATCGAGGATGCCCTGCGCAACCTGCGGTGACGTGTGCCCAACGGTCACCCATCCGTCCGTGGGCGCAACATCCGACCGAAGCGGCGTGACACCCGGGTAACTGGGCCGAGCCATCAGCGCGCAGCGAAGAAGCAACTACCCGGCACTTCGCTGTTCATTTCTTTCATTTCGGTGACGTACGATTGCGGCCGTGACCAAGCGGTTGACTGAAGTTGCCAAGAAGGCGGGCGTCAGCGAGGCCACCGTCAGCCGGGTGCTCAACGGTCGGGACGGAGTCTCCGCGGCGACCCGGACGGCCGTGCTGACCGCGTTGGACGTGCTCGGCTACGAGCGGCCGACCAAGTTGCGCGGCGAGCGTGCCCGGCTGGTCGGGCTGGTGTTGCCCGAGTTGCAGAACCCGATCTTCCCGGCGCTCGCCGAGGTGGTCACCGGATCGCTCGCCCAGCGTGGCTACACCCCGGCGCTCTGCGCCCGCACCATCGGTGGCGTCTCCGAGATGGACTACGTGGAGATGCTCCTCGACCACCAGGTCTCCGGGGTGATCTTCGCCGGTGGCTCGTACGCTTTGGCCGACGCGCGGCACGACCACTACCGGCGGCTGACCGACCGGGGCCTGCCGGTGGTGCTGGTGAACGCGGGAGTGGACGAGCTGGGCTTCCCCCGGGTCTCCACCGACGACGCGGTGGCGGTGGAGCAGGCGTACGGGCACCTGCGCTCGCTGGGGCACGAGCGGATCGGGATGGTGCTCGGCCCGGAGGGGCACGTGCCGTCCCGACGCAAGCTGGACGCGATGATCCGCGCCGCGGGCTGGACCGACGACACGGAGTACGTCGAGCGCTCCAGCTTCTCCATGGAGGGGGCGCGGGTCGCCGCCACGAAGCTGGTGGAGCGTGGCGTCACCGGGATCATCTGCGCCAGCGACGTGCTGGCACTGGGCACCATCCGGGCCGCGCGCCGCCTGGGTCGTGTGGTGCCGACCGACGTGTCGGTGGTGGGTTACGACGACTCGGCCTTCATGACGTGCACCGATCCGCCGTTGACCACCGTGCGACAGCCGATCGAGACGATGGGGCAGGCCGCCGTGGACCTGCTGGTCACCCAGATCGAGGGCGCCGGCGTACTGCAGGACGAGTTGCTCTTCGAGCCCGAGCTGGTGGTACGCGGTTCCACCGCCCCCGCGCCGGGCCGCTGACTGGCCCTCCCGGCGCGCCTGCGCCGGGACACGCAGCGCTCCTCCGAGCCCCTGAGACGACGCTCTGGCCGTCGACCGCTTCTCGCGGTCGGCGGCCGTTCTCGTTGTTGCTCGAATCCCGCAGGGACGGCCCGGTCTGCTGATGGGCCATAAGGGAGCAAAAGCCGTCAACTCCGGCTCGTTTCGAGGCTCTGTCGACATCTGCCGTTAGAAAGTCGTGTCCTTTCACAACAGGATCGATACCTTGCCGGAATGAGTCGGCCTCGTTACAGTGACTCCACTCACACGTGGCTCCGGCGCAGTTACCGGCGGTCAGGTCGCATCACCGCAGCTCATCGAACGTCATGGAGACACCCGTTCCCGAAGGGATGGACAGATGTCCGTACCGCAATACCGAAAGGCTGCGGCGTTAGCGCTCGTGGCCGGCCTGGGGTTCAGCCTCACGGCATGCTCCACGAAGAGCGACGACAAGGACACGAGCGCAGGCGGCAAGGTCACCATCACGGTCGACTGCCAGCCCGTCGGCGCTCAGAAAGAGCTGTTGAAGAACTGGAACGATGATGTCGCCGAGTTCCAGCGGCTGAACCCGAACATCGTCATCAAGAGCGTGAGCGTCGGCGAGCAGTGCAACAACCCGCCGGACTTCACCGCCCGCCTCGCCGGCGGCACAGTCACCGACGTGTTCTACGGGTACATGACCGATCTCCAGCAGGTGCTCGACTCCGGTCAGGCCATGGACATCACCTCGCAGGTCAGCAAGGACACCATCCCCACCTGGGACGGCGTCGACCCGGCGCTCAAGGGCGTCTTCACCGACGGCGGCAAGCTCTACGCCGTCCCGGTGAAGAACTACTCGATGGGTCTGGTCTACAACAAGGTCCTGTTCCAGCAGGCCGGGCTCGACGTCAACAACCCGCCGAAGACCTGGGCCGACGTCCGGGCCGCCGCCAAGAAGATCTCCGCGCTCGGCAACGGCATCGCGGGCTACTCGGAGTACAGCGCCGGCAACACCGGCGGCTGGCACTTCACCTCCCTGCTCTACTCGCAGGGCGGCCAGGTGCTGACCCCGGATGGCAAGAAGGCCGACTTCAACAACCCCATGGGTAAGCAGGTCCTGCAGAACATCAAGGACATGCGGTACGGCGACAACAGCATGGGTGCCCGTCAGCTGCTCCAGTGGGGCGACCTGCTGACCAACGCCGGCGCCGGCAAGGTCGGCATGTTCATCGGCGCGCCGGACGCCACCCAGGCGATCGTCAGCCAGTTCCAGGGCAAGTTCCAGGACTGGGCGATGGCCCCGCTGCCCGGCCAGGACGGCGCGGCGAAGGGGACGCTCGGTGGTGGCGAGGGCTACTTCTTCAAGAAGGACCTCACCCCCGAGCAGGTCAAGGCCGGTCTGAAGTGGATCGCGTACCAGAAGCTCACCCCGGGCAAGGGTCAGTTCGACTACGTCCGGGCCAAGCCGCAGAACTACCCGGTGGGTCTGCCCCAGCCGCTGCTCTTCGCCAACGGCAGCGACGCGCAGAAGCAGGAGCTCGAACTGCGTAAGGCCAACGCGAACGTCGACACGGCGAACTTCGCGCTCTTCGAGGCGACCCCGGTGCCGATCAAGGGTGAGCCGCGCAACGCACAGGCGATCTACGCGGTGCTCGACGCCGCGATGTCCGGTGTGCTGACGAACCCGAACTCGAACATCGACGCGCTGCTCAAGACGGCCGAGGAGAAGGTCAACCAGCTCCTGGCTGCCGAGAGCTGATCCGGTCAGGTGGGGGCCGGTACGCCGATCCGGCCCCCACCCCATCCGCGCCACACCCTCCGGTCACTGACTCACCAGGAGTTGCCTTGGCGATCACCACCGTCCCGGGTACCACCAGAAAGCCGGGACGTCCCACGCCGCCCCACACCGGGCCGCAACGTACGAGCCTCGGCCGCAAGGTGCGGGACAACCTCACCGGTCACGCGTTCCTGATCGGGGCGGTGCTCTGCTTCGTCGTCTTCTCCTGGTACCCGATGGTCCGCGGCATCGTGATGAGCTTCCAGCGCACGCGACGCGGCGAGACCACCTGGGTGGGCTGGGACAACTACTCCCGCATCATCGCCGACCCCAGCTTCTGGCCCGCCTGGCAGAACACGCTCTACTTCACACTGCTCGCGCTCGTCCTCGGGTACGCGGTGCCGTTCTTCGTGGCGATCCTGCTCAACGAGTTCCGCCACGCCAAGGGGTACCTGCGGATCCTGGTCTACCTGCCGGTGATGCTGCCGCCGGCCTCGGCGCTGTACCTCTTCAAGTTCTACGCGTACGACCCCAGCGAGGCGGGCCTCTTCAACGCGATCCTCAAGGCGCTGCACCTGCCCACGTCTCAGTGGATGCAGTCCCCCGAGATGACGATGCCGGCGATGGTGCTCGCGTCGACCTGGATGAACATGGGCGGCGCCGTGCTGATCTACCTGGCGTCGCTGCAGAACATCCCGGGCGAACTCTACGAGGCTGCCGAGCTCGACGGCGCCGGGATCTGGAAGCGGATCCGGCACGTCACGATCCCGCAGACCCGGCTGATCCTCGCGCTCCTGGCGATGATCCAGATCGTCGCCACGATGCAGCTCTTCATCGAGCCGCTGATCCTCGCCAACGGCGCGGGCGCGGAGGATTCCGCGACCTCCGTGGCGTACCTCATCTACCAGCACGGCTTCTTCCAGAACGACCTCAACGGCGCCGCGGCGCTCGGCGTGCTCATGCTCGTGGTGCTGGCCGGCTTCTCCGCCGCCTACCTGCGGTTGAGCGCGAAACAGGACTAGGACGGGCGAGACATGGCACAGGACTCCGGCACCCGGACCCTCATCTCTCACGCGCAGCTCCGCCGTGGGCGCGGCAGGTTCATCTACTGGGCTCTGCTCACCGTCGTCGTCGTGGGCTTCACGCTCGTCTTCCTCGGGCCGCTCTACTGGATGGTCACCGGCGCGCTCAAGTCCGGTCAGGAGATCGCCCAGACTCCGCCGTCGCTGTTTCCGGAGGACCCGCAGCCGCAGAACTACATCGACGCCTGGAACAACCTGGCCCTCGCCAAGCTGCTGTTCAACACGTTCTACTACGCGGCCGGCGCGGTGGTGTTCCAGCTCGTCCTCGACACCGCCGCCGCGTACTCCCTGTCCAAACTGCGGCCGATGTTCGGCAACGTGATCCTCGCCCTGATGCTGGCGACGCTGATGATTCCGGCGATGGTGCTCATCGTCCCGCAGTACGTGACCGTGATCGACCTGCCGATCCTGCACATCAACCTGCTCGACTCGCCGTTCGCGATCTGGCTGCCCCTGGTCGCGAACGCTTTCAACATCTTCCTGCTGAAGCGGTTCTTCGACTCGATTCCCGAGGAGCTGATGTCCGCCGCCCTGGTGGACGGGGCGACGCCGCTGCGCACGCTGTGGTCGATCATCCTGCCGATGTCGCGTCCGATCCTCGGCGTAGTCTCGATCTTCGCCGTGACGGCGGTCTGGAAGGACTTCCTGTGGCCGAAGCTGGTCATGCCGTCGCCCGAGACCCGGACCGTCAGCGTCGGCATCTACGCCTTCGCGGGTGGCACGCCCATGAACGTGGTCATCGCCGCGTCGGTCATCGCCGCGATCCCGACCGTCATCGTCTTCCTGATCTTCCAGCGGAACATCATGTCCGGTCTGACCACAGGCAGCCTCAAGGGATAACGACCAGCGCAACCTCCCGTGGCGAACAACGGCCGTTCGCCCGACACACTCTCAGGTCCGGCGAACCCGCCGACGTACTGAAACAGAAAGCAGGTGCTCGTGTCCACAGCAGACAGCAGTCCGTGGTGGCGTGGAGCGGTGATCTACCAGGTGTATCCGCGTAGCTTCGCCGACGGCAACGGCGACGGCGTCGGCGACATCGCGGGCATCCGGTCCCGGCTGAATCACCTGTCCGCGCTTGGCATCGACGCGATCTGGTTCAGTCCCTGGTACCCCTCCCCGATGGCCGACGCCGGCTACGACGTGTCCGACTACCGGGACATCGACCCCGTCTTCGGCACTCTCGCCGAGGCGGAGGCGCTGATCTCGGAGGCACACGCGCTCGGCATCCGCACCATCGTCGACGTGGTGCCCAACCACTGCTCGGACGCGCACCCGTGGTTCCAGGCCGCGCTCGCCGGCGGGCCCGGCGCGCCGGAGCGGGACCTGTTCTGGTTCCGCCCGGGCCGAGGTCCGAACGGCGACCAGCGGCCCACCGACTGGGTCGGTGAGTTCGGCGGCCCGACCTGGACCCGGACCACCAACCCGGACGGCACCCCCGGCGACTGGTACCTGCACCTGTTCGCTCCCGAACAGCCGGACTTCAACTGGGACCACCCCACGGTGCGAGCCGAGTTCGAGGACATCCTGCGGTTCTGGTTCGACCGGGGCGTGGACGGCATTCGGATCGACTCGGCCGGGCTGCTGGTCAAGGACGGGACGCTGCCCGAGGTCCGCCCGGACCAGCCGCACCCGTTCCGTGACCTCGACGGGGTGCACGACGTCTACCGGGGCTGGCGGCGGGTCGCCGACGAGTACCCCGGCGACCGGGCCCTGATCGGTGAGGTGTGGATGCCGGACCGGCAGCGGTTCGCCAACTACCTGCGTCCCGACGAGCTGCACGCCGCGTTCAACTTCGACTTCCTCGGCTGCGCCTGGGACGCCTCGGCCCTGCGCGAGAGCATCGACGGGACGCTGAGCGCGCACGCGCCGGTCGGCGCGCCGGCCACCTGGGTGCTCTCCAACCACGACGTCACCCGGCACGTGACCCGCTACGGCCGGGCGGACACCACGTTCAGCTTCGCCGCCAAGCGCGAGGGGATCCCCACCGACCTGGAGTTGGGCACCCGCCGCGCTCGGGCCGCCGCGCTGTTGTCGCTGTCGCTGCCCGGCGCCGCCTACATCTACCAGGGCGAGGAGCTGGGGCTCTGGGAGGTCGAGGACATCCCGTACGCGCTGCGCCAGGACCCGATGTGGGAACGCTCCGGCCGGATCGACCCCGGTCGGGACGGCTGCCGCGTGCCGCTGCCGTGGGCCGGTGACGAGCCCCCGTTCGAGTTCAGCCCCGACGGCGCCGCAGCGCCATGGCTGCCCCAGCCGGCCGACTGGAAGGACCGCACGGCCCAGGCGCAGACCGGCGACTCTGCCTCGATGTTGGAGCTGTACCGGGCGGCGATCCAGATCCGGCGGGCCGACCCGGCGCTCGGCGACGGCGAGATGAGCTGGCTGCCCGCCCCGGACGGCGTGCTCGCCTTCAGCCGTGGCGGTGGCTTCCGCTGCCTGGTCAACCTCACCGACGCACCGGTGCCGCTGCCCGGTGACGGGGACCTGCTGCTGGCCAGCGGGCCACTCGACGAGGGCCTGCTGCCGTCGGACACCGCCGTCTGGCTGCGTACCGCCGAAGCCGCGGACGAGCCGCGCGCGACGAACAGACCCGGCCTGACCTGATCGCCGTGGTGCCGGCGGCCCGTCCCGGCCGCCGGCACCACACCACCCATCCCGGCACCGCGCCGGCCGACGGAAGAAAGGAGGAACGACGGGGGAAACGCCACGCCGCACGGACACGGGGGGATCTGGCCTGCCTGACGAAAGGGAGAGCGCAGCTCATGGCCAACCACACCACCGGCACCCCGCACCATCTCCGACACCCGACCCGGGCAGGGTTGGCCGCCATCGCCGCCACCCTGCTCGCCGCGACATCGCTGACCGCCGTCGCGATCACCGGCACCGCGACCCCGGCCTCGGCAGCCGGGCTGTCCCCCTTCGACATCCCCGGCCGGGGCGCCACCGTCCCGTTCGTCGAGCACGAGGCCGAGAAGGCCGCCCACAACGGCACGAAGATCGGCCCGGACCGGCGCTACGGCAGGCTGCCGTCCGAGGCGTCCGGCCGCGAGGCGGTCACCCTCGACTCCGTCGGCGAGTACGTCGAGTTCACCCTCACCGCCCCCGCCAACGCGGTCACCTTCCGGCACAGCCTGCCGGACAGCCCGGCCGGCACCGGCCGGGACGCCGCCATCGACCTGCGGGCCAACGGGAGCCTGCTGAAGTCGGTCCCGGTCACCTCCAGGTACGGCTGGTACTACGGCGGCTACCCGTTCAACAACAACCCGGGCGACACCAACCCGCACCACTTCTACGACGAGACCCGGGCGATGTTCGGCAGCACCTACCCGGCCGGCGCCAAGATCCGGTTGCAGGTCTCCTCGACCGCCCAGTCGCCAAGCTTCACCATCGACCTGGCCGATTTCGAGCTGGTCGGCGGGCCGATCGACAAGCCCACAGGTGTGCTCGACGTGGTCACCGACTTCGGTGCCGACCCGAGCGGCGCGACCGACTCGACCGCGAAGTTTCAGGCGGCGGTCGACGCCGGAAAGGCCCAGGGCCGGGCGGTCTGGATCCCGACCGGCACCTTCACCCTCTGGGACCACGTGGTGGTCGACGGGGTGACCCTGCGCGGCGCCGGCCCGTGGTATTCGGTACTCGGCGGCCGGCACCCCACCGACCGCAAGCGGGCCGCCGGCATCTACGGCAAGTACGTCCCCGGCGGTGGCTACACCGGCGCGGTCCGTCCGCACGAGGCCGGCGGGCCGAGCCGCAACGTGACACTGCGGGACTTCGCCATCATCGGTGACATCCGGGAACGGGTGGACGACGACCAGGTCAACGCGCTGGGCGGGGCGATGACCAACTCGGTGGTGGACAACCTCTGGCTGGAGAACACCAAGGTCGGGGCCTGGATGGACGGCCCGATGGACAACTTCACGATCCGTAACAGCCGGATCCTGGACCAGACCGCCGACGGGGTGAACTTCCACACCGGCGTGACCAACTCGACGGTCACCAACACGTTCGTCCGCAACACCGGCGACGACGCGCTCGCGATGTGGGCGCAGAGCGTGCCGAACGTCAACAACTCCTTCACGCACAACACAATCGGCGTGACCCTGCTGGCGAACCACCTGGTCAGCTACGGTGGCCGGGACATCAAGATCACCGACAACGTGACGGCCGACTCGCTGACCAACGGTGGCGGCATCCACGTCGCCAACCGCTACCCCGGCGTGCAGGGGGCCACCGGAGTCCAGGGCACCTGGACGATCGCCCGGAACACGCTGATCCGCAACGGCAACTCGGACTACAACTGGAACTTCGGCGTCGGGGCGATCTGGTTCTCCGCACTCAACGAGGCGTTCCAGAACCCCACCATCAACATCACCGACACCGACATCCTGGACAGCTCGTACGCGGCGCTGCACTGGATCGAGGGGCAGACCAACGGGATCAACCTCAACAACGTACGGATCGACGGCGCTGGCACGTACGCCCTCCAGGTGCAGGCACCCAGCCAGGTGTCGTTCACGAACGTGCGGGCCACCAACATCGCGCAGAGCAACCCGATCCACAACTGCGTGGGCGGCGGCTTCCAGATCACCCAGGGCGCCGGCAACTCCGGCTGGTTCACCCCGACCCCGTACTGCGGCCCGTGGCCCGACCCGCAGTGGGGCGGTGGACCCAGCACCCCGCCGACCACGCCGCCACCGACCACTCCGCCACCGACCACGCCACCGCCTGCCGGCGGAAACCTGGCGCTGAACCGGCCGGCGACCGCCACCAGCACCAACCAGAGCTACACCGCGGCGAACGCGGTGGACGGCAACGCGGCCACCTACTGGGAGAGCGCCAACAACGCCTTCCCGCAGACGGTGACCGTCGACCTGGGCTCGGCACGGTCGGTCGACCGGGTGGTGCTCAAGCTGCCCCCCGGGTGGGAGCGCCGTACCCAGACCCTGTCCGTGCTCGGCTCCACCGACGGGTCGTCGTACGCCACCCTGGCAGCCTCCGCCGGCCGGGTCTTCGACCCCGGCACGGGCAACAGCGTGTCGATCGGTCTGCCCGCCGGTGACCGTCGCTACATCCGGTTGAGCATCACCGGCAACACGGGCTGGCCAGCCGCGCAGCTCTCCGAGGTCGAGGTGTACGGCGGCACGCCGACGACCCCGCCGCCCACCACTCCGCCCCCGACCACACCGCCCCCGACCACACCGCCACCCACCGGCAACCTGGCGGCCGGTCGGCCGGTCACCGAGACCAGCCACGCCGACGTGTACGCCGCGCCGAACGTGGTGGACGGCAACGCGGCCACCTACTGGGAGAGCGCCAACAACGCCTTCCCGCAGTCGGTGACCGTGGACCTGGGAACCGCCCGGTCGGTGTCCCGGGTCGTGCTGAAGCTGCCGCCCGCGTCGGCCTGGCAGACCCGCACCCAGACGCTGTCGGTGCTCGGCTCCACCAACGGCTCGTCGTTCACCACCCTGAAGCCGTCCGCCGGCTACACCTTCAACCCGGCCAGCGGCAACACGGTCACGGTGACGTTCACGGCGACCAGCCAGCGGTACCTGCGGCTGACCGTCACCGGCAACAGCGGCTGGCCCGCCGGTCAGCTCAGCGAGTTCGAGGTCTACTCCAGCTAGGCCGGCGGCCCCCGCCCAGCCGGGGCGGGGGCACCGGCTCCGGGCACCACACCCCACCCACCCCCGAAAGAGGTGTAGCGACCCCATGTCCAGCAACGGCACCAGACGCGGCACGCCGCCATCCGGCGCGCCCAGTTCCGTCCCCCGAACCACCCGCACCGGCCAACGGCGGCTGCTCGCCGGAGTGCTCGCCGGAACGCTCCTCGTCACCGCCCCGGTCGTCACCCCCGCGGCCAGCGCGGCACCGGTGGCCGACCCGTCCGCGGCCGCCGCGCGGGTGGCCATGCTCGCCGGGCTCTCCGCCACCATGACCGCCAGCAGCCACAACCAGAACTACGTGGCGGGCAACGCCAACGACGGCAACGCGGACACCTACTGGGAGAGCGCCAACAACGCGTTCCCGCAGTGGATCCAGGCTGACCTCGGCGGCACGGTCAGCGTGGACCGGGTGGTGCTCAAGCTGCCGCCCGCGTCGGCCTGGCAGACCCGCACCCAGACGCTGTCGGTGCTCGGCTCCACAAACGGTTCGTCGTTCACCACCCTGAAGGCGTCCGCCGGCTACACCTTCAACCCGGCCAGCGGCAACACCGCGACCGTCAGCTTCACCGCGGCCAGCACCCGCTACGTGCGGGTGCAGGTCACCGGCAACACCGGCTGGCCGGCCGCCCAGTTCTCCGAGGTCGAGGTCTACGGCGCCGTCGGCAGCCCCGACACGCAGGCCCCCAGCGTCCCCGGCAACCTGGCGTACACCCAGCCCGCGAGCGGGCAGATCCGGCTCACCTGGTCCGCGTCCACGGACAACGTCGGGGTGACCGGGTACGACATCTACGCCAACGGCGGACTGCGCGGCAGCGTCAACGGCTCGACCCTGACGTACACCGACAGCCAGCCGGACAGCGCCACGGTCTCCTACCAGGTCCGGGCCAAGGACGCGGCGGGCAACCAGTCGGCGAACAGCAACACCGTGACCCGGACCGGCACCGGCAACCCGCCGGTCGGCACCAACCTGGCGGTCGGCAAGCCGATCACCGCCTCCGGGTACGTGCACACGTTCGTGGCCACCAATGCCAACGACAACAACGTGGCCACCTACTGGGAGGGCAACGGCAACCCGAGCACGCTGACCGTGCAGCTCGGCGCGAACGCGAGCCTCAGCCAGATCGTGCTGAAGCTGAACCCGGACGCCGTCTGGGGGCCGCGTACCCAGAACATCACTGTGCTCGGTCGCGACCAGGGCTCGTCGAGCTTCACCACACTGGTCGGCGCGGCGAACTACAGCTTCAACCCGGCCAGTGGCAACACTGTGACCATCCCGGTCTCCGGTGCGGCGGCCGACGTGCGGCTCTCGATCGCCTCGAACACCGGTGCCCCGGCCGGCCAGGTGGCCGAGTTCCAGGTCATCGGCACGCCGGCACCGAACCCGGACCTGACCGTGACCGGCATGTCGTTCACGCCGTCCGCGCCGGTCGAGACGAGCACCATCACGCTCTCGGCGACCGTACGCAACGCGGGCTCGGCGTCCTCCGGTGCCACCAACGTCAACTTCTACCTGGGCGCCACCCGGGTCGGCACCGCGACGGTCGGCGGCCTGGCTGCCGGCGCCTCGACCACGGTCAACGCCAACATCGGCACGCGCGACGCGGGCAGCTACCCGCTCAGCGCCAAGGTCGACGAGTCGAACACCGTCGTCGAGCAGGACGACACCAACAACAGCTACACCAACCCCAGCCCGCTGGTGGTCAGCGCGGTCGCCAGCTCCGACCTGGTCGCCTCCGCGGTCGACTGGTCACCCGGCAACCCGCCGCCCGGCAGCACTGTGAACTTCTCCGTGTCGATCCGCAACGCCGGCAACCAGGCGTCCGCGTCCGGTGCGCACGGCATCACCCTTACCGTGCTCAACGAATCCGGCGCCGTGGTCCGCACCCTGACCGGCTCGTACTCCGGAGTGATCAACGCCGGCGCGACGGTCGGCCCGATCAGCCTGGGCACCTGGACCTCCGCGAACGGCAGGTACACCGTCCGGGTGGTGCTCGCCGTCGACGGCAACGAGCTGCCGGTCAAGCAGACCAACAACACAAGTGACCGTCCGCTCTTCGTGGGGCGCGGCGCCAACCTCGGCTACGACATGTACGAGGCCGAGGACGGCACGACCGGCGGGGGCGCCGGGCAGGTCGGGCCCAACCGGGACATCGGCAACCTCGGTGGCGAGGCGTCCGGACGCCGGGCGGTGACCCTGAACAGCACAGGCTCGTACGTCGAGTGGACCACCCGCGCGGCGACCAACACCCTGGTCACCCGCTTCTCCATCCCCGACGCGCCGGGCGGCGGGGGCATCGACTCGACGCTGAACATCTACGTCAACGGCACCCTGCACAAGCCGATCAACCTGACCTCCAAGCACATCTGGCTGTACGGCGCGGAGGCCGGCCCGAGCGACTCGCCGAGCGCCGGCCCGCCCCGGCACCTGTACGACGAGGCGAACGTGATGCTGAACTCGACAATCCCTGCCGGCAGCAGGATCCGTTTGCAGAAGGACCCGGCCAACACCACCACGTACGCGATCGACTTCATCAACCTGGAGCTGGTCGCACCGCGCGCCAACCCGGACCCGGCCCGGTACCGGGTGCCGACCGGTTTCAGCCACCAGGACGTGCAGAACGCGCTGGACGCGGTTCGCATGGACACCACCGGCAACCTGATCGGTGTCTACCTGCCGGCCGGCACGTACGAGACCGCACAGAAGTTCCAGGTGTACGGCAAGCCGATAACCGTGGTCGGCGCGGGCATGTGGTACACCCGCTTCCAGACGCCGACCGGTCAGCAGAACACCGACGCGGGCTTCCGGGTGGAGTCCTCGGCCAGCGGGTCGTCCTTCGCGCACCTGGCCTTCTTCGGCAACTACACCAATCGGATCGACGGGCCGGGCAAGGTCTGGGGTGAGCTGAAGGACGTCGACAACATGACACTGGACAGCGTCTGGGTCGAGCACACCGTCTGCGCGTACTGGGGGGTGAGCGTCAGCGGGCTGACCATCCGCAACAGCCGCTTCCGCAACACCTTCGCCGACGGTGTGAACCTGACCAACGGCAGCACCAACAACCTGGTCACCAACACCGAGGGGCGGTCGAACGGCGATGACGCGTTCGCCCTCTTCTCGGCCACCGACCAGGGTGCGTCGACAGGCAACAACGGCAACGTGTTCGAGAACCTCTCGGCCACGCTGACCTGGCGGGCGGCCGGGCTGGCGGTCTACGGCGGCTACAACAACATCTTCCGCAACCTGTACATCGCGGACATGTTGACGTACTCGGGGATCACCATCAGCTCGCTGGACTTCGGTTACCCGTTCATCGGGTTCGGGGCCAGCCCGCCGACCCAGTTCCAGAACATCTCGCTGATCCGGGCCGGTGGGCACTTCTGGGGCTCCCAGACATTCCCCGCGATCTGGGTCTTTTCCGCCTCGAAGGAGTTCCGCGGCATCCGGGTGTCCGACGTGGACATCGTCGATCCGACGTACACCGGGATCATGTTCCAGACCAAGTACAACGGGTCGCAGCCGGAGAACCCGATCACCGACACGGTCTTCACCAACGTCTCGATCAGCGGTGTCCGCAAGAGCGGTGACGCGTACGACGCGAAGTCCGGGTTCGCGATCTGGGCCAACGAGATGCCGGAACCCGGTCAGGGTCCGGCGGTCGGCTCGGTCACCTTCAACAACCTGCGGTTGACCAACAACTACCAGGACATCCGCAACACCACGACAACCTTCACCATCAACCGCAACTGAGCTGGCCGGTAGCTGACGCCGCCGGGGGGTGCACCCCTCCCGGCGGCGTCGCGCCGTGTCGGCCCTCGCCCGCGGCGAACCGGGCCGCGCCGGCCGCCGCGTCCGTGGCCAGTGAGTTCATCCCGTACGCCAACTCGGCCGCCAGCGCCTCCGGCTCTCCTCGCCCCGCGCCGGCCAGCACCGCCGCCCGGTCGTTGCGCAGGCAGGTCTGCGGATGCCGGGCGATCGCCGCCGCCAGCTCCTCGGCCGCGGCCCGCGCCTGCCCGGGGGCCACCACCCGGTTGATCAGACCCATCGCGTACGCCTCGTCCGCCGGCACCGGCCGGCCGGTGAGGATCAGATCCATAGCACGACTCTCACCTATCAGCCGGGGCAGCCGGACCGTGCCGCCGTCGATCAGCGGCACCCCCCAGCGGCGGCAGAACACACCGAGCGTCGCGTCGGACTCGGCGACCCGCAGGTCGCACCAGAGTGCCAACTCCAGCCCGCCCGCCACCGCGTACCCGGAGATCGCCGCGATCACCGGCTTGCTCAGCGCCATCCGGGTCGGGCCCATCGGGCCGTCCCCCTCCGGCTCGACCCGGTTGCCGCTCGGCGTGCCGATCGCCTTCAGGTCGGCGCCGGCACAGAACGTGCCGCCGGCTCCCCAGAGCACGGCGACCGACGCGTCGGGGTCGGCGTCGAAGGCCCGAAAGGCGTCGGCCAGCGCCCGCGCGGTCGGCCCGTCGACGGCGTTGCGGGCCGCCGGTCGGTCCAGTACCACTGTCGTCACCGGCCCGGCGCGTTCCACCCGTACACCCATCGGCCCAGCATGCCCGCCATCCGCCGGTCCCGCAGACCCCCAACCCGACCAGATGGTGGGTCGGAGCGCGCGAAAAGCGCCGCCGACAGGCCGCGCTACAGGTCTGTCACCGCCGACCGGTTTGCGACCGCGTCAGCCGGGAAGTCGGTACGGGTGCGAGCGCTATTGACGAGAGTTGAGCAGGATTCAAGGCTGGACCGGGTGGGTGACCGGCTACAGCGGGCGGTCCTCGGCACGCTGCGTCCGCGGCGGCTGCGGGACCTGCTACACGGAGTGACGCTGGGGCATCCGCTGCATCCGGCAATGGTGCAGGTGCCGGTGGGCGCCTGGATCAGCGCCGCGGTGCTGGACCTGATGCCCGGGCAGCGCCGTCCCGCCACCGTGCTGGTCGGCCTGGGCACCGTCAGCGCGCTGCCGGCGGCGGTCGCCGGGCTGAACGACTGGGCGGCGCTCTCCCGGGACCAGCGCCGGGTCGGCCTGGTGCACGCCGCCGCGAACACGGTAGGCGTGACGCTCTACGCCGGTTCGCTGGCCGCACGGATGTCCGGGCGACACGGCGTCGGCCGTGCCCTCGGCTTTCTGGGGCTCTCCGCCGCGAGCCTCGGGGCGTACATCGGCGGTCACCTGGCGTACAAGCAGGGTGCGCAGGTCAACCAGAGCATCTCCGAGCTGCACCGGATGAGCGACGGCTGGCACTCACTGGTCGAGATGGCCACGCTGCCGCAGCGCACGCTTGTCACCCGGGAGGTGGACGACGTTTCGGTGATCCTCTACCGGCACGGTGACGAGGTCACCGTGATGCTGGAGCGCTGCCCGCACCAGAGCGGGCCGCTCGGCGAGGGCGAGGTGCAGGAGATCGAAGGCCACGCCTGCGTGGTCTGCCCGTGGCACGGCAGCGCCTTCCGACTGAACGGCGGCGAGGTCGTGCAGGGGCCGTCCGGCAACGACCAGCAGATCCTGCCCACCCGGATCCAGGACGGCGTGCTGCAGACCCGCATACCCTGACGGTCGCGCGCTTGAGCGCCGGTCAGCCGCGCCGGTGCCGACCGGCCTGCGGTCCGTCCGGCACGGAGTCCAGGCCGGGCCCGCCGGCCGCTGCCATCCCGTTGCCCGCAGGTCCCGCACCGCCGACCCGGGGTGTGCGGGTGGCGGCGGCCAACCGGGAGGCCGCACCGGCGGCGGCCGGACGGCGGCGCAGCCCGAGCACCGCGCCGATCTGGGCGCCGACGATGCTCGCCACGGCCAGCACGGCGGAGACCGCCAGCGGTCGGTTGACCCGGTCGGTCGCGCCGACCCGGGCGGCGCCGACTGTCATCGCGGGCGGCTGACCGGCGGACTCCGTACCACCGGGCACCGCCGGTGCCACCCGCTCCGGCGCGACCCGCTCGGGTGCCGGCCGGGGCGCCGGCGGCTTGGGTGCGGAGCGGCCGACGAGCCGGCCGGTGGCGTGCGAGCGGGCGCCCTGGTCGGTGGCCTCGGCGGGCAGCCGGAGCAGTTGGCCGGGACGGATCCGGTTCGGGTCGTCGAGCCGGTTCAGCTGGGCCAGCCGTCGGTAGTCGGCGAACTCGTCCAGGTAACGCTCGGCCACCTCGCCGAGGTAGTCGCCCCGCGCCACGCGGTACACCGGTGCCGCCTCGTCATTCGCCGCCGGCCCGGCCAGGGCGGCGACCGCCGGAGTGCCCGGGTGGGCGTACGCCGGGCCGGCATGGATCGCGGCGGCGCTGGCGGCGGCCGGGCTGGCCGCGAGGATCAGCGCCACCGAGCCGACCAGGGCGGCGGCGGCCTTCTGCTGGCGGCTCATCCCCGCCAGCTTCGGCGCCGGCCGGCGCAGGCTCTGGGCGCCCAGCTCGACGAGGACCGAGAAGGCGAACGTGGCCCAGCCGAACCAGCCGGCCAGCGCCAACGCCCGCAGGAACAGCCGGCCGTCGTCCCGGCTGGTCAGCGTGGTGCCCACCTCGGCGATGCTCGGCAGGTGGTCCGGCAGGGGGTTGCCCGCGAAGGCGAGCAGTGCCACCGGCGCGCCGGCCAGCAGCGTGCAGAGCACGACCAGCGCGCCGAGGCCGGTGATGATCCGTCCGGTCCGCCGTACGACGGACCGACCCGATGCGGGCATGGCTGCCTTCCTTCCTACGGTCCTGCGGTGATGTGCCGTGCGGTCGCCTCGCCGGTGACGGTGACCGTGCGGGCGAAGCCGAACAGCCCGAGCATCGATCGGCGGTAGGTGATCGTGACGCGTACCCGGACGAGGGTCTCCCCGGCGACTTCCGGGAAGCTCACGGTGTGACCGGTGGTGCCGGCGGCGGCCAGGTAGTCGGCGACCGCGACGCGGGCCTGCGGCCGGTCGATCCGCGTCGGCCCGCCCTCGATCGCGGTGGCCCGGTCGATGGCCTGACCACCGGCCCGGGCCGCCTCGGCGGCCAGGTTGTCGGCGCGTTGCAGGGTGCGCAACTGCCCGGCGCCGTCGAAGGAGAGGCCCACGATGGCCAGCACGCCGGTCATGGCCACCGCCAGGAAGATGCTGACCCGGCCGTGCTCACCGGTGTGCGGACGTCGGGGAGCAAAGGCGGTCACTGCCGGCTCCGGTAACGGTCCAGCGGAGAGGTGAAGTCCACAGTGATCCGGTTGTCGGTCGGCATCCCGGGCACGACGTTCAGCGAGATGTCCTTGAACGACACCAGGCAACTGATCTCCACCGTCACCGAGGCGTCCGTACCGACCGAGCTGCTGAAGGCGTCCTTGAAGCTGGTGGGCTCGCCGGCCACCCAGCCGGAGAACTTCAGATCGAGGTCGTTGGCGCAGGCCAGCCCGTGCCAGTCCAGTTGTTTGCGGGCGGCCTCCCGCGCCGCGGTCCGCGCGGTGTCGGCGTTCCGGGAGATCGAGGCGGCGCGGGCCGCGTCGTGCGCGGCGGCGTCGATCGCCTCCGCCGCCACCGCGCTACGCCCGGCCACGCCGGCCAGCACCATCAGCGCGATGAACGCGGGTGCGAGCACCGCCACCTCGATGGAGACCGAGCCCCGCTCGGCGCCGCGGCTCACGGCGTGGTCTCCCGTTCCACTGTGCCGTGGGCGGTCTGCCGCACCGCGAAGTCCACGCCGGGCACCACCGACAGGGACCGGCCGCGCACCGTGCAGGTCACCTCGGTATCGGTGGTCACGCAGCTCGGACCAGTCTTCGCCCAGCCCACCAGCCAGCCGCCGGTGGCGTTCAGGAAGCGGGTGGCGCTGACGACCCCGGCGTCGTCCGGAGCGTCGTACAACCGCTGGGCGTTGACCCCGCCCTGGGCGGCGTTCAACGCCGTGGAACGGGCCAGGAAAACGGCCGCGACCTGGAGCGAGGCGAAGAGCAGCACCAGGATCAGCGGCATCACCACGGCCAGCTCCACCGGATTGGCTCCCAGCTCCCGGTCGCCGGCCGCGAGGTGGCGCCGGGCACCGGCCATCGCCCGGCGGCACCTCGGGAACGCGGCTCGGCGCATGTCCGCTACTTCGGGTTCGTGTGGTTCGGGATTGCCTTCATCCAGTCGTTGGCCTTGCCCAGGGCCAGGCCGGTGACGATGGTCGCCACGAAGACCAGACCGAAGATGATCACCGCGGTCGGCACCGGACTGTCGCCGCGTTCGCCGTCGCGACGCAGCTCGGCCAGGCGCGTCGTCATCACGACGTGCAGGTAGCTGATGAGGGACATGGCGTACTCCTTCTGGGGGTCGGATCAGACACGGGCGATGAACGGGTAGACGACGAAGCCGAGCAGCACGAAGACGAGCAGTGCGCCTGGAATGTCGAGCTTGCTGGTCACCCCCTCGGCGCGGGCGAGGTTGTCGGTGCGGATCTGGTCGCGTAGCGAGTCGGCCCGGCTGCGCAGGGTTTCGTGCACCTGCGCTCCCTCACTTCCGGAGGAGCGCATGATCGCGCCGACGTCGCCCAGCTCCGGAATGCCGATCTTGTCGGCGAGGTCGCGCAGCTCGTCCCAGGGCGCGTGCATCTGCATCTGGGCGATCCGCAGCGACTCCTGGATCCGGTCGAAGACCCAGCCGTCGCACACCGCCGCGGCCCGCTCCAGCGACTGCACCGGCCCGTGCGCGGCGGAGAGCTGCAACGCCACCAGGTCCAGATACGTGCAGACGGCCTGGCGGAACTCGTCCCGGGCGGCGTCCGCCTTGGCCAGCACCGACCGGTGTGCCAGCAGCCCGGCGATCAGCGCCATGCCGAGGCTGCCGAGTACCGGTACGACCAGCGGCAGCGAGATGCCGAGCACGAACAGGGCCACCCCGAGCAGGGTCGGCACGGCCAGTCCGATCAGCGCCGAGAGGAGCACCGACAGCGCGTACTGCTCGGAGGTCTGGTCGATCAGGGCGAGCTGCCGGTGCGGCGGCCGCAGCCAGCGGGCCAGCCCGGTCAACCAGTCCAGTTGCCGGGACGCGGGAGCGGCGACCCGGCCGGTGCCGGCCGGCTGGTGCAACCGGCGCAGTGCCGGCCCGAGCGCCGGGGCCGCCGGCACCAGCTCGCGGACCACCAGGAACAGGCCCAGACCCACGGCGGCTCCGCCGCACACCGCGATGGCCAGGTGCCAGTTCACGATCACGGTCACGCGATCACCTCCTGCGGGTCCGGCGACGGCAGGAAGCGGGCCGGCCGCTGCGGCTGGCTCATCGACCGCACCCAGGCCAGCAGGCCGATGAAGGCGGCACCGAGGGCGGCCATCACCAGTTGACCCACAGGCGTGCCGTACGGCTCGATGTACTCGGTGTTGATCAGCCCGTACGCCAGGGTGGCGAGCGTCATTCCGGTGAGGAAGCGGACCGCGAACCGGGGCTGGGTGCGCTTGGCCTCGATCTCCCGCCGGGTGGCGACCTCCGCGGCCGCCGCGCCGGCGATCGAGCCCAGCACGTCACCCAGCCGCTCGCCCCGGTCGGTGAGGTGCAGGATCAGCGCCGCCACCACCTGGTCGCAGACCGGGTCACCGATGTCGTCGGCGAACGCCAGCAGCGCGGAGCGGGCCAACCAACCGGCCTGCAACCGGGCGGCGAGCAGCCGTACCTCGTCCTCGATGCCGGGTGGCACGCTGCCGATCGTGCCGATGATCGACTGCTGGAGGCCCTGTCCGGTGCCGGAGACGTCCTTGAGCCGGCGGGTCCACTCGCCGACCGCCTCGATCCGGGCGATCGCCCGTTGCTCGGCCTTGCCCACCGCGAACAGCCACGGGGTGCCGGGCACCGCCACCGCCACCAGCAGACCCACCACCGGCAGCCCGGTCAGCAGAAAGGCCAGCGCGCCGGCGACCAGCGCGGTGATCAGCAGAGCCTGGTAGGCCCGCCGCTCGCCGGGGGTGGCGCCGGAGCCGCGCCAGAGCCGACCCAGACCCGGTCCGGCGCCCGGGCCGGGGCCGGCGGGCCGTCGGGTGCCGACCAGTGCGACAACGGCCAGCAGCAGCCCCGCGACGCAGGCGGCGCCGGAGACCACCGCTATCAGTTCCAGGCTGCCCCGCACCTGATCACCGCCGGGCCAGTCGGGTCTGCCGGGGGCGGCGCCAGGCACCGGCGCCGGCCTCGATCCACCGGGTGAGCAGCCGGGCGTCGTAGCCCACCCGCAGCAGTTGGTCGCGTACCCGTTCGGGCAGGTGCCGGGGGACCGCGCGGCCGTCCGGGCCGGGTCCGAAGACCGTGGTGGTGGTGATGCGCCCGGCTTCGCCGGCCCCGATCACCTCCTCCACATGGGAGACGAACCGGTGCTTGCGACCGCCGATCGCGGTCTCGTCCTCGACGGTGACGTAGACGATCAGGTCCAGGGCGTTGCCGGCCATCCGGCGGGCCTGGTCGACGGTCATCTCGCGGCCGTGCGCCAGGGCCAACTCGACGATCCGTTCACCGACGCCGGCGGACGTGCGGGCGTGGATGGTGCACATCGAGCCCCGGCTGGTGGTCATCGCCTGGAGCATCGGCACGATCTCCCGGGACCGAACCTCACCCACGATGATCCGCAGCACGCCCATCCTGAGCGAGAGCGGGATCAGGTCGGCGATCGTCACCTCGCCGGCCGGTCGGCCGTCGAAGCCACGTTCGCCGTGCCCCTCGCGGGCCTCGAAGCTCATCACCGCCCGGTGCCGCTCCCGGCGGCGGGCCGGCAGCAGCTCCCGGCTCTCCTCCAGCAGCACGTACGGCTCGTCGGTCGGGATCTCGTTCATCAGCGCCCGGATGATCGTGGTCTTCCCGGCGCCGGCCAGCCCGGCGACCATGATGTTCAGCCCGGCGCGCATCGCCGCGCGGAGGAAGTCCCGCAACAGTGGGTCGATCATCTCGTCCAGGTCACCCCGGGCCCCGGCCACGTCGTCCAGGCTCACGTCCAGGGTGTTGTGCTTGCGGATCACCGCGTACGGGCGGTGGCTGACCAGGAACACCGCGGCCAGCCGGCTGCCGTCGGGCAGTTGCAGGTCGAGGGTGGGCTTCACGGTGGACAGTGACCGCTCGGTCGCGCCCGCACGGCGTGCCGCCGCCTGGAGGATCTCCACCAGTTCCGCGTCGCTGTCGGCGATCGGTTCGGCCCAGTCCACCCCGCCGCCGTGCCGGGTGATGCGTACCTGGTCGCAGCCGAGGATGTGCACCTCCTCGATGGTGTCGTCGACCAGCAGGGTCTGCAGGCGGCCCAGTCCGACCAGCTCGGCGGTCACCTGGTCGAGCAGCAGGCGTTCCTCGCCGGCAGCCATCGGCGTGCCGGCCCGGCGGACCGCGTCCGCGTACTCGGCGACCACGGCGACGGCCAGCCGGGCGCGCTCGGTGTCCTCCTCGTCGACGGTGAACTCACGGCCGCGCTGCCACAGCGTGAGCCGTTCGGTCAGTTCCCGGCGCAGTTCCCGGACCACCTGGAAGTCCATCCGGGGGCGGGGTGGCGGCTCCGGCGGCGGGCTGGCCGCGGGTGCCGGGGGTGGCATCGGCACCGCGTGGTGGTTGCGGCCGTTCGGCGCGGCCAGCGGCGGCGTCGTGGAGGTGACGCCCGGCGGCTGTTGGCGTGGGTCGGCGGAGACTGGTTCAAACCGCATCCGGCACCCCCTGCTGCACCGGCCAGGCCAGCCGGGCGCGCCGCCGCTCCAGCAGCGCGCCGACCGGCACCTCCAGCGCGGCCGCCGCGCGCAGCAGCGGCCGTCCGGCCCGCACCGTCCCGCCCAGGCTGAGCACCCCGGCGGTACGCGAGTCGTGCGGCAGCCGGGCGATCACCGGCAGTTTCAGCGCACGGCTGATCTCGGCCCGCCCGTGCCCGTTGCCGACCAGCAGCAGCCGCAGGGTGCCGGGCGGTACCCGGTGCTCGGCGAAGTCCCGTTCGATCGCGCTGACCACCGCCCGCGTGCCGGAGAGGTCCGGCAGCTCGGCCCGGGTCACCAGCAGCACCACCGAGGCGGCCCGCAGCACCGGCCACGGCGGGCCGTTGACGTGCAGCCGGCCGCAGTCGACCAGCACGTCGTAGCCGGGGGTGCCGCGGTCGAGGGCGTTGAAGTAGTCGGCGAAGCGTTGCCAGAGCGGGGTGACGCTGCCGGCCTGTGTCGGGTCGACCAGCCCGGGCAGCAGCAGCCGTTCCCGCCGGGGCGCGTCGAGGTCGACCAGCTGGGACCAGAAGGCGGTCTCCAGGTTGCCGTCGCGCAGCTCTCCGACGGCCAGCTCGCCGATGCCGCGCGGTCCGTCCAGCTGACCACCCAGGTAGCCGGCGAGGATCGACCCGCCGGCCGGGTCGCACTCCGCGAGCACCAGTCGTCGGTGCCAGGCCAGCGCGCAGGCCAGCGCCGAGGTGGTCACGCCGGGCGAACCCTTCGCGGACACCAGCGCGATGATCGCCATGCTCAGGCCACCTCGGTCAGCACGACGGCGATCCGCTCCTGCGCGGCCAGCGCCACCACCGCGGGCACGTCCCGGATGGTGAGCGCCAGGTACAGCACCTTGTCGTCGTTCGCCGGGCTGACCATGTCGATCACGGTGGCGGAGAAGCGGGTGCCGGCGGCGGCCGCTCCGGACGCGTTGTCGTCCGGGGTGCTGACCAGCAGGACCTTGTCGCCGGGGTGCAGTTCACGCGCCGGCACCTGCGCGGTCTTCAGGCCGAGCGCGAGTTGCTGCTGGCCGGGGCCGAGCAGCGGGTCGTCGGTGACCTGCCCCAGCGTGAGCAGGGTGCCCGGGACCAGCGCCACGGCGGCGCGCTTGCCGACCACCTCGTCCAGCCGGCCGGCGGGCACCGGGCGCAGCCCCTGGCCGCCGGCGACCTGCACGGCGACCAGGTCAGCGGCGCTGATCTCCCGGCCCACCTCCACCGGCCGGGCCACCGCGAGGTAGCTGCCGGTGGCCCGGACCGAGGTGACCGCGAACGCCGCGCCCAGCCCACCCAGCGCGATCAGGAGTACGGCCAGACCCAGCAGCCCCGGGCGGACCCGGCGCTGCCGGACCACCTTGGGCGGGCTGACCGGCGCGTCCACCGGGGTTCCGTTGCGCGTCGCGAGGCTCACCTGTTCACCACCTGGAGTTCGTTGATCAGGATCGGCACTGTGCCGCTGGTCCGGGTCTGCGGAATCGGTTCGCCCTCGACGCCATCGTCGGTCCACCACCGCACCGTCCAGTGCGTGGTGGCGCCGACCCGGTAGGTCCCGGCCTTCGGGTAGCCGCTGTCGTAGCCGCAGTCCGGGGACGTCTGGCCGGCACGGGGTCCCTTCGGGTCGTACGGGGTGCCGGCACCCGGGCAGGGGACCGTCTCGTCATTGCCCATGTCCCAGACGATCCGGTCGACCTTCGCCTCGATGGAGACGGTCAGGCCACGGTCGGACGCGGAGGCGCGCAGCGGGCCGAAGTAGCTGGCGCTCGGCGTCGCCCACATCCAGACGGGCAGGCCGACCAGCCCGGGGCCGACGCTCTTGCGGGGTGCCACCCGGAGCCGGGCCGGCAGCAGTTTGATCGACGCCAGGGCGCGGCGGGCCAGCTCCTCCGGGTCGGGCGGCGCGCCGTAGCCGGGCGGTGGCCCGTCCAACAGCACCACGTCCTGGGCGCCCAGATCACCGCCGTTGCAGGTCTGCAAATACCACTGCTGACCCTCGGGCGGCTCGACCGGCCCCTCGGTCAGCTTGTAGTAGCACCCGTCGCCGTTGTCGAACCAGCCCAGCAGGTCGTCGTAGCAGGCGATGGTCCGCCCGCCCCACTGGCAGACACCGCCGCCCCCACCGCCGCCGGAGTCCCCGCCGCCGCCGTTGTCGCCGCCACCGCCGGGACCGCCCGGCGTGCCGGGCTCGTCGTCCCAGACGCTGCAGTCCGGCTGGTCGAGCGGGCACTCCGCCCCCGGGTCGGCGCGCCCGGCGGCGCCGGCCGGCACTGTTGCGCCGACCAGCAGCAGCAGCGCGAGGCCGATCCCGGTGAGCGCCCGGCGGGGCGTCCCGGCCCGGGCGGTACGAGCCGGGGCGCCCCTTCCTCCCCAGGTCAACACGGCTGGTCCCGGTGCGCGGCGCTGGAGTTGATCAGCCACCGGCCGTCGGGATAGCGGGTCGCGGTGGCGGTGGCCAGGTGTCTGCTGCCGCCGCTGCCCGGGACCACCCGCTTGTCCTTGGCGTAGACCAGCCGGTAGCCGCTCGCGTCCAGGCAGTCCTGGATCTCCACGCTGGCCGGGGTCGAGTCCAGGCTGATCGAGGTCACGGTCGGGTCGGATTTCAGCGTCCCGGTACGCATCGCGCCGTGCTCCTTTGCCTCGCGAATGGACATTCGCACCCGAGTGAGCAGTGGATCGGCGAGATACCGGGACAGTTCCGGCGCGCGCGGATCACTGCGTCGACTCGCCGTACGCGAGGCGGCGAGATAACCGGAGTACGCGTCGAGCGCCGCCTTTTCCGCGGCCCGCCGTTCGACGTCCCGGTCCGCCTGTTGTCCGTCGACCAGGGCCGGCCCCGGCCGTTCGACGGCCTCCCGCCCGCTGCCGCAGGCGGCGACTGGCACCGCCACCACGACCGCTAGCAGGCAGATTGCCGCTCGCCCGAGCTGTCGTCCGCGCACCGTCGAGCCTCCTCGTGGTCGCCCGGTGCGGCGACGGATCACCGCCGCCGGGCATGCGGAAGCGCGCCCGGATCAGCACATCCGGAGCCGTTCAGTGCGCTTCTGCATTCACCGTTACGGATCTTTTACAAATGAATGGTCCTGTGTCGGTTGGTTGTTGCAGTGAGGCTTGCGTCACACCCAAGGGGCGAGCATAGGCTGACGCTCGCCGATGCAACAGAGGCAATTCAAGTGAACACTCTGCGTGATGACAGGTGGTGGTGAGGGGTGTCTGTGCCACGCTTCGAGCAATGGCCGGCCGAGGGGCGGGCGGGGGCCTGCCCACTTCAACGCGGACGGGTCCGCCGGGGCCGCTCCGCCGGTCCCGAGAGCGGGACATCGCGGCGTCATCCCGGCATCCGGTCGGAGCCGGCGGCCCATCGACGAACCGCACCGGTCGGCGGGACGGTCGAGCCGGGCTCGCCCCGGGAGGCCGCCGAACGACCGGCCGCACAGGTCTCTTTCTGCGCCATCCGCTACACCCAAGCGATCGTTCAGTCACGATCCGTGTTCGCCGTCGCGCTCGATGCCGGGGCCGTGGGGGTGCCGACATGCCGCTGACCGGCCCCCCGGCGGCCGTACCGGGTCAGGAGAACCCACCCGATCGGCTCCCCGCACCCTCGCCGTCATCCGCGCCGCGGCGCCCCGCCCGCCCCTGGCTCCCCGCCGTGCTGGCGACCGTGGCGGTCAGCCCGCTCCTGCGGTTGGCCGTCCTGCGTCACGCCGTACCGTCGGGCACCGCCAGCCGGACCGGCTGCGACGCCTGCGGGGCACCGGTCGGGCTGACCCGGCCCTGGCCCGCGCTGGGCCCGGTCGGCCTGTGCGGTCGCTGCCGGGCCCGGGTCGGGCCGCCGCCGGGCACTGTCGAGCTGGCCGCGATCGTCGGGCTCGCCACGGTGGTGCTGCTGGCGCTGGCCGGTCCGCCGGGCGCTGCGCCGCCGGCGCTGGCCTGGTGGCTCGGCTGGACGGTCCCGGCGGTCTTCGTCGACCTGGCCGTACACCGCCTGCCGGACCGGCTCACGCTGCCGGCGGCTGCCGGGACGTGGCTGCTGCTCGGCGCGGCCGTGCTCGGCGGCCCCGAGCCGGGGCCCTGGCTGCGGGCCGTCACCGCGGGCGCCGGGCTGGCGGTGCTCTTCGCCGGCAGCACGCTGCTGCTCGGCCGCCGTGGCTTCGGGCTGGGCGACGCCAAGCTGGCGCTCAGCGTGGGCGCGCTGCTCGGCTGGTACGGCTGGCCGTTCCTGCTGTTCGGACTGCTGCTCGCGTTCGGGCTCTCCGCGCTGGTCAGCCTGGGTCTGCTCGCCGCTCGACGGGCCCGCTGGTCCACCCATCTGCCGTTCGGCCCGTTCCTCCTGCTCGGCACGCTCGGCGCCCTCCTGCTGGCAACCTGACCGCCCGCTGCCCGTCAGGCGGGACGGGCGGGAGGTCAGGGGCGGGGTCGGCCCGCCAGGTCGGGGACCGGGCGACGGGCGTCGGCCCGGCGGCGTAGCGCTTCGGCGGTCGGGCGGGCCAGCAACGGGGTGGCCAGCGCGGCGACCAGGGCACCGAGCAGCAGCCCGGCGACCACGTCGTGCGGGTAGTGCACGCCCACGAAGACCCGGGAGACCGCGGCCAGCGCGGCCAGCGGCAGCGCGACCAGCCCGAGTCGGCGGGAGAGCAGCAGCGTGGTGACCGCCAGCGCGCCGGCCAGGGTGGCGTGATTGCTGGGAAACGACCAGTCGCCCGGCGGTGGGCAGCTGCCCGCGATGATGACCCGGCCCACCGTCCGGCACGGTCGATCCTCGTCCACCACGGTCTTGAGCAATTCGCTGCCGGCGTACGCCAGGAGGGTCGGCACCGGCGCGACCACTGCGAGTGCGCGATCGTGCGATCCGCCGGACAGGCGGCTCAGCGCGGCCACCAGCAGCAGCGCGCCGAGCAGCAGGATCACCCCCTCGGTGGCGTGCCCGACGAACCACTGCACCGGGGGCGGACTGTCGGCGGCGACGCCGATGACGTCGCGGTACCACTCGGCACTGATCTCCGGAACGTCCATGTTGCCGGTGTCGACCATGCATCACCTCACCAGATGTTCATACCCGGTCCATCTGGGAGACAAGGTAGGAACGCGGCAGGCGGCCGCGCAGGAGTCGAAGGTCGGGAGGGCTTATCGACCTTCGTCCAGGGATCGCACAGCCGGCTCTGCTTGGCTGGTTCAGGGACATCGCCACCGCGGAGGAGGCATCCGTGCACACCGGTTCGGCCACCGATCAACCGTCGCCCGCCGTCGGCAGCGTCGACGACGAGGAGACCTGGCGGATCCGGCGCACCGCGGCCGACCTGGATCGGCTCGGCGAGACCGAGTCGATTTTCGCGTTGGGCAACGGGTGGGTCGGTTGGCGTGGCGTCCTCGACGAGGGTGCGCCGTGCGCGATGCCGGGCAGCTACGTCAACGGTTTCCACGAGCGGCGCGAGCTGAGTTATCCCGAGGAGGGGTACGCCTTTCCGCAGGCCAGCGACACCCTGGTCAGCGCGCCGAACGCGGCGCTGATCCGGCTCTGGGTCGACGACGAGCCGCTGGACATCCGGACCGGGACGCTGCACGTGCACGAGCGGGTGCTCGACCTGCGCGCCGGCGTGCTGCGCCGGGAGACCGAGTGGGTTTCGCCGGCTGGGCGGCGGGTGCGCGTCCGCAGCACCCGACTGGTGTCTCTGCCCCGCCGTCCGGTCGCCGCCGTCCGGTACGAGGTGGAGGCGCTGGACGGGCCCGTCGAACTGCGGGTCTGCTCGGACCTGCTGGCCAACGAGCGGGTGCCGGAGCGCTCGGACGATCCCCGGGCAGCCTCGGTGATCACCGATCCGCTGACCGCCGAGGCGTACCGTGCGGCCGGCCTCGACGGGGTGCTGGTGCACCGCACCGAGCACAGCGGTCAGCGCGTCGCGGTGGCGGTCAGCCACCTGCTGGACGCGCCGGACACGCTGGCCACCACCGGTGACCGCACCCCCGACCGGGTTCGGCTCACCGTGGCCGGCCCGCTGCACCCGGGCGAGCGGCTGCGGCTGACCAAGTTCGCCGCGTACGAGTGCGCGTCGGTCGGCGGGATGCCCGCCGGTGAGCTGGCCGACCTGGTCGCCGCCGAGGCGGACGCCGCCCGCGCGGACGGCTTCGACGCCCTGCTCGCCGACCAGCGCGCCGCCCTGGACGCCGCCTGGCAGGTCGCCGACGTGCTGCTCGACGGCGACCCGGAACTCCAGCAGGCGACCCGGTTCGCGATGTTCCACCTGATCCAGGCCGGCCGCCCCGACTCCGGCCGGACCATCCCCGCCAAGGGCCTGACCGGCAACGGCTACGACGGGCACGTGCTCTGGGACACCGAGAGCTACGTGCTGCCGGTGCTCACCTACCTGGCTCCGGCGGTGGCCCGCTCGGCGTTGAGCTGGCGGCACGCCCACCTGCCGGAGGCCCGGGAGAGGGCCCGTGAGCTGCGGCTGACCGGCGCCACCTTCCCGTGGCGCACCATCGGCGGCCGGGAGTGCTCCGGCTACTGGCCGGCCGGCACCGCCGCGCTGCACGTCAACGCCGACATCGCCGACGCGGTGCTGCGCTACCTGGCGGCCGCCGACGACCAGCGGTTCCTCGCCGAGGCGGGGCTGGAACTGCTGGTGGAGACCGCCCGGCTCTGGCACGGCTTCGGCCACTGGTCGGACACCGGCGCATTCCACCTGCACGGGGTGACCGGCCCCGACGAGTACGCGGCGCTGGTCAACGACAACGTCTTCACCAACCTGATGGCCCGGCGCAACCTGCGCGGTGCGGCGGACGCCGCAGAACGCCACCCCGACCTGGCCGGCCGGCTCGGGGTGGAGCCGGCGGAGATCGCCGGCTGGCGGGCCGCCGCCGACGCGGTCTTCATCCCGTACGACCGTAAGCGCGGCGTGCACCAGCAGGCCGCCGGGTTCACCGAGCAGCCGGAGTGGGACTTCGCGAACACCGGCGAGGACGACTACCCGCTGCTGCTGCACTACCCGTACCTGGAGCTGTATCGCCGGCAGGTCGTCAAGCAGGCCGACCTGGTGCTGGCCATGCAGCTCTGTCCCGGCGAGTTCACCGCCGACGAGAAGGCCCGCAACCTGGCCTACTACGAGGCCCGCACGGTCCGCGACTCATCGCTGTCGGCAGCACCGCAGGCGGTGCTGGCCGCCGAGGTCGGGCACCTCGACCTGGCGTACGACCTGTTCGCCGAGTCGGTGCTGCAGGACCTGGCCGACCTGGGCGACAAGACCGCCGACGGGCTGCACCTCGCCTCGCTGGCCGGGTCGTGGCTGGCGCTGGTGCAGGGCTTCGGCGGGCTGCGCGACGACCGGGGGGTGCTCTCCTTCGACCCCCGGCTGCCCCGGCGGATCGACCGGCTGGTGTTCAGCCTGCGCTGGCGCGGGCGTCGGCTGCGGGTCACGCTGACCCGCGCCGAGGCCCGCTACGAGCTGCCCGACGCCGACCCGGACGCCACGATCGACCTGCGGCACCACGGCGCGGAGTTCCGGGTCACCGGCGCGGCGCCGGTCATCCGGCCGATGCCGCCGGTGCCCGACCCCGGGCCGGAGCCGCACTCCCCGCCCGGTCGCCGCCCCACCCGCCGCTCGGCCGGCTGACCCGCCGCCCGCTGCTCGTGCACACCGGCGACGACCCGCCTCAGGTCGGCCCCAGGCCGCCGGCCATCCGTTCGCGGACGGCCTCCAGCGCCTCGAAGGCGTACGCCCAGTTGTGGCACTTGAAGCTGCGCAGGCCGTCGATGGTGGTGTGGCAGTCGGCGCAGCGCACACCGGGGATGGCGTCCGGGATCTCGGTGTTGACGTACTTGCGTTCGCCGAGGATGACGGTGGCGATCATGGCCTTGTCGTGCAGGCCGGAGAGCGCCGACGAGACGATGTCGTACCAGGTGATCCGCCGGCCGCACTTCGGGCAGTCCGGCTGGTCGCCGCTGACCCAGAGCGGGGCGCCGATGGTGCGCGCCGGCATGCCGAGCAGCTTCTCCAGTCGCCGGACGTCCGATTCGGGGGTGGTCCACCGGTGCCGGCCCGGCAGCGACGCGGGTGAGTCGTACACGGCGCGGAACAGGTCGTGGTCGACCTGCACGGTCTCCCGCTGACTGGTCATCGGCGTCCCCCTCGACGGTCGGTGCCCCCACCGTCGTCCCTGGTGGGGGCGGGCTACAACCGGATCAACGACACGGCGGGCCGACCAGTCCCCCCGCCGGAAGATCGGGGTGCGGCCGGTGCCGGACCGGCCGCACCCCGGATCGGGCGGCAGGTGGCGAACCGGCGACCTTTTCCTCCCCACGCGCCGCTGACCCGTCCGGTTGCCGGCTTTCGCCGCGGCGGCCGGTCCCGGGTGGTACGACGGACGCAGGGCGTGCCACCGGGAGGAGCGCTGATGGTGAGCAGGCCCGAACGGCTGCTGCGAGGCAAGGACGTCCCGCTCAGCGCCTCCTTCCTGGAACTCTTCTTCGACCTGGCGTTCGTCCTCGCCCTCAGCCAACTGGCTCAGCACTTCCTCGCCGACCTCACCCTGGTGGGCGCGCTGCGCACCGCGCTGCTCCTGGCCGCGGTCTGGTGGATCTGGGTGACCACCACCTGGTTGGCCGACTGGTACGACCCGGAGACCCAGGCGCTGCGTGGGCTGCTGGTCGGCGCGACGCTGGGCAGCCTGCTGGCCGGGGTGGCGATCCCGCAGGCGCTGGACGGGCGGGGCGTGCTCTTCGCCGGCGCGTACGTCGCGGTTCACCTCGCCCGGGGCACGGTCACCGGCCTCATGTTGCGCGGTCACCCGCGGCAGAGCCGGGCGCTGCGGATCCTCTGCTGGTACGCCGTCTCGGCCGTACCGTGGCTGGTCGGCGCGTTCCTGCCGGAGTGGCGGGTGCCGCTCTGGCTGCTCGCTCTCGCGATCGACCTCATCGGCCCGCGACTCGGCTGGCCCATACCCCGGATGGGTCGGGCCCGGCAGGAGGAGCTGCACCTCACCGGCGAACACTTCGCCGAGCGGTACCAGCAGATCATGATCATCGCGCTCGGCGAACTCGTCCTGGTCGCCGGTCTCACGTACGCCGGCACCCGCCTCAGCCTCCCGGAGACCGCCGCCTTCCTGCTGGTGTTCGCCACCGCCGTGCTGATCGGTCTGCTCTACGTGACGCCCGCCGGTCAGCACCTCGGCCCGGCCATCGAGCGGGCCGACCCGTCCCGGCTCGGGGTCGCCACCAGCTACCTGCACCTGGTGATGATCGCCGGAATAGTGGTCACCGCCGTCGGGGCAGAGGTGAGCATCGCCCACCCCACCGAGATCGGTGACACGGCCGCCGTCGTGGTCGTCCTGGGCGGGCCCACCCTCTTCCTCGTCGGGCGGATCCTGTTCTCCCTGGCGATCCACCGACGACTCTCCTGGCCGCGGGTGATCGGCCTGTTCGTCCTGATCGGCGCGGCGGTCGTCCTGCGCCTGCCGTTGGTCGCGGTCAGCGCGATCGCCGCCGGGGTGCTGGTCGTGGTGGCCGTGCTCGACCACGCCGGGATCTTCACCGCCTCCGGGATCAGGCGGGCTCCGCCAGCCGGCCGGCCGCCGACAACCGCCGGATGACCGCTGCGTGTGGCACTGCGTGACTGGTACGACCGGCCACACCGGTGGTGGTGGCGGCGGTGAAGAGCGAGTTGAGCAGCGCCTCCTCGACCGAGTCCAGGACGGCGGCGAAGACCGGGTTGATCTCGCCGTCGGGGATTGGTCGCTGGTCTGGCTCGGCCGTGCTGAACGCGATCGCGTAGTCACCGCTGCCGTTGCTGTAGGACGCCCCGACCCGGCCCATCGCGAAGACCGCCCGCCGGGCGAGTCGTCCGAGCTGCCGGGCATCCAGGGGTACGTCGGTGGCGACGACGATCATGCAGGAGTTGCCGGACGGTTCGGCCCGGTCGGCGTTCGGGATCATTTCACCGACCGGCAGCGGTACGCCGAGCGCCGTGAGCACGCCGCCGAAGTTCGACTGGACGAGCGCACCGATCGTCCCCGGTCGGTCGCCGACCCGTACCGTCCTCGACGACGTGCCGATGCCGCCCTTGAAGCCCAGCGCCGTGGTGCCGGTGCCGGCCCCGACGCAGCCCTCCGCCGGTGGCCCGCCGGAAGCCCCCACGACGGCGGCGAGCACGTGTCCCTCGGTGATCGGGCGGCGGCGGATGTCGGAGAGGTGGCCGTCGTTGGTCTCGCCGACCAGCGGGTTGAACGACAGACCGTCGGGGCGACGGTCCATCAGGTGACCCAGCAGCGCGTCCGCGGCCCGGAACACGGACAGCGTGGCGGTCAGGACGATCGGTGACTCCAGTACGCCGAGTTCGTCCACCTGCGTCGAGCCGACGAGCTTCCCGTAGCCGTTGCCCGTGTACACGGCGGCCGGCAGGGTCCATCGTCCGGGGCCGAGCTGACTCGGTACGACGGCGGTGACGCCGGTGTGCAGGTCGGCGCCGTCGTCGATGGTGGTGTGCCCGACCAGGACTCCGCCGACGTCGGTGATCGCGTTGTCCCGCCCGGTGGGCAGCGCCCCCACGACGATCCCGAGGTCGCGGGCGCGGCGGGTCAGCTGGTCCATGAAGCTCCTGTCGTCGTTGTTGCCCTGCGGCGATGCGGGGAGCGGACGCGCCAGGCTATCCGGGTGGTGACGGCGGCTCAGGTGGGTGCCCTCGCGCGCGGGCGGCGTCCGAGATGGCGACCCCGGCCAGGACCGCGGTGGCGGCGAGGGCGGCCACGAGCGGTGGTACGAGGAGCATCACCGGTGCCAGGGCGGCCAACGCGAGCAGCCCGATCGGTCGATCCCGGGACACCCGGCTGAAGACCGCGTACTCGAAGCGGGCGCGCCCGGCCAGGAACAGCGCGGGTCCGCCGAGGATGACCGCGATCCAGGCCGTTTGAGGGTGCCCGGACGGATGGGCGATGACGAGTTCCGCGCCGACCGCGGTGACGACGACGCCGGCGACCATGACGAGGTGGGCGTAGAAGGCCGACAGGCCGAGGCGGGCAGGATCGGGGGAGCCCGCGATGGCGCCGGCCGACAACTCCCCGGCGCGGTAGATGTAGATACGCCAGAGCAGCACCGTGGTGGCGATCGACACCAGGAACGCCGCAGTCCGGTCGGGCGCGAAGCCGCTGCCGCCGAGGGTTGAAGCGGAGACCAGGATCAACTCGCCGAGCGCGATGATGAAGAACTGCCGGTGGCGTTCGGCCAGGTGCTCGGCCGCGCTCGGCAACTCCGCGGGCGGCGAGCGGCCCAGGCCCGGTGTGAGGTAGCGGAGCTTTCCCGCCAGGTAGTCGATGGCCACCGCCAGCGTCCACAGTGCCTCGCGGGCGGTGCCGTGCACCAGCGCCCCCGCGATCCACGGCACGGCAGACGCGCAGAACCAGATGACCACCCGTAGCGCGCCGCGCTGCAACTCGTGACCCCGCAGGGCGACGAGAAGGCCGAGGCTGCGACCGACCTGGACGGCGACGTACGCGCCCGCGAAGACCAGGCCCTGGGCGCCGAACACCGCCGGCAGGGCGACAGCCATCACCAGGCTGCCGACCAGGGTCGCGATGACCAGCAGTTGGATCGTCGGCCGCTGCGGGTCGAACCTGTCCGGGACCGTCGCCGTGCTGCACCAGACCCACCACACCGCCAGCAGCAACACCAGCGTGTGGAAGGCGCCACGCCACGTGAGGTCCCGACTCAGCACCTGCGAGAGCTGGGTGAGCACGTAGACGAACGCCAGGTCGAAGAACAGCTCCAGGAACGTGGCCCGTTGCGGATCCCCGGGCTTCCGGAGCAGCTTGCCCGCCCTGCTCGTCGTCATCGGCTCGCCCGTCCTGTGGCTCATGCCCGTAATGAGGCATTCGTACCATGTGACGGGGCCGATGACCCCGGAACCGCGGCCCCTGCCCTGACAGCTCAGGGCAGGTCGCTGTTGCCGCCCAGGTTGGCAATCATGCGGCGCAGCACGTTGAGGGCCGCTACATAGTCTTCTGTCGCGATGCCCTGGTGCATCTGCTCGTGCGCCCGCGCGTTTCGCTCCTTGGCGCGGAGGCGCCCAGCCTCCCCGGCCTCGGTGAGGGACAGGGTGTCGGCCTGCTCGCTCATCCAACCGCGGGCGACCAGGTCGTCGAAGACCTCTCCGAAATCGATGTCGAGGTCGTCGAAGGGGGCGAGGCGTTCGGCGAGTTGAGTGCGACTCCACCTGCCGGGAGCGCCGGCCACGTGGTTGAGCGTCCACCAGTGCGGTTGGGTGAGCTGCTCCACGGCAAGCTCCGCCCGGATGCGCCCGACCACGGCACGGTACGCCTCGCCGCTCCAGTAACCGATGGGCTGCGCGGCGAGCTGCTCCTGGGTGTACTCCTTGATGGTCACGGCACGGGCTCCTTGTCAGCGACGAACGAACGCGGTCACCGTAGAAGTTCAAGCATCCTTGAGGTCAAGGTGACAGTGGTTGACCGGGACCATCGGCGCGCAAGTATCGATGGGTGCTCAAGTCGCGGTTGCCGACACGGTCCACGGCGCGGATCCGAGCCGCCCGGCTAGCCAGAGGTGTCGCCGATGTTGCTCGGAGCTCAGCCGGGCGGAAGGCCGAGGAACTGCTCGATGTCGGCGATGGCGTCCTCCACCGTGCCGCCGACGGCCGGGTCGCGCAGCCGGGCGCGCAGGGCTGGCAGGACCCGGTCGGTGTCGAGGCGACGGTGGATGCGGGCCAGATGGCCTAGACAGATCGCTGCGGTGGCCCGGACGTCCTCCTCCGGGTGGTCCAGCAGCCGCAGGTAGAAGTCCTGACACCAGCGCCAGTCCGCGTCGTGCAGGGCCAGCCCGACCATCGCGTCGGTGAGAGCGTCGATGTCACCCGCGGCGAGCGCGGCCGTGGCGCCGTCGTGGGTCGCCGGTGCCGGCTCGTAGTAGCTGCGCTGTGTGCTCATTCCTCATCCTTCGGCGGCGCGGTCGGCCGGCCCTTCTTGTCTACCAGCCCGGCTCGCTTGAGGGCGTTGCGCATGTCGTCGTTCAGGCCGTCCGAGCTGTGGTCGTCCCAGCTGCGCACGTGGCCGTGGTAGATCTCGACGACGTCGTCGCCGGGATTGCTCGGCTCGATGCGGCGGTGCCGGTCGAGGATGACGATCTCGCCGGTCTCGTGATCGACGCCGATCCGGCGACGCTCGTTGGTCTCCTTGATCTGCACCGAGCGGTCCAGCGCGGTCTGACCGTTGGCGGGAGCGCGACTCGCGCTGCCCATGGCCAGGTTGCGGTCGGTGTCCCGGTGCTTGGGTCGCTGCTCGTCGCCGACGTGGTACTCGCGGCGCACCCGAGGGGTCTTGGCGAGTTGCGCGACTGGCTTGACCAGCGCCGACTCCACCTGAGGCGGCACCGCCGCATCGCGTAGGTGCCGGTTGCGGTTGCGCTTACCCACCGAGGATCGCCTGCAGGGCCATGTCGATGAGCTGGTCGACGATCAAGCTGGTGATCATCTTGAAGATCGGGATCTCCAGCAGGGACGCGCCGAAGGTGGCCACCGCCGTGGCGACCGCCTGGGCGATCTGGATGGCGAGAATGATCAATTGAACGATGATCTGAACTTTCAGCGCCAGTACGACCGCGGCGACCACGACGTAGCCGGCGCCCAGCACGGTGGTGGCGGTCGTGTTCCCGGCCAGCACCCCGCCCGGCCCCTCGCCGCCGGACCAGTAGGCGCTGAAGGCGGCCACGACCTCCCCCCGATTGGCGCCGGTCACCTCCGCGGCCAGTTCGTCGGCCTTCCGGCCCATCTGCTCGACGGTGGTGGCGAAGTCCAACCAGACCTGTCCGAGCTCGAAGAGCTTCGCCTCGTCGCCCTCCGGCCAGTCGTACCCGATCATGGCGAGCAGCGAGGCGAGTTCACCCGGGATCGTCATGCCCAACGGTCAGCCCAACTCCCCGGCCAGCGCGCGGAAGCGGCCGACCAGCTCCTCCTCGACGGCTGTCATGTCGTCCGCCAAGGCCATCAGATCCTCGCCGCTGCTCTGGTACTCGTCGGCCATCGCGGCGCAGCACTCCAACAGGTAGCGGGAGACGACCGGAAAGGACGCAGCGACGAGGGTGCCGAGCATGTCTCCGCCCCACGGCTCGCCGAAGCCCTTCAGCCGTGCGTCGAGCCCTTCGAGTGCCGTCGCCAGGCCCTCACCCACGTCGACGAGCCGAGTGCCGGCCGCCCGCACCTGATCGGGATCGATCTCCAACGACATTGGTCAGCCCGCTGACCGCGCGATCCGGGCCTGAGCGGCGGTGAGAGTGCTCAGGAACGACTGCATCTGGCGCACCGACTGCTGCTGCACGCCTTCGAGACGCTCGAGCAGCACGGACGGGTCCGGGACGTCCGGTGCGTCGGTGACCGTCCGGGCCCGCAGGTCGTCGAGGGCGGCGTTGACGGCGATCGTCAACTGCTCGGCAAGGTAGTCGCCGCCCTCGCGCAGCACCTGCGGCAACACGGTGATCGACTCGATCCGACCGCCGGGAGCGGCCACCACGGTGATCCGGCCGTCCGCCGCGCTGGCTTCACCGCGGGTCTCGACGCTCTCCTCCGCCGGGCGGTTGGCCCGCAACTCGTGCAAGGCACGCAGGGCGTCATCCATCGACTGGCGGAACTCGTCTGCGCTGGCCGTCATGAAGGGCTCCTCTCCAGCCGGCCAGCGGCTTCCCGCCAGCGATTCACCTCAGTGGACGGTGGCGTGGGCCCTCGTACCACCATTGGTGAACGGCTTGGAACGGACCGTACCCGATCGTTCGCCGCCGCGCGGGACGCCCGCGGCGCATGCGCCGTCTCCCGGGACCCAGGCGTGCCGGCGTGCCGAGTCGCGCGGTCGGCCCCGGCCTCTCGTGGTCTGGCCTGAAGGCGGGGTCGCGGTGCGTGGTCGGGCTGTGGCATCGTGCGGTCGTGGGCGACACGGGGCGGACGGATCCGGTGACGGCGGTGCCGGACAAGCTGGATCAGTGGCATGACTTCCGCAGGAGCGTCGCGCTGGTGTCGATGGTGCTGTTCTTCTTCTGCGTGGTCGGCCTCGGCTTCCTGGTCTATCAACTGGCGATCGTGGGGGACGACGGCACCTTCAGCGTCTGGTCGTTCTTCCGCTTCATGTCGGTCGCGGCACCCCTCGGGGTGGCTGCCGTGGCCGGCCTCGGCGTCTACCAGGCCAGCACCAATGCGGTGTCGAAACGGCGCGGTCGGATCATGGCGCTCGCGTTGCTCGCTGCCGCGGTCCTGCTCGTGGTGACGGGCATCATCGGGGATCGTCTGTGAGCTTCTCCGTCGAACCCAGCGCCCTGGAGCGCGCCGTCTCCCGCCTCAACGACGCCGCCCTCGACGCCCAGACCGCCAAGGCGTACACGCTCAAGCACACCGACATGCCATGGCACGGCCAGGGCCTGCTCAACGAAGCGTGGCCCGCACACCAACAGCTCGTCGACGAGATGAACAAGCGGCTCACCCACCTGATGGACCTGCTCGGCAAGTCACGCGACGTGCTCCAGGAGACCGCCGACTACTACCGGCGCACCGATACCGGCAGCGCGGCCCGCCTGGACGCGACCTACCCGACCGTCGACCGCAGCGGCTATGAGCTTCCCAGCGGGCACCCGACGGGTGGGAACCTGCCGTGAGAGAGCCGACCGACTTCCTCGTCGAGCCCAGCGAGCCTGATCCCACGATGACGAAGGGCTTCGCCAACCCGATCGGCGTCCTGGACGCGATCTCCATTTCGCACTGGGTCAACCAGATCATCAAGGACTGCGCCGGCTACGACGTCATCGGCACCATCAGCAACGCCCTGGTCGGAGACTGGGAGAGCTTCTACAAGGCGGGCGACGCCTACGGCAACCTCGGCCAGAGTCTGCAGGCCCTCGGTCAGAACGTCAGTCTGACCGCCTCCCACATGGATCAGCAGTGGGACGGTCGGGCTGGTGACGCGGCCTTCGTCTACTTCCGTCAGCTCACGAAGGCACTCGTTCAGCAGAACCTCGCCCTCATCCAGATCAAAGAGAAGTACCACGAGGCAGCGCGCGCCATCTGGCTGCTGGCCGATATGATCGGCGGCCTGGTCAAGATGATGATCGACAAGGCCATCATCATCGGGGTCAGCGCCGCCGCAGGTACCGCGCTCATCGAGACCGGTGCCGGTGCCGTCGTCGGCTACGGGGTCGCCGCCTGGCAAGCCATCGAACTGGTCAAGAAGGTCAACGACGCCGCACTGAAGATCCAAGCCGCCGGCACCGCGATCCTCGGCTTCTTCAGCTTCCTCAAGACCCTCGCCGAACAGGGTGGCGACCTGTCCCAGGTGCCCCTGCCCGACCAGCCCTACACGAGCCGGGTGCTCAATGACGCAACCTGAACCACCATCAGAGCAGCAGTTCCTCGACCTTACCGACGGCGACCCGGGCCTCGCCCGGCTCCTCCACGCCAGCCTCACCCGGCTACGCGAGGGAGTCGGCGGCGGCGACCTCCAGGAGATGGCCCGCGACGTCCTCGCCGGCCACGCCGACCTACGCCAGATCGCCACCAACGACGCCTACGGCGGAGAACTCCTCGACCGCTTCCACCGGTTCAGAGCCTGGGAACAGGACCTGGACCCGGACGAGCGGCAACGCATCACCGACGAGGCGACCGAGCTCGCCGCGGACCTGGGCACTCAGGAACAGCAGTAGGCGGCCACTGGTTGGGGCGCTGTCGGACCCCGCCGACGTCGTAGGTGGCTGGCAGGCTGAGCTCATGATTCGAGGGACGTTGATCGCCGAGAGCCTGCGCCCATCGACCGACCTCCGGGTGGCAGGGCTGAACATCGTCCGGGTCCGCCGGCAGGACGTATCGGACTCGGCCTCGGATACCCAGCCGAAGGTGTGGACCTTGCTCGACTTCGAGGCGGCGAACGCGGCAGCCGACGAGATCGGCCGTGCGCTCGCCGGGTCGCTGGCCACCGACGGCGGCTGGTACGCCGACTTCACCATTGGTGACGACCGCGTCGTGGTCTTTCCCAACCAGGTCTTCCGCTATCGCAGGGGCGATCGAGCAGGGCGAGCCGAGGCTGTCGAGCACGGCAAGTCAGTGGGTGTTCCGGAGCACCAGTTGGACTGGGGCGACTGAGTCCGAACGAGCGCACGTCGGCGACCTCAACTGTCGCGCTGCAGCCGGCCCGTCTCTCCGCCCTGGGCGTCGAGGAGCACGAGCACTTCGCCGTCCAGCCCTGCCCGCCACGCCTTGGAGAGCCAGACGCCCACAAGAACGTTCGCACAGCCCATTGCCGTGGTGGGTCCGCTGGTGGCGAGGAAGTCGCCCGCCGGTCCGGCGACCCATCGCCCTCCGTCACCGTTGCAGCCGTCGGAACCGCGCCATGTGCCGTCGTCGAGCAGCTCCACGTACGGCCCCCCGGACCTGAACCTGCCCGGCCTAGCATCAACCGGCACCCACCGACCGAGCAGCGCATCACGGCGCGCTGGCGTCAGAGCCGCCGGCAGCGCGGCGGCCGGCGCGAACGCACGCCGGACCTCGTCGGTGACCACGGGCACCGACGGAGACGGCAACAGGTTCGGCCTGGGGGTGGGCTTCGCGCCGGGCAGCAGCCGGGCGACGTGCCCGCCCTGGTCGTCGAGCAGAACGCGGCTGTTCCCCTCCACCCGGAAGGCGCTGGCCCGACGCAGCCAGGCCGGAGTCATGATCTCAGACCCGGGACGGCACTTCCGGGAGTCGTTGTCGGAAACCGAACGTCCGGAGGCGCCAGCGACGAAGAGGCCGTCGACGTTGGCCCGCCACGTCCCCATCATCACGCCACAGCTGTCGAACAGCAGCAGGCCGTCGTGCTTGTCGGGTGTGAGCTGCAGAATGTCACCCGCGCCTTCGGCGACCTCCGCCAGCTTCCAGGTACCGATCAGCGCGACAGGATCGGTCTGCGGCGAAACAGCCGATGCAGGTCCCGAAGCGGCGGCCTGGGAACCACCCGGAGCCGCCGTGTCCAACCCGACCCGCTCACTGCAGCCCGCGAGCAATATACCGACCGCCGCGACAGCTATCAGGTACCTGCGTCCGCTCATCTTCTCTCCCCGTACCAACACCCGCCGGGCGGTTCAGCGGCCCGGACCTGAGCTGATTGGACGAGCAGCCGCGGTCATCGGTTCCCTCGCCCGGGCATCCCGCAGCGCCAATCCCCTCGGACCGCGCTGAGCACTCGGTTGGAAGAACGGCACGCCGGCCGGGTGGGGGGAACCCACCCGGCCGGCGTCCGGACCCGTCCTGGAAGCCGGCCCGGAAGGCTGGCACTGATGGGTGCGGTCTGGGACTGACCGTCTCAGTGCTTCTTGAACACCGGCATCGTGTCCAGCGTGGTGGTGATGTCCTGCGTGGTGCCGCCCCGATACGTCTTCCCGGTGAAGATGTCGGTCCAGCTGTTGCCCGGCGGGAACCACACCGACGTCGTGGCGGTGTCGCCGGGCGTCGTCACCGGTGCCACCAGGTAGTCCGGACCGTAGAGGTACTCGGAACCGGCGGTGGCGTACGCGGCCTGCTCATTCGGGTACGCCAGGTACATCGACCGGACGATGGGCGTACCCGTGCGAGTGGCCTCCTTGGCGGCGGCGTAGGTGTAGGGCAGCAGCTTCTCCCGCAGGTTCAGGAACTTCTTGGCCGACGCCTCCGCCGCCGGGCCGTACTGCCAGGGCAGCCGGTCGCTGTGGTTGGAGTGCAGCCGGTCGATGGGCTGGAACGTACCGAACTGGACCCACCGGGCGTAGAGGTCGTCGGGCAGCTTCGTGCTGCCCGGTTCGCTGCCCGGCTCCTGGAGGCCGCCCGTGTGCCCGCCGATGTCGTGGCTGACCGCGGCCAGCCCGGTCGCGGCCGACTCGCCCGGCGTGTAGCCGACCTCCATCTGCAGGGTCTGCCAGTCCGAGGTGGTGTCGCCGGTGAAGTGCAGCGTGGTGCGCTTGTCGGCCCACGGTCCGGTCGACACCGGGGTCGGGCTGCCGTAGCCGCCGGCCTGCAACGAGCCGTACGCCCGGGAGAACGCGAAACCGGTCTTGTCGGCGTACTGCTGGTTGATCCACGCGTCCGCGGTCACCCCGGCGAGCGAGGACTTCGTGTTGTCGCAGCACCAGTCCAACCACCAGAGGTCCGGGCCCTTGCTGCCCTTCGGCACCATCCCGTCGTGGAGCTGCATGTACGCCTTGAGCTGGTCCGGGTCGCCGAAGTCGAACGCGTAGCAGTCGGCACCGCCGTTGCAGCCGACGCGCTGGAGCTTCCCCTTCGCGGTGGCCTGCGCCTGTGCGAACTTCGGGTCGGAGCCAAGGATGCTCGGGTGGATGTTGATGCCGGTGTGCAGGCCCTGCTTCCTGGCCCAGTCGAAGAACGCCTTCGGGTCGGGGATCCGGGTGGGGTCGATGCTCCAGCCGTTCCACTTGTCCGGCGCCTTGACGTCGGTGTCGAGGACAAGCACATCCATCGGCACACCCTCGGCCTTGGCCCGGGTCACCAGGTTCTGGAACTCGGTCGCGGTGCGGTCGTAGTACTCGGAATACCACACCCCGTACGCCCACTTCGGCAGCAGCTTCGTGGGCCCGGTCAGGGTCGACAGGTCCTTCAAAGCACGGGTGAAGTCCTGCCCGTACGCGAAGACGTAGCCGTCCTGCTCGGGGGCAGGCCGGGGCTTGGTGTTGCTCAGGGCCGAGGCAGAGTCGTCGAGCAGGTACCAGCCGTCCTGGTAGAGCAGGCCCGGAGCGGTGAGCGCGGAACCGTCCACGCCGTCCAGGCCCCGGCGGTAGCCGCCGAGCGGCGCGTGGGGAGCGAGCAGCGGAGAGTCCGTACTCGTGACGGCGACCGTGTCCACATTGACGTTGCAGCTGGCATCCGTGGGGCAGCCCAGCGTCACGGTGTTGGTGCCGCGGTCGAGGTGGACCGAAACGGAAACCGTGTTCCAGTAGTCCCACCCGCTGGTCGGCGGAAGGGTCGCCGTGACCGGCGCCGCCGTTCCCGCCGTAACCGACATGGTGCGCGCCTGGCTCGGCTGGGAGCCGGCCTGGCCATTGGCGTAGCGGATCTGCACCCGGTAGTCGCCCGTCGACGGAACATCCGTCACGGTGAGCGCGTCGGCGGACGCGGTGCTTTCCAGGCCGGCCAGGAATCCCGTACCGGAAGCGCCGTTGTGGTCGTTCGCGGGCTTCGCACCGCCGGTCAGCGCGCCGGTTTCGGCCTCTCCCAGCGTGCCGAACCGCAGGGGCTGCGGCTGGGGCGTGGCTGGCGCCGGGAACACATCACCCGGGTTGACCACTGCGAGGCTGTCGATGTTCACATTGCCGGAGTCGTTGGGACCTCGCACGACGCTGATCTCGTGCCGGCCCGTGGTGAGGTCGACCGGCACACTGGCCAGGGCCCAGGTGTCCCAGTTCGCAGTGGGCGGCAGGGTCAGCGTGCGGGCGGCGTCGCCGTCGACCTGAACGGTCAGGGTGCGGGCCACGTTCTGGCCGTCGCCGCCGGTGCTGTTGGCGTAGCGGACGGTGAGCTGCTTCGTGCCGCCTTCTGGCACGTCGAGCGCGAACGTGGCCGAGTCGCCGGGCGAGGCGAAACCGGCCGCGAAGCCGCGTCCGGTATGTCCCTGGTGGTCGGTGGCCACGCCGGGGCCGTTCAACTGTAGCGATTCGGCCTCGCAGAGCGCGCCGAAAGCGCAGGCCGGGGCGGTGTGGCCGGCCCAGGGCTGGCCCTGCACAGTCTGCTTGCCGGCCTTGAGCTGCACAGTGAGGTTGTCGGCGGTGAACGCCCCCGAGCCCACCTGGTAACGCAACGTCATCGCGCCGGTGTCGATGGTGAGCCAGCCGTGCTCGACGTGCTTGGTGAAACGCGTACGGGAGAAATCGTCACGCCCGACGGCGTTGAACGTGGCGGCGTCGGTGAACTTGCCGTCCTTCTGGTACTCGGTGCGGATCAGGGTCGGGGACAGCACTTCGAAGCGCGCGTTCCCGGACCGGACGGCTCCGTTTTTCGCCTGGTCATGGCTGGCCTGGGCCGGCGCGGATGGAGCGAGTATCAGCCCCGTGATGAGAATGCCGGCTGCGGCGGCTGCTGTCGCGCCGCGGCGGCGTGAATCCCGATAGAGCAAGATGCGCTCCTCGTCTCATATGGAGGAAATGAGTCGATGACAACGCTGTCACTAGACCGAAACACATGTCAACGGACCTTGGAGAGTGTCCCTTCTCTCTTCCGTCAGCGGCCGTACTCGTCCGACAGGCCCATCGCCGGCCCGCCAACCCGGCAAGCCGAGCGGGGTCGCGCGGACACTTCGGCTCCTCCCACGCCAGGATTGGGGCCAGGCCTCCAGGCGCGTTCGCTGTCTCACTCCCGCCGATCGGCAGAGTGGCCCGGCCTCGGGAGATCATCCGATCGGGAGCGGCTTCGCTGCCGTACGAGGCCCCGGCACGGCAACAGCGTCCCCCGACGGGGGCGCTGACCTGCGGAAGAGTGGGCCGCCAGGGACTCGAACCCTGAACCTATGGATTACCGGCGAGGCGGTTGCAGACGGCCTGGTTCGCAGGTCGCGCGCCTCGGCCGGTCGGTCAAGGGCTGTGACGGTGCGGTGGGTTGCTGTACTTCCGTGCTGTACGGCGACCAGGTCGAGACGGAGCTTCGATCCCCGCCGGGGGAGCCTGGTCGGCGTTGTCGGCCAGTGTCAGCGGGTGTCGGTCCCTGTGGTCCTGCCTTCGGTGTCATGCCGGCTGTGACCATTGGAGTCGGTCGCGCAGCACAGCGTTCGCTGACTATCTGCTGACGCGCCACCTTCTGGTCTGTAGAGCCTGGCCAGGCGGCTGCATGCCGGTTGATGCGATATTCGGCGTTGCCGTCGGGGTCGATCGCGTTCGCTGGGGCGGCCGACAAGCGTTTGCTGCACTCCCCTGCAGTACTCGCTTGGTCATATGGTGGGCAAGCCTCACCTACATGACCGCTGCTGAGCGCCCTCGCTTACGCCGGCCGGATCTTCTAGCAAGCGTGCAGGCATACACCAGGCCATCGTTACCTCAACCATCAGACAACAAGCCGACAGTAGACCTAAGTCAAGTGTAGGACGATCCCTCCATGAGAGAACTCGGAGGCGACGAGAGCGAACGTTCGCGCTCAAATTCGGAAATGCTGCGGCGGACCGAACGTCCCCGCATCGTCCCGCCTGCATTGTGGCGATCGTCCGAAGAAATCCCGGAACCTACAGTCGTTGCTCGCCCACGCACGTTCGAGACGCCCGAGGCAACTAGGGTAGCCGAAAGCAGTGATATACCGAGGCCACGTGAGCTTCCAGGAAAGAGCGCGGCTGCCCGAGAGTTCTTCCGGAACCGAGAGGCCCGCTTTACCGAGGCGGTAAGTGGCGTTAAAGAGGCCGCACAGGCGGTATTGCGCGACTTAGCAGACGAAGTGCCGGCTCCGAAGCTAGACAGCTTCATCGAGAACGTCAACGTGAGTTGCGACTTCCTAACTGACCAGCTTAGAGCCTTGTTGGTGCAGGACGGTGAAACCCAAAGTCAGGCTGTATCGTCAATGGCATTGGCGATGCAGTCTCTGCAGACTGAGGTCACGGAGTTTCAACACGAACTCAATAACCCGGATGGAGTGGACCAAGAAGTTACGATAACATCTCCTCATAAGACCGCAGGGTTTGCCCGAATCCTCCAGCGGATCCGAAAGGCCATGGGGTATCTATGGGATCTCATATCGGGGCTTTTGAAACCTAAGGAATGGTCGATCAAGGGCGAGTTGAAGGCCATCCCATTCCTTGCGAAGGCCGAGGTCGAAATTAGGTTTGGCCCCTGACCCCAGCCGCAAGGCGACTCGTCTACAAGCTCCGTACAGCGAGTGCTTCCGTGTCTAGGAAGGATCGTCAGCTCAATGGGACGTCCGACTTCGCGCTGCCGGAAGCGCGGCGTCCGGCTCGCAACCACGGGTAGGACGGTGCAGTTGTACGGGGCCGCGCCGTCCTCCACGCGGATCTACGCATTACGAGTCAGTCCCGGGGCGCTGGTCAGCCGTTTGGTCGTCCTGTTCGACGTGGTGTCCGCGTCCGCGCTCGTCCGCTGTCGCTCGCCGGTTTGGCTGCTCGTTTGGCTGCTCGGCACTGGCAGAGGTCGTCGGGCACGACCGGCCCGGCTGACCGGGTCTAGCATGCGCTCCATGACGACCGCCGATGTCGATCCAACCCCTGCACCGGGTTCTTCCGGCCGGACCTTGACGCGTACGCAATTCGCCCTGGCCGCTGTCTACGTCGGCGCCATCGGTGTCGCCCTCGGCCGGGCCGCCTCTTTCTCCGGGTACCTCTACCTGCCTCATCAGGGCGACGAGTACACCGGCAGCGCTAATCTCTGGCCGGGCCTCTGGGCGCCGGCGGCGCTGGCGATGATCGTCGTGATCGGCGTAGCGCCGTACGTCGCTGCAGTGGCAGCGCTCGTCGCCGTAACCAGGCTCCTGACGGCCGGGATGCGGACCTCCGTGCACCGGCGAAACCTGATCGTTAGCACGGTTCTCGCGACCCTCGTTGCCGCCTCCTCGTTGACTCCACCGGTCAAGGCCCTGTTCAGCTGGCTCCTCGACTAAGACACGTTGGCAGCTGGCCGGCCTCATCTCGCGCCTGGCTGTCCGCGTCGCCCGCTGCTCGCGCCACTGGCCGCCACGTTGAGCCAGCCGAGATCGAGCCGCGACGTCTCGCTTACAAGAGGAACATCCCGCTGGCGCGGCACCCCGGCTGCCCGGAAGTAGCCCAGACTGGTCCATCTCACTCACGCCTGGGGCTACTTCCGTCTGAGCTCTGTGCAGGTCGTCCGCCACGGTCCGGGAACGGCCGTTAGCTCGGAGCCTTGTCCGTCTTCACCCGCGCTCGTGCGCTGTTGTCCAGCGCAGTTGCTGTCAGCGCTGCTGTCGACAGCCCATCGGCCTGAACCCCGCTGGGGGGAGCCGGGTACGGGCTGTCGACGAGTGACGTTCGGCGCAAACAGCGACGCGGGGAAATGCCTGCCCGCGGTTCGTTGACAAGCCCCACGGCCGTCGTTGAGGCTTTCGCTGCCTCCTCGCTGCCCAGTCTCGGTTCCTGGCCGGCTGGGACCTACTGGCGCGACTTCCAGCGGTATGGCCCGCTACACACTCTCGGTTCCTTCGCGCTTGCGGCCGAGCCTGTGCTCGATCGCGGCGCGCACGGTTGCGACGGCTGGCTCGTTGAGGCCCTGGGGGAGCAGCCTGGATCGGTGCGGTTTGGCCTGTGCCCTTGGCGAAGCCTCGGACCTTGCTGTTGCCGATACCGTGGCGGTCTGCGTCAACCTCCAGCGTCGGGCACGGATCGGGCACGACTGACCCACCTTGTCTCCCGAAGGAGGGATCACTCATTTGCTCTCCCTCGTCGTCACTCATCTGGTCACTCAGCCGTTTGAGGCGGATCATCATTTGCATCCCTTAGCCCATCGACCGGGGCGGTACCTGAACCCATCTGATCCCCGGCCTGGGCCGCCACATCCTGACTATTGCGTCGACGGAGTGCCGCAAGGGCTCCGAGGGCGCCTACGCCTGCAAGCAGCGTCCCAAAAGATGTAACAAGAAGCGCAATTTGACTTATGGGATCGGAAGAGTTTACGCCTTGGACGGATGGCGGCGAGCCTTGGATGATCACGATCTCGACTCGGTGAACCGAAGTGGCTGGATTGGCACTTGATGGGGTCACAGTCGGAGGGGGCGGCGAGGATGGCGATGGCTGCGCCGTTGGAGAACCCGCTGGCGGGGATGTTTGAGCCGGGACTGACGGAGTCGGGAGCGGGGTGACCTGGAATTCCCACAGGTCTCGAGCAAGGGCCATTGCAGCAACCGCAACACCGATCATCGCTAAAGCCACACCTACCCATGAAGCACGACGCGCAGAGTCAAGCGACACTCGATTGGACTCTGTCCGAGTCGGCCGCTGCGACATACGATCGCCGATCCGTCGACGGGAGGGCACCATGGCAGCAGAGTAGGCATGTACTTCAACTGGACGCCATCCCGCTAATCCAGGGGCTTCGTCAAGTCTGCCTTGACGTATGCCCGCTGCGGGGCGGCGCTGTGACGCGGCCGGAGCCCGGCGGATCACGGTCCGGGATGCCCGGCGGACCTGCGCCTCACTCCTGGCCGACCTGGACGTGCACCCCCGGGTGGCGATGCAGATCCTCCGGCACGCCCAGTTCGCCATCACCATGGAGATCTACACGGTGGTCTCCTCGGCGGCCACCCGCGACGCACTCAAGCGGCTCGGCAAGGCGCTCGACCGATGACCGGCTCACTGCTGTACTTCGCTGCTGTACCGGCCCCGGCCACGGCAACAGCGACCCCGGTCGGGGCCGCTGACCTGCGTAAAAGTGGGCCGCCAGGGACTCGAACCCTGAACCTATGGATTAAAAGTCCACAGCTCTGCCATTGAGCTAGCGGCCCGCGCGCTCAGGTTACCGGACCGTGCCCGCCGACGACTCTCGGCTTCCGGCCGGCCGTCGATGTTAGCCCCACCGCCGCCCACCGCACCTGATCAACACCAGATCGGCGACCTGGCGGTGTCCGGCGAGCTGGATACCCCCAGGTCGGCGATGGCGAGTGGATCAACCGGCATGTGGCTGCCGCCGCCGGGCATGGGTGCGGGCGGGTGGGGAACCAGAACGGGCATGAAGGTGGGCGGCACTCCGGCGGTGGCGGCGTCCGGGGAGGAGATCGGGCCGGACGGCGTACGTGAGCCGGGCGGGGAGGTGCACGCCTGGCTGCCCGGTCAGAACCAGACGGTGTGCGGCCTGGCGCTGAGCCGTACCCGGCTGCGGCGCTTTCCGCATGTGCGCTTCGACTACTCGGGCACCGACGTGCTCACCGAGGCCGACCCGGTCGGCTGGATCTGCCCGCGTTGCCTGGCGGCGACGGCCGGGCGGCGGGGCAAGGAGAAGCACGGCTGGATCCGGCAGTCGCCTCGCCCTTGATCGACTCGATCCTCGAGAAGCCGGCGCGAGACGCCCCGACTTTCAGGATGTCGAGTCGATCAAGGAGGTCGGCCGGGGCGGCGGTTGACGGGCTGCTGGACGGGTACGGGGTCGGACATGCGGATCGTGGTGGTGGGGGCGAGCGGCAACGTCGGAACGGCGCTGCTGCGGCGGCTGCGCCGGGAACGGGGCGTGGAGTTGGTCGGGGTGGCTCGGCGGCTGCCCGGGCCGGAGGCTGGCGAGCCGTACGACCAGGTGGAGTGGCACTCCTGCGACATCGGCGCGCCGGGAGCGGTCGGGCAGCTCGCCGAGGTGTTCGCCGGCGCGGACGCGGTGGTGCACCTGGCCTGGCAGATTCAGCCCAGTCACGACCAGCGGGTGCTGCGCCGCACCAACGTCGACGGCAGCCGGGCGGTGTTCGACGCGCTGGTCCGGGTGGGCGTGCCGGCGCTGGTGTACGCCTCCTCGGTGGGCACGTACGCGCCCGGCCCGAAGGACCATCCGGTGAGCGAGCGCTGGCCGGCGACCGGGGTGCCCGGTTCGTCGTACAGCGAGCACAAGGCCGAGGTGGAGGCGCTGCTGGACGGGATCGAGGGGGACCACCCGGCGCTCCGGGTGGTTCGGCTGCGACCCGGGCTGATCTTCCAGCGGGACGCCGGCGTGGAGATCACCCGCTATTTTCTCGGCCCGCTGGCGCCGGTGCGGCTGCTGCGCTTCGGCCGGATCCCGCTGGTGCCCACCAACCGCCGGCTGCGGATGCAGGCGGTGCACGCCGACGACGTGGCCGACGCGTACGCCCGGGCGGTGCTGGGTGACGCGCGCGGCGCGTTCAACGTCGCCGCGGACCCGGTGCTCACCCCGGAGCTGGTGGCCCGGCACTTCCACGGCTGGACGGTGCCCGTCGCCGCGCCGGTGCTGCGGGTAGCGGCGGCGCTCACCTGGCGGGCGCGGCTGCAACCGGTCGACGCGGGCTGGGTCGAGCTGGGCCTGAACGCGCCGCTGATGTCCAGCGAGCGGGCGGAGACCGAGCTGGGCTGGCAGCCCAAGATCAGTTCACTCACCGCGCTCAGGGAACTCTTCGCCGGGATGGCCGGCGGCGACCACACCACCAGCCCGCCGCTGTCCGGCGCGTCGAACCTGCCCGGCCGGCCGGGCGGCCTGCTCCGCGCCCGCGCCGCCGGCCAGGGCAACCCCTACTGAGGTACGCCCTGGTCAGCTCAGTTTCGAGCCGCTCACGGTGGGGTTGCGGGCGCCGAGGAAGAAGATGCCGGGGAAGCCCCGGGTCTCGAACTTGCCGCTCGGATTGCGGCGCAGGGTGGACTTCTCGATCGTCATGGTGCCGGTGCGGTTGTTGCTGACGAAGAAGATCGCGCCGCCGCCCTCGTTGGCCCTGTTGTTCTCGATGATGGTCCCGGCGATCCGCACGGTGAACTCGTTGCCGTCGCAGTAGATGGCGCCGCCGCTGCCGCCGCCGGGCGTGCCGGACTTGGCCGGGTTGGCGCCGCTGCCGATCGCCTCGTTGTGGCTGAGCACGCTGTTCAGCACCACCCAGGAGACGCCGATGCTGCTCAGCGCGCCCCCGTTGGAGCAGACGCCGCCCTGGCCGGCGGCGCCGCCGAAGGTGCTGTCCACCACGTACACCGGCTTGTTCTCGTACTGGCTCAGCACCCGGATCGCCGCGCCGCCCAGGTCCGGGCCGGTCCGGTCGCAGCGGTTGCGGACGAACCGCGAGTTGACCACCTTGAACCGCCCGCCGCGTACGAAGATCGCCCCACCGCCGCCGCCCTCGACCTTGTCCCCGGTCGAGTTGCCGTCGGCGAAGGTCAGGTTCTGCACGGTCAGCTGCGGGTGGTCCTGGTTCTGGCAGTGCGAGGTGGTCCAGCCCTGCGCCTCGTCGCAGGTGTTCATGTAGAGGATGCGGCGCTTCCCCTGGCCGCTCAGCGTCACCCTGCCGCCGCCGTCCAGCACCACCTTCGGCCCGTTGGCGTTGCGGACCTTCGCGGTGGCCGCCATCTTGATCGTCACCGGGGCCGGCCCGCAGTTGAACGTGATGATGCCGCCGGCGGCGACGGCCTTCACCACCGCCGTGGAGGTGCAGCTCGCCGGGGTGCCGGTGCCGATGGTCCGGGTCGGCTTCGAGGTGTCCACCGCCCGCGCCTCGGCGGGCACGGTGGCGCTGCCCTTCGGGTTGCCGGCCGCTAGCGCCTTGCCGGCCGGCTTCGGGCTCGGGCTGGCCCCGGGGCCACCGAGGCCGTCCCGGGCCGCCGGGGCGACGCCACCCTGCTCGCCGGTGGCCAGCGCGTCCGGCTCGGCCGTCGGGCTGGGCTGCGCGGCGGCCGGAGCCGGGTCGTCGGACGCGCAGGCGGGCAGGGTCGCGGTGGCGACACCGAGGACGAGCAGGGCGACAAGCGACGTCATGCGCACCCCGTGATGCTAGGAGCCGCGACGGCGCGGGAGCGAATCCGCCATGCGGGTTTAACCCGTGGCTAAGACTGGGTGAGCGATCAGAAGTCGGCGAAGAGGTACGGCACCCCGCGCGGGAATATGCTCCGCAGCTCCGCGGCGGCATCCGCCGGCACCTCGCCCAGCCCCCGCAACGGCAGCTCGGCCGGATCCAGCACCCCGTACGCCAGGGCGGAGAGCCCGCCGGCGGTGAGCGTGGCGGTCGGCGCGCTGCCGGCGCTGTCGGCGACCAACTCCAGCGCACCGGTCGTGCCGTCCAGCAGGTGGGTGCCGGCCAGCCACCGGTCACCGGTCAGCTCGATCCGTACCCGGCCGGGCCCGGCGGGCAGCCCGCGCAACGCGTCCAGCGACAGCACCCGGGCCATCGGGGCGGACGAACTCGGCACGACCGTTCGCGCCTCGACGTGCACGTCCAGGTCGGTCAACCACAGCTCCGGCAACTCGTCCGGCGGGACCTGGACGGTGATCCGCTCGACCTGGTCGACGTGCCGGGAGAAGAACTGCAACAGCAGCGTCCGCGCGAGCGGGTCGGTGACCAGCAGTTCGTTACCGTGCAGCGTGCCGCCGTGCTCGTCGATCCGGTAGGTCACCGCGCCGGTGACCTCGCCGGCCACCCGGGCGGTGAGCAGCCAGTACTCGTCCCGGTCGCGCAGCCCGACGGCCCGGTAGTCCGGGAAGATCGAGAATCCGTGCCGCTGGTGGAGGCAGCGCTCGGTGAACCCGCGCCACGCCGGATAGCCGGTGGCGATGCGCTCCCAGCCCACCTCGCCGGGCAGGTCCACGCGGAGCAGCGACCCCAGGTTGGCCGGGGTGAAGGTGGCTCTGCGCGGCTTGGGCAACCCGACGTAGCCGAACCGGGCGTAGAAGCTGGGCCGGAACGGGTAGAGGGCGCTGAGCGCGTGCCCCTCGTCGCGCATCTCGTCGAGGAGCTCGTGCAGCAGCGTCCGGACGTGCCCCTGGCGGCGGGCCAGTGGATGGGTGGCCACCCCGGCGACGCCGGCCATCGGCAGCACCACCCCGCGCAGGTTCTGCCGCATCGGGATGGCCGTGACGGCGGCCAGCGTCTCGCCGTTCTCCTCTGCGATCAGCGTCCGGTTGCCCTCCTGGTAGGGCAGGTAGTCGCGGAACGCGTCGATCCGGGCGGCACCGAGCGGCGACGACTCGAAGGCGTACGCGGCCAGCGGGAAGCTGGTGGTGAGACGGTCGTCGGCGGTCACCCGGCGGATGGTCATCCGCTCATCTCAACCTGCCGTGCGGGTCCGGGCAACCGGATTGGCGGGATCCGCGGCGCCGGCACCGGTCAGCCGACGGGCAGGTGCCGCAGGTGTCGGCGGCGGCGCAGTCGGACGCTGGCCACGGCGGCCACGCCGAGGGCCAGCAGGGCGGTGACGACGAGGCCGTGCAGCGCCCCCCGGGCGAGGTAACCCTGGTCGGTGTGGTCCACCGCCCAGGTGGCGATCTCCCGGCTCGACCAGAACGGCGTCAGCTTCGCCCCCGAACCGGCCGGGTCGATCAGCATCTGCACCGTCACCACGGTGAGCAGCAGCAGCGTCCCCTCCAGCTCGCGGGGCAGCAGCGCACCGATCAGCATCCCGAACGGCGCCGCCACCCCGACGGAGCAGAGCAGCGCGGCGGCCAGGCCGCCGTACCGCAGGTCCGCGCCGTCGACCATGGGGAGCAGGAAGAACGGTACGGAGAGGACCAGCCCCACCACCCACAGGCCGAGCATCCGACCGAGGTAGAGGTGGTGCGGGCGGTAGCCCGCCAGCCGCAGCCTCGGCTCCAGCTCGCGGGCCGCGGTGGTGGCGAAGAGCGCCGCTGTGCTCACCGCCCAGCCCACGCCGAGCAGCAGCGAGCGGACCGACTGCCCGAGGTAGGCGTCCCGCCGGATCAGGTAGAAGGTCAACGGCATCAACAACAACAGCAGGAGTACGCCCCGACGCCGCAGCAGCTCCCGCAGGGTCATCTCGGCGACGGTGACGAGCCGGTTCACGGGTGGCCTCCCTGGACGGCGGGCGCGCGGTGACCGGTCTGCCGTGCCGGGGTCAGGTCGAGCACGGTGTCCACCCGGTCGAGCTGGTTGAGCAGGTGGGTCACCACGACGATCGCCGTGCCGGCGTCCCGCAGGCGGCTGAGCTGGTCCCAGAAGTTGACATAGGTGCCCTGGTCGAAGCCCTGGTACGGCTCGTCGAGCAGCAGCAAGTCCGGTTCGCTGAGCGTGGACATGGTCAGGTTGAGCTTCTGTCGGGTGCCGCCGGAGAGGTGCCGGGCCTGTGCGTCCCCGTCGGCCTCCCAGCCGAGCTGTCGGGCCGCCGCGCGACCGGCGCGGCGGGCCGGCCCCCGGGCCACGCCCTGACCGGCTCCGACCAGCACGAAGTGCTCGTCGGCGAGCAGGAAGTCGGCGGTGCCGCCGGACTGCGGGCAGTAGCCGAGCCGCCCGGAGACGGTCACGTCACCGGCGTCGGGTGACATCAGCCCGGCGCAGATCCGCAGGAGGGTGCTCTTGCCGCAGCCGTTCGCGCCGATGACGGCGGCGATCTGTCCGGCCCGGACGGTCAGCGTCGCGTCGTGCAGCACCGTCCGTCGCCCGTACCGCTTGGTGATGCCCTGGGCGTGCAGCCGGACCGGCCCGGGGCGCGGTCCGGGCGCGGTGCCGATGCTCTCCACGATCGCGCCCGCGTACTGCTGGGGTGGACCGAAGACGACCCAGGGGTCGCCGCCCCCCTCGCGCAGGTGCGTGGCGGCCTCGGCGACCACGTGCCGGGCCGCGTCCGCCGCGACCCGGCGTTGGTGCAGCTCGGCCGCGAGCGTCCGCAGCCAGTCGTCGGCGTTCACCGGGCGACCCCCTTCGTGACGATGTCGTTCACCGGCCCGACGAAGGTGAACCAGGCGTTGCCGCCCTCGCGGAGTGCCGCGTGTCCGCCGTCGGTGAGCCGGTAGTACTTGCGGGCCGGCCCGGCGGCTCCCTCCCGCCACTGCGCGGTTACCATGCCGGTCTTCTGCAGGCGGAGCAGCACGGGGTAGAGCGTGCCGCCCTGGATCGGCCCGATGCCCGCCGCGTCGAGCGCCTGGGCGAGCTGGTAGCCGTAGGACTCGCGCTCGGCCAGCAGGGCCAGGACGCAGATGTCGAGCACCCCCCGCAGCCACTGCCCGCGCCTGTCGGAATCCACCCGCCGGACACTAGCGGCGCAACCTAGATGGCACAACTACCTACCGGGTCGGCGGAACCCGACCCGGCCGGTCCCACGGACCGCCGAGCAGGCCGGGCGAGGTCAGCGGGCGACGACGTCGGAGACGACGACTGTGACGTTGTCCGGTGCACCGGCGTGGTGGGCGAGCTTCACCAACTGCTCGCCGCACTGCTGGCGGTCGGTGTACATGCCCAGTGCCGCGCTGATGGCCTCGTCCTCGACGTAGTCGGAGAGCCCGTCGCTGCACAGCAGCAGCCGGTCGCCCGGGACCACGGTGAGCACGCCGACCGCCGGTGGGGTGTCGGCGCCCTGCACGGCCCGGGTCACCAGGGACCGCTGCGGGTGGTGCCGGGCCTGCTCGGGGGAGAGCGTGCCCTGGTCGACCAGCGACTGGACGAAGGTGTCGTCCCGGGTGAGCTGGGTCAGCTCCCCGTCGCGCAGCAGGTAGCAGCGGGAGTCGCCGACCTGGGCCAGCACCAGCGTCTCGCCGGCCAGCAGCGCCGCGGTGAGCGTGGTGCCCATCCCCTCGCGGGTCGGGTCGACGGTGATGGCGGCGTGGATGCGCTGGTTGGCGGTGCTGACCACGGCCCGCAGGGCGTCGGCGGCCCCGTCGGGGTCGGTGGGCGGGGCCAGCTCGTCCAGGATCCGGATCACGATCTCGCTCGCCACCTCGCCCGCGGGCAGCCCGCCCATGCCGTCGGCGACTGCGATCAGGCGGTCACCGGCGAGGGCGGAGTCCTCGTTGTTGGTCCGGATCAGGCCGATGTCGTTGAGGATGACCGAGCGGAGGATCAGCGTCATGGGGTCAAGCTTGCCAAGAACACCCCGTCTTCGTCTCTACGCACTACCCGAAGGGCCGAGAAATGATGCCGGCCGTGGCTCAGCGGCGTGGATAGCGCAGCAGCAGGCTGGCGGCGACCTCCTCGTCGCCCACCGCCGTGTAGCTGTGCGGCACGTCGGAGACCCAGCGGATGTGACAGCCGGCCGGAGCGGTCAGCGGCGCGTCGGCCGGGCCGGCGCGCAGCACTCCGGCGAAGACGGTGACGTGCTCGGTGACCCCCGGCTGGTGGGCGGGGGAGAGCTGCCCCGGCCCGGGCGCGACCCGCATCCGGTACAGCTCGTAGGTCGCGTCGGCGTCGGTGAACACCTCCAGCAGGGTGGCGCTGACCGCGGCGCCGTGCACGGTGGGCGCGGCGGCCGGCTCGGCCAGCACGGCGGTCAGCGGTACGCCGAGCTGCGCGGTGACCGCCCAGAGCGTATCCAGGGTCGGGTTGCGGGTGCCGTGCTCCAGGCCGGAGAGGGTGGCCTTCCCGACGCCGGCGAGTCGGGCGAGTGTGGACAGCGAGATTCCCCGCTCCTCGCGCAGGGCGCGGACCCGGCGGCCGACGACGGCGGGATCCACGTCGAGGCCCGGGCGGCGGGCTGGTGGTCGGTGCGGCACCCGGCTATCGTGCTACACGCTGTCGTTCCGTAAACGGAACAGCGGGAGGGTGGGGATGGCCGGACGGACGCAACCGCTGCTGGCCGGGGTGGTGACCGCCCTGGTCGGCTTCGCCAGCTCGTTCACCGTCGTGCTGGCCGGCCTCCGGGCCGCCGGCGCGTCGGACGCGCAGGCGGCCTCCGGCCTGCTCGCCCTCTGCGTGGCGTCCGGGCTGGCCGCCGCCTGGCTCGGCTGGCGACACCGGATGCCGATGAGCGTCGCCTGGTCCACGCCGGGCGCGGCACTGCTGGTGGCGACCGGGTCACCGCCGGGCGGGTGGCCGGTCGCGGTGGGCGCCTTCCTCGTCTCCGGCCTGCTGATCGTGGCGGCCGGACTGTTCCCGCCACTCGGTCGGGCGGTGGCCGCCATCCCGAAGCCGGTGGCCGGCGCGATGCTCGCCGGGGTGCTGCTGCCGCTGTGCACAGCGCCGGTCCGCGCGCTGGTCGAGCTGCCCACGGTGGCCGGCCCGGTGGTGGTCGGCTGGCTGCTGCTGCACCGGTACGCCCGCCGCTGGGCGGTGCCCGGCGCGCTGCTGGTGGCGGTGGCGGCGATCGCGCTGACCGGGCCGCCGGCGGGCCTGACCGGTGCCGCGCTGACCCCGTCGGTCGCCCTGACCGTGCCGGCCTGGAACGCGTCCGCGCTGGTCGGGCTCGCCCTCCCGCTGTTCCTGGTCACCATGGCGGCGCAGAACGTGCCCGGCATGGCGGTGCTGGTCGGCTACGGCTACCGCCCGCCGTTCGGCGCCGCGCTACGGGCCACCGGTCTGGCCAGCCTGCTGGCCGCCCCGGCCGGCGGGCACGCGGTGAACCTGGCGGCCATCACCGCCGCGCTGGCCGCCGGCCCCGACGCGCACCCGGACCCGGAGCGCCGGTGGGTCGCCTCGGTCACCGCCGGCGTCGGCCTGGCCGTGCTCGGGCTCGGTGCCGGCGTCGCCACCGCGCTGGTCGCGGTCGCCCCGCCGATCCTCATCGAGGCGGTCGCCGGGCTGGCGCTGCTGGGCGCGCTGGCCACCGCGCTCGCCTCGGCGGTGACCGACCCGCGGACCCGGGAGGCCGCCGTGGTCACCTTCGTGGTGACCGCCTCCGGGGTGACGCTGATCGGTGTGGGCGGCGCGTTCTGGGGACTGGTCGCCGGCTGCCTGATGCTGCTGCTCTTCCGCCGCGCAGGGGATCAGGTCGGGACTCACTCCTCGGCGGGCAGGTCGGACACGCCGACCGCGAGCCGCACCCGGCCGTCCGAGACAGCGGCGATCCGGTCGGCCGGCACGTACACCGCGCCGGCGTCGACCAACTCGGTGGAGACCTTCAGGTAGCCGCTGTGCAACAGTCGGGCCGCCAGATCGGCCGGCACATCGGGCTCCTCGACCGCGGTGGCCTCGATCAGCTCGTCCAGGCTGCTGCCCGGGTCGGCGGCCGGCGCCTGGACGGTCACCGCGTACGGATCACCCCGTTGGACGAGATCGACGGTGCCGACCTCGGTGCCGGCGGGGTCGATCACCGGCATCCCGGTGGTGATCCGCGAGATGGTCGCCTGCTGCTCGTCCTGCTGATCCATCTCATCGCGGTTCCCGGGGCGGTACGCCGCTAAACGCCGTCGCCGCCCCGCCCGGCGCTCAGCCTGCCCGGCAGCAGCGGCACTCAGCTGTTCGGGAGGGTCCAGCCGCCCGGCGGGCGCGGGGACAGCTCGCGCCAGGTGTCCGGACCGTCGAGCAGCGCCCGGACCGTCTCCTCGGCCTCGTCCGCACTGCCGTATTCGTAGAACCGGGAGATGCCCTCGGCGCCGCCGGCCCGCTGCTCGACGTGCCACCGGTCGGCGTCCACCCGGAGGAAGACGTCCCGTCGGGCCAGCCGCCCCCATTTCCCGTTCCACCAGTGCTTCCGCTGCTCCATGGGCGGACTCTATCGAACACACGTACGAGAAGGGGCGGCCCCTGCGGGAATCCCACAGGGGCCGATGTGCATCCGGCGGTCAGCGCGGCGCCGGTGGCTCCGTGCGGCGGCCCAGCACGTCGTCCAACGCGCCGCGCTGCTGGCCAGGGGTGGCGTGGCCGGCGGAGAGCAGCGCGTCCCGGATCTCGGTGAGCAGCTTGATCTCCTCGCTCGGCGCCGCCGGCGGCGGCTCCTCGCCGCGCTGGCGCCGCTCGGCCAGCTTGTTCATCGGGAACACCACGAGGAAGTACAGCGCCGCTGCGGTGAGCAGGAAGGTGATCACCGCGTTCACGAAGCTGATCCAGTCGAAATCGATGCCGCGGATCGTCCAGGCGGCACCCTCAAGGCCGTTGTCCTTGCCGGTGATCAGCAGCACGAACAGCGCGATCAATGGTTTGAGGAACGCGTTCGTCAGCGACGTGACCACTGTCGTGAACGCGGCGCCGATGACGACACCGACAGCCAGGTCGATGACGTTGCCGCGCATGATGAAGTCTTTGAAGCCCTTGAGCATTCGTACTCCCGAGGTGTCCGGATTTCCGTCCGGCACAACCTATGCCCCTGGGGCGGGCTCCAGAAAAGCGCCGGCTTCGATCGCTGCCCGGCCCGGATCGCCGGCCCGGATCGCCTCCACCAGCCGGGCGTGGTCGACGTAGCGCTCGGGTGTGAGCGCGTCCCCCATCGCCTGGGCGACCGTGCTGCGCAGGGCGGTGCCGACCGAGGCGTACAGCTCGGCGAGCATGGCGTTGTGTGCGGCGGCGACCACCGCGGTGTGCAGCGCCGCGTCCGCCTCGACGAACATGTCCACCCGGCCGCCGCGCCAGGCCGCCTCGCGCTCGGCGAGCGCGCCGTCGAGCGCCGCCATGTCCTGCGGGGTACGCCGCAGGGCGGCGAGCCGGGCGGCCTCCACCTCGAAGGCGCGCCGTACCTCGATCACCTCGGTCATCCGGTCGTCGCCGAGCCGGCGGGCCACGACCGGCGCCAGTTCGTCGGTGGACACCACGTACGTGCCGGAGCCCTGCCGGCACTCCAGCACCCCGGCGTGCACCAGGGCGCGGACCGCCTCGCGGACGGTGTTGCGCCCGACGCCCAGCGCGGCGACCAGCTGTGGCTCGGTGGGGATGCGCCCGCCGACCGGCCACTCGCCGCCCAGGATCCGGGCCCGGAGCTGCTCGATGGTCTGCCGGACCCGATGGCCGCGGGGCGGCACCGGCGGCGCGGAGAAGGAATCGACCGACGGTGGCACTGGTTACATCACCGGTCCCAAATTCATCCCATGATTGTAGGTTAGAAGCCATGACCCCGCCACCGACCGCCGCTCCGGCGCCGCCCGCCCCCGCCGATTCCGTCCCGGCGCGCGACCCCGGTGCGGGCCGTCGGAGCCACCCGGCGACCGGCGGCGCGCTCGTGCTGGTCGGGATGCTGCTGGTCGCGCTCAACCTGCGCGCCGCGGTGACCAGCCTCGGCGCCCTGCTCGACGAGGTGCGCGACGGGCTGGGGCTCTCCGGAACCACCGCCGGTCTGGTCACCACCCTGCCGACCATCGCGTTCGCCGGCCTCGGCGCGCTCACCCCGTGGCTGGTCCGCCGGGTGGCGCCGGCCCGGATCCTGGTGGTCGCCATGCTCGCCCTCGTCGCCGGTCAGGTGTTGCGGGTCGCCACCGACTCGACCTGGGTCTTCCTGCTCACCAGCGCGTTGGCGCTGGCCGGCATCGCGGTCGCGAACATCCTGCTGCCGATGCTGGTCAAGCAGCACTTCCCGCACCGCACCGGCCTGGTCACCGGGGCGTACACGATGACACTGACCGCGGGCACCACTGTGGCCGCGGCCTCCGCGGTGCCGATCGCGCACGCCTTCGGGTCCTGGCGGGCCGGGCTCGGCATCTGGGCCGCGATGGCCGCGGTGGCCGTACTCCCGTGGGTGCCGCTGGCGCTGCGAACCCGGACGGCCGCGCGGCGGGCGACCCCGACGGTGGCCGCCGCCCCGGCGGCGCGGATCCGGCCGGAGCGGACGCGCCTCGGTTGGGCGATGGCCCTCTACTTCGGCGCACAGTCGCTGAGCGGGTACGCGATCATGGGCTGGCTGGCCCAGCTGTTCCGGGACGCCGGCTACCAGCCCGAGTCGGCGGGGCTGCTGCTCGCCGGGGTGACCGCGCTCGGCGTGCCGATCGCGCTGCTGATGCCCACCGTGGCCGGCCGCCTCGCGACGCTGCGCCCGCTGGTGCTCGGGCTGACCACCGCGTCGACGCTGGCCTACCTCGGGCTGGCGCTGGCCCCGCACGGCGCTGCCCTGCTCTGGGTGATCCTGCTGGCGATCGGCCAGGGCGCCTTCCCGATGATCCTGACCACCATCGGCCTGCGCGCACGGACCGCCGAGGGAACCGTCGCGCTCTCCGCGTTCGCGCAGAGCACCGGGTATGTGATCGCCGCCCTCGGCCCGCTGCTGGTCGGCATCCTCTACGAGCTCACCGGCGGCTGGACCGCGCCGATCGGGTTCCTGCTGGTCGCGCTCGCCGTGCAGACGGCGGCGGGCATGGCGATCGCCCGCCCCCGCTACGTCGAGGACGAGTGAGCAGCGGCAGCGATCAGGAGGAGGCGGGCGTCGAGTCGCCGGCGACGGCCTGATCCACCGTCGGGTAGGTCTGCAGCACCTCGACCAGACCGCTCACCTCGAGGATGCGTAGCACCCCCCGCTGCGGGGCGGCCAGCCGCACCACGCCGCCGGACTCGTCGCAGCTGTTCTTGGCGCGGACGAAGACCGACAGACCTGTCGAGTCGCAGAACGAGACGTCCGCCAGATCGAACACCAGCCGGTTGCGGCCCTTGTCGAGCAGGTCGGTGATCTGGTCCTGCAACTGGGGTGCGGTCGCCATGTCCAGCTCGCCCGCGACCGACACGACGACCACGTCGCCGCGCTGTTCCGTGTGCACCGTCAAGGACATTCGCCAGACCTCCTGTTATCGGGGGAACGGTATCCCACGATGGGGGTCACACGCAGAACGGGAGCCGGGATCCGGTGGCCATCGTCATTCCGTTGCTGCGGGACAAGTAGTGCAGCAGCCCCCGGTGATAGAGTCCGCCCGGTCCAGGTCGAGGGGGGTTCCGCAATGGCGTTGAGCGCCGAGGAAAGTGGTCGGCTCGCCGCGCTGCTCGGCGGGCACGCCGAGCGGGTCACGCAGCAGTGGACCGAGATCGTCTCCGGTTCGTTGCGCGGCCGGTTGAGCCAGGCCGAGCTGCGCCGGCAGGTCCAGGATCTGCACACCGCCATCGTCGCCGCCGGCGAGCACGGCGCCATCGACCTGTCCTCCGAGAACGCCGCCGAGTTGCGCGCCGCGCTTTCCGACCTGTCCCGCGGCCGGGCCCGGCAGGGCTTCTCCGCCACGGAGACCGCGATCAGCGTCTTCGCGCTCAAGGAGGTGCTGGTCGGGCTCGTGGAGGAGGCCGGCGGGGACAACGCGCTGGGCGACTACGTCGCCTTCTCCGGTCTGGTCGACGAGCTGGGCCTGTTCACCTTCGAGAGCTTCGTCCGCACCCGGGAGAGCCTGATCGCCGACCAGGCCGAGCAGCTGCTCGAGCTCTCCACGCCGGTGGTCAAGCTCTGGGAGGGCGTGGTCGCCGTTCCGCTGGTCGGCACCCTGGACTCGGCCCGGGCCCAGGTGGTCATGGAGCGGCTGCTGCAGACCCTGGTCGACACCAGCTCCCCGTACGCGATCATCGACATCACCGGCGTCCCGGCGGTCGACACCCAGGTCGCCCAGCACATCCTGAAGACCGTGGTGGCCGCTCGTCTGATGGGCGCCGACTGCATCATCTCCGGCATCCGTCCGCAGATCGCGCAGACCATCGTCGCGCTCGGGATCGAGTTCGGTGACATCGCCACCAAGGCGAGCCTCGCCGACGCGTTGCGCCACGTGCTGCGACTCAACGGGGTGGAGACCGCCCGCCGTCAGCCGCGCCGGGACGCCTGATGGAACGCGTGCCGATCCTCAAGATCGGCGACATCCTGCTCGTCTCCATCCAGCTCGACATGTCCGACCAGACCGCGATTCAGCTCCAGGAGGACCTCGCCGAGCGGATCGTCGCCACCGGCTGCCACGGCGTCATCATCGACATCACAGCGCTGGACATCGTCGACTCCTTCGTCGGGCGGATGCTCTCCACCATCGCGTCGATCTCCAAGGTCCTCGACGCGGAGACGGTGGTGGTCGGGATGCGCCCCGCCGTCGCCATCACCCTGGTCGAACTCGGGCTGTCGCTGAACGGCATCCGTACCGCGCTGAACGTCGAGCGCGGCATGGAGCTGATCGCGGCGGCCCGCGCCGACGAGCTCGACCACCAGCTCGACGACGATCCGGACGCCGAGACGGCCACGCCGTGACCGCGGGCCTCGACCTGGGTCACCCGCAGGCGCAGGCGATCCGGGGTGACGAGGACGTGGTGCGCGTCCGGCAACTGGTCCGCGCCGTGGCGGTGGCCGTCAAGCTCTCCCTGGTCGACCAGACCAAGGTGGTCACCGCGGCGAGCGAGCTGGCCCGCAACACACTGGTGTACGGCGGCGGCGGCACGGTGGAGGTGACGACCGTGGAGAACGGGCGGCGCCGCGGGCTCCGGATCGTCTTCGTCGACTCCGGGCCCGGCATCCCCGACCTCGACCTGGCCTTCACCGACGGGTACACCACCGGTGGGGGGCTCGGGCTCGGTCTCAGCGGCGCGCGGCGACTCGTCGACGAGTTCCAGATCGAGACATCGGCCGAGACCGGCACCCGCATCACGGTCACCAAGTGGTCCCGTTGAACGAGGACGCGGTCACCGACAGCGGCATCTGGTTCCGGGTCGAGGCCGGCAGCACGGCCAGCGCCGTCCGGCGCGCCGCCGAGCGCCTCGGCGAGCAGGTGCAGCTGGGTCAGCCGCGCATCGCCGACCTGGCCATCGTCGCCGCGGAGCTGACCAGCAACCTGGTCAAGCACGCCGACGAAGGTGTCGTGCTGCTCCGGCCGGTACGCCGGGCCGGGCAGGCCGGCGTGGAGCTGCTGGCCATCGACTCCGGGCCCGGCATGGCTGACCTGAGCGTCTCCTCCCAGGACGGGCACTCCACCAGCGGCACGCTCGGCATCGGTCTGGGCGCCATCGTCCGACAGGCGAGCTGGTTCGACGGATACTCGGTGCCCGGCCGCGGCACAGTCCTCGCCGTGCAGGTCTGGCCGGCCGAGCCGGCCCGGCCGTCCTGGGCTGGCGCCCTCACCCGGCCGCTGACCGGCGAGACGGTCTGCGGTGACGGGTACGCCGTCCGGGTCGTCGACGGCCGGCACCAGGTGCTGGTCAGCGACGGCCTGGGGCACGGCCCGTTGGCCGCCGCCGCCACCGAGGCGGCGCTGGCCGCGTTCCGCGACGCGCCGGCCGGCCCGCCGGCAACTGTCGTCAGCCACCTGCACGGGTCGATGGCGTACACCCGCGGCGCGGCGCTGGCGGTCGCCGAGCTGTCGCCGGAAGCCGGGTTGCTGCACTACGCCGGGCTGGGCAACATCGCCGGCGTGGTGGTCGAGGGCGACGGCCAGCGCCGGGGGCTGGTGTCGCTGCCCGGCATCGCCGGGCACCAGCGGCCGACGGTCCGGGGGTACGACTACCCGTTCGGCCCGGGCGCACGGCTGGTGATGCACAGCGACGGAGTGGTCGACCGCTGGCGGTTGACCGACTACCCCGGCCTGGCCGAGCGGTCCCCGCTGGTGATGGCGGCGACACTGCTGCGCGACGCCGGCGTGCGGCGCGACGACGCCTGCGTGCTGGTCGCGAGGTCCTGGGCGTGACCGGGGAGCCGACAGCGCTGCCGCTGCTCCAGATTGCGCTGCGGGTCGAGCAGGATATCTTCGTGATCCGCCAGCGGGGCCGTGAGGTGGCCGCCGTGGTCGGCCTGGAACACCAGGACCAGATCCGGATCGCCACCGCACTCAGCGAGGTGGCCCGGGACCTGCTCCACGCGGTCGGGGGAGCGGACGTCTCCTTCCACCTCGACGCGGGCGTCGACGGCCGGTTCCACCTCCGCACCGACCTGGCTCCGGTGGCGCCGCTGCCGGACGGCCGGTACGAGCCGCAGTCCGGCGCGGTGTCCCGGCTGGTCGACACGCTGAGCGTGTCGAGCGTCCAGGGGGCTACGGTCGTGAGGATGTCCCGACGAGTCCCGGTCAACGCGCCGACGCCAACCCCGGAGCGGCTCGCCGAGTTCCGCGCTGAACTCGGCCGCACCGCCCCGGCCAGCGCGCTGGACGAGCTGACCGTGCAGAACGGGCAGCTCATCGCGGCGCTCGACGAGGTACGCAGCCAACGCGACGAGCTGGCCGTGCTGAACGAGGAACTGGCCGAGACGAACCGGGGCGTGTTGGCGCTCTACAACCAGCTGACCGAGGAGCTGGAGGAGACCAACCGGGGCGTGGTCGCCCTCTACGCCGAGCTGGACGAGAAGTCGGCCCAACTGCGCGCGGCGAGCGAGTCCAAGAGCCGGTTCCTGGCCAACGTGAGCCACGAGCTGCGCGCTCCGGTCACCGCGATCATCGGGCTGGGGCGGCTGCTCGCCGACTCCTCCTCCGACCCGCTCACCGCCGAGCAGGCTCGCCAGGTCGGCCTGATCCGCTCCTCGGCGGCGGACCTGCTCACGCTTGTCAACGAGCTGCTCGACCTGGCCAAGGCGGAGTCCGGCCGGATCGAGCCGGACTGGGCAGAGGTGGACCTGCGCCCGGTCTTCGGCCAGCTGCGGGGCACGCTGCGCGCACTGGCCACCCGGCCGGAGGTGGAGCTGGTGGTCGAGGAGCCGCCCGCGCCGGCCGTGCTGCGTACCGACGAGGTGCTCCTCGGCCAGGTGCTGCGCAACCTGCTGCACAACGGGTTGAAGTTCACCGAGCGGGGCGAGGTGCGACTGCGGGCCCGACAGCACGACGACCGGTGGAGCTTCACGGTCAGCGACACCGGCCCGGGTATCGCCCCGGAGCTGCACGAACGGATCTTCGAGGAGTTCTACCAGGTGCCGGGGGCGACCCGGGTCGGCGGCACCGGCCTCGGCCTGCCGTACGCCCGGCGGCTGGTGACACTGCTCGGCGGGACGCTGGAGTTGACCAGCGAGCCGGGCCGGGGCAGCACGTTCACGGTTTCCCTGCCCGTGGGCGGAGTGTGACGGTGGACGGCGGGCCGGCGACCGTCCTGGTGGTCGATGACAGTCGTACAAAGCGTTACCTGCTGGTCAGCTGGCTGACCCGGGCCGGGTTCACAGTGCTGGAGGCGGAGAACGGCGCCGAGGCGCTGGCGCGGGTCGAGGTGGACCGGATCGACCTGGTGGTGCTCGACGTCCGGCTGCCCGACGTGAGCGGCTACGAGGTCTGCGAACGGATCAAGGCCGCGCACCCGGCGATGCCGGTGATCCACGTGTCGGCGCACGCCGTGGACGTCGCCGACCGCGCCCAGGGATTGACCCGGGGTGCGGACGCCTACCTGACGGAGCCGATCGAGCCGGAGGAGCTGATCGCCACCGCCCGGGCGGTGCTGCGCTACTACCAGGCCCGGCAGCGCGCCGAACTGCTCGCCGAGCGGCTGCTCGGGCTGGCCGACACGACTGTGGCGGTGCACGCCGCGCCGACCTTCACGCGGCTGCTGGGAGCCGCCGCGGCGGGTGCCGCGCAGATCTTCAAGAGCCCGGCGGCGGTGATCGCCGAGACGTTCGAAGGCGACTGCCTCGCCGGAATCTGCACGGGGCCCGGCGCCGAGGCCAGCGTGGTGCCGTGGGTCGTCGACGACACCGGGGTGCCCACCGGCGCCACCGTCCGGGTGGAGGCCCCGGCGAGTTGGGGGCTGCTCGACTGGCCGGCGGACGACTCGGTGACCGTGGCCGCCGCCCGGCTGCGCGAGGACCGCGCCCCGCTGTACGTGGTGGTGCCGACCGCCACCCAGACCGCCCGGACCCCGGTGCTCGTGCAGCTCGCACAGGCCGTGGCGGCGGCGGTGGAGGCGCAGCGCTCGTTCGACGAGGAGCACCGGATCGCGGTGACCCTGCAGCGCAGCCTGCTCCCACGCCGGCTGCCCGACGTGGCCGGGCTGGACCTGGCGGTGCTCTACGAGCCGGCCAGTGCCCAGACCGAGGTGGGCGGTGACTTCTACGAGCTGGTGATGCTCGACGGGCACCTGTTGCTGGCGATCGGCGACGTGGCCGGCCACTCGCTGCACGCGGCGACCGTCATGGCCGAGCTGCGACACGCGGTGCGGGCGTACGCGGTCGAGGGACACCAGCCCGGCGAGATCCTGCACCGGGTCAACGAGCTGATGCGGACCCTGCTGCCGAACGAGCTGGCCACCCTCTGCGTGCTGTTGCTGCACCCGCCGAGCGGGCGGGTCCGGCTGGCCAGCGCCGGTCACCTGCCGCCGGTGCTCAGCCTGGACGGCAAGGTCGAGTTCGTGCAGCACTCGGCGCCGCTGCTCGGCGTCCGCGCGCCCCGTCCGGCGGACCTGGAGTTCGTACTGCCGCCCGGAGCCACGCTGGTGTTCTACACCGACGGGCTGATCGAGCGTCGGGACGCCACCATCGACGAGGGGCTGGCCGCGCTCGCCGCGTCGTCCAGGACGGTGGACGCCGACCTGGAGCGGTTCTGCGCCCGGCTGCTGGTGGAGCTGGCCCCACCGGAGATCCAGGACGACGTTGCCGTGATCGTGCTGCGCCGCCACTGACCCGGCGTCGGTATGGGCCGTCGAGCACTCAGTGGACCGATCGCGCGTACGCGGCGGGTGACACCCCGGCGACGGCCGTGAAGTCACGGACCAGGTGGGCCTGGTCGCTGTAGCCGAGGTCGGCGGCGAGGCCCGCCCAGTTCAGCGGGCCTCCGGCGGCCTGCTCGACGGCCTCCTGGAGGCGGTAACGGCGGATCACCCACTTCGGGCCGACCCCCACGTACTCGGTGAACAGCCTTTGCAGCCGGCGGACCGGGAGGTCGTGGCGCGCGGCGAAGTGGTCGACCCGCAGCACCGTCCGGTCGGTCCGGATCGCCTCGGCCAGCCGGACGGCATCCTCCACTGCCGGGTCCGGCTCGGGCGCCCAGGCGGTGAGCAGGGCATCCAACGCGTGGCGGCGCTCATCGTCGGTGCCCGCGCACACCGGGTCGTCGGGCGGGGCCAGCCGGCCGGCGGGCAGCGGCAGCCGGCGGCCGGTCAGCTCGGCGACCGGCCGACGCCAGAACGGGTGGAAGCCGCCGGGCCGGAACTGGACCCCGCAGACCTGGCCGGTGCCGGTGAGCGTGATTCGGAACAGCTTGCGGCCCACCCCGGCCACCTCACCGGCCTCCGGCCCGTCGCCGTCGCGCCGGAACACCACGTTGACCGCCGGGTGCGGGACGATCCGCTGCTCGAACGGTGCGCTCAACGCCCAGTCGATCAGCCAGTAGTGCTCGACCCACGGGCGTAGCGACTCGGCCGGCAGGTGCCGCCGGAAGTGAACCTCGCGCAGCAACCGGCTCGGGTCCAGGATGCCCCGGCTGTCGCCACGCGGTCGCTGTCGCATTTTTTCAAGACCACCCTCATACGCTGGCCCTATGGCCACTAACATTAGCGATCTGCTGGCGGCTGCCGCGCCGCGAACCGTCGATGTTGTGCGCGGCATCGCCGATGACCAGCTCCACCTGCCCACGCCGTGCCGCGACTACGTCGTACGGGACCTGGTCAACCACCTGTTCGAGGTGGTGGTGAACTTCCAGGCGCTGGCCGTGAAGGGGTCGGTGGAGTGGTCCGAGAAGCCCGACCATCTCGCCGATGGCTGGCGGGACCGGTTCGAGACGGAGACCCGCCGGCTGACCGCCGCCTGGTCGGACCCGTCCACGCTGGAGGGCGTGTCGCCCGGCATGGGCATGCCGCAGAGCGTCGTCGGCGGCATGGCGCTGCTTGACCTGACAGTGCACGGCTGGGACCTCGCCGTCGCCACCGGCCAGGCGTACCAGCCGGCCCCCGAGGCGGTGGCCGAGCTGCACAACCTGGTCGAGCAGTTGGGCCCGACCGCCCGCAAGATGGGCGTCTTCGCCGACCCGGTACCCACCCCCACCCCCACGGACCTGCCAGACCTGGACCACCTCCTGGCCCAGACCGGCCGCACCCCCACCTGGCCCTGACCCCCCCGGCCTCCGGCCGGTCCCGGTCCCCGCCCCCCGATGGCCCGCTGGCCCCCGTTGATCATGAAGTTATTGCTGGCACGCGCGGCGTGTCGTGGCAATAACTTCATGATCACCGGGGTGGGTGGGGCGCGGAGGGTGGGGTGGGTGGGGTGGTGGGGGTGTTGACAGGGGTATTCGCTGGGTGAATAGTTCAGGGGTGTCCACGCCGCACGTTCTGCTCGGGTTGCTCGCCGGTGGCAGCCGGCACGGCTACGAGCTCAAGCGTGCGCACGACGAGCGGCTGCCCCGGGCTCGGCCGCTGGCCTTCGGGCAGGTCTACGCCACTCTCGGTCGTCTGCAACGCGACGGCCTGGTGGCCGCCGCCGGTCAGGACCGTGCGGCCGGGCCCGACCGCACGGCGTACGCGCTGACCGGTGAGGGTCGGGCCACGCTCGACCGGTGGCTGTCCACCGTGGAGCCCCCGATGCCGTATGTGGCCAGCACGCTCTTCGCCAAGGTCGTGGTGGCGCTGCTGGTAGCCGACGTCGACCGGGCCCGGTCCTACCTGATCGCCCAGCGCGCCGCGCACACCGCGCGGCTGCGTGAGCTGACCGCCGTCAAGGCCGACCCGGCAGCCACCCTCAGCGACGTGGTCGCGGCCGACTTCGCGCTCGCCCACCTCGACGCGGACCTGCGGTGGCTGCACACCACGCTGGATCGGGTCGCCGACTGGCACCGGGAGGTGCATCCGTGACGCAACTCCAGGCTCGCGGCGTGGTTCGGGCGTACGGCCCGACGCCCGCCCTGCGCGGCGTGACGCTCGACGTGACCGAGGGCGAGATCGTCGCCGTCACCGGCCCGAGCGGCTGCGGCAAGTCGACCCTGCTGCACTGTCTGGCCGGGATCCTGCGGCCCGACGCCGGCGAGGTCACCTGGCGCGGCCACCGGATCGACACCTTGTCGGAGGCTGCCCGGTCCCGGCTGCGGCGCACCGAGTTCGGTGTGCTGTTCCAGTTCGGCCAGCTGGTGGCCGAACTGACGGCGGCGGAGAACGTCGCCCTGCCCCTGCTCCTCGCCGGCACGGGGCGGCGAGAGGCACGGACGGCGGCGCTCACCTGGCTGGAGCGGTTCGGGGTGGCCGAGCTGGCCGACCTTCGGCCCGGCGAGATGTCCGGCGGGCAGCAGCAGCGCTGCGCCACCGCGCGGGCCCTCGTCACCGAGCCCCGGGTGCTCTTCGCGGACGAGCCGACCGGCGCGCTGGACACCCTCACCGGCGAGCAGGTGCTCACCCAGCTGGTCCGGCTCGCCCGCGAGCAGCGCACCGCCGTCGTGCTGGTCACCCACGAGCCGCGGATCGCCGCGTACGCCGATCGGGAGATCGTGTTGCGCGACGGCCTGGTCGACCACAGCGGCCTGGGGCTCGACGTGCCGCTGGCCGGCGGCTCCCGGTGAGGCCGGCGACGCTGGTCCGGCTCGCGCTGGCCGGCACCCGCACCGACACCGCCCGGGTGGTGCTCACCGCGCTCAGCGCCCTGCTGGCGACCCTGGCCGGTCTGGCGGCGCTCACCGTGCTGGCCATCGACAAGCCCGTCGGTGACGCGTGGGCGGAGTCCGAGCAGTACCGCAATGAGCTGCTGCGGGAGCCTGGGCTGCGCGGCGGCACCGCGTTCGCGTTGCTGCTGCTGACCGTCCCGGTGCTGGCACTGGCCGGCCAGTGCGCCCGGCTCGGCGCGCCGAGCCGGGACCGGCGGCTCGCCGCACTCCGGCTGGCCGGCGCCACCCCCGGCCAGGTCACCCGGCTGGCGGTGCTGGAGACCGGGCTGGCCAGCCTGATCGGGACCGTCGTCGGGCTGGGCGTCTACCTGGCCGGCCGGGAGCTGCTGCACCGGCCGGATGCGCAGGGGCAACTCGCCCTGCCGACCGACGTGCTGCCGTCGGCCGGGGCGCTGGCCGCGGTGGTGCTCGGTCTGCCGGTGGTAGCGGCGCTGGCCACCGCCCTGATGCTGCGCAGGGTCACCACCAGCCCGCTCGGAGTGACCCGCAAGGCCGCGAGGGAACGCGGACCACGCCCCTGGGCGGGGCTGCTGATCGGGCTGGGGCTGGCGTCCTTCGCGGCGGTCCGGCCGGTGCTGTACCGCTTCGACGGCAACGATGAGGTGCTGAGCTGGCTGGTGCCGCTGCTGTTCCTGGCAGGTGGCCTCGCGGCGATGATCGGGGTGGTGATCGGCACCGGCTGGATCTCGTACACCTGCGGCCGGCTGCTGCGCCGGCACGCCCGCCGTCCGCCGGCGCTGCTCGCCGCGGGCCGGCTGATGTCCGACCCCTGGGCGGGCAGCCGTACGTTCGCCGCGCTGCTGGCCGCTCTGATCTTCGGTGCCGGCGCGGCCGCGCTGCGCGCCTACTTCGTGGCGCAGGACGCACTCGACCGGGAACAGAACCTGCGCGACGGAGTCGACGCGGGTGCCGACTCGTTCTACCTGTCCACCATGAATCTGGTCGACTCGGCGGTCGCGCTGGCCGTGCTGATCGCCGCCGGAGGGCTGATCGTCGCGCTCGTGGAGGGGATCGTGTCCCGCCGCCGGGCCTACGCCGCCCTGGTCGCCACCGGCGTACCTCGAGCCACCCTGAGCCGCTCCGTCGCCTGGCAGGCGCTGACTCCCGCCGTGCCGGCGATCGTGCTCGCCCTCGGCGTCGGCACGCTGCTCGGCCGCGGGCTTTTCCCGAAGGCGACGATCGGCATGTCGTCGTCCGAGGTCTGTGACGCCACGGCGGCACTCTGCGACGATCCGGCGACCCGGCAGCAGTACGTCCGGATCGTGGAGACCGCCGGGGCCGAGCGGGTTCCGGACGTACCGCTGGAGCAGCTGGCCTGGCTGGGCGGCACCGCGCTGGCCGCTGTGCTGTTGACGGTCGGGGTCGGCCTGCTCTTCCTGCGCGCCAGCACGGCGGTGGACGAGCTGCGTACGACCTGACCGGATGTAACGCTCCCGGCGGCGGTGCCGCTGTTTGCACCGGAGACCCGGACCATCGGGTTTCGGGCGCCGGACCGGACGGTCGCGACGCGGTAACGGTGGGAGTTCGGCAGATGCACAATCAACCGGGCGGCGCTCCGCCGGTGTTCGTCGATGGGACCGGTCGGCGTCGCCGCCTGACCGTCGTCGCCGGGACCGCGATGGCTCTCGGCCTGCTCACCAGCCTCGGGCTCATCGCTGCCGGGCTGTTCCTGGACACCTCGGTGCCGCTGCCCGGCTGGTCCGACGACCCTCGTGCGCCACGGCCGGTGGAGGTCGGCGTGGACGCGATCAACCAGCCGCGGGTGGCCGACCCGCCGTCGACCTCTTCGGTGACCGGCACGTCGACCCCTCTGCCGAGCCCCACCCCGACCGCTGGTGCCCGGCGTTCCGGCCCGCCGGCCAGGGTGGCCCCGACCGCCACCGACCAGCCGGGCCAGAGCGACCAGCATCGCAACACCGCGAAGCCGAGCAGGCCACCCGGTAAGCCCCGGTGACGATGGCGCGACACGTGGCCCGGCGCGATCCCCGGGCACACTGGCTACTCCTTCTGCTCGGACTGCTTCTGCTGCTCGCGGCGCTCACGGTCAACGGCGTGGTGACCGGGCTCGCCGGTGGCTCCGGTGCCCCCGCCGCCGACGGCTCCGCCACGCCGGGCGTACCGGCCCAGGTCGGCTCGGGCGGCCCGGTGTTGCGGCTGGATCGGGCAGAGCCGGTCAGTCGAGCCCTGCCGGACCGGACGATCGCGCTGACCTTCGACGACGGACCGGACCCGCGCTGGACCCCGCAGGTGCTCGACGTGCTGCGCCGGCACGGCGCACACGCGACCTTCTTCGTGGTCGGGGCCCGCGTCAACGAGCATCCGGAACTGGTTCGGCGGATTCTCGCCGAGGGCCACGAAATCGGGTCACACACCTTCACCCACTCCGACCTCGCCGCACTGCCGGCTTGGCGGCGTGAGCTGGAACTCTCGCTGACCCGCAAGGCGATCGCCACGGCGACCGGCCAGGAGGTCACCCTGCTCCGGCCACCGTTCTCCTCGGTGCCGACGGCGCTGACCGGGCCCGAGTACGCCGCGCTGCGCGCCGCCGCGGGGACCGGGCACGTCGCTGTGCTCGCTGACCGGGACACCAGGGATTGGCAGCGCCCGGGTGTCGACAACATCGTGCAGGCGGCCACTCCAAGGCGGGGGCAGGGCGCCGTGGTGCTGATGCACGACGGGGGCGGCGACCGGGCGCAGACGGTGGCCGCGCTGGACCGACTGCTGCCCGCTCTGACCGGCCAGGGCTACCGGTTCACCACCGTCTCCACCGGCATCGGCGCCTCGCCGTCGATGGTTCCGGCAGGTGATGGCA